>JAPPDX010000121.1 GCA_028824415.1 bacterium | reverse complement strand
GGTGGCGGCGGGGCGTCGCCGCGCCACACCAGCAGCCACACCAGCACGATCGCCAGGACCACGGCCACGACACCGGCCGCCAGAAGGGTCAGGATCTTGCGGCGCCGTGACCAACCGCTGAGACGTTCGAGGATCATGAAGGCACTCCCGCCGCAAGGGTAGGCGGCACAGGCTGCGCTCCGGGGCCCTTCAGCGGGCGCGGAGGCAAGAACCGCCTAAGAATCCGCTGCTCGGCTCGGCCTCGCCGGAGGTGCGGTACTACCGTCGCAGCAGCCATGACACGCTCGTCCATCCTCGTGGCCGAGGACGACCCCGCCATCACCAGCGCCTTGCGGCGGGCGCTCACGCACGAGGGCTACGCCGTCCGCAGCGCCGCCGACGGCGCGGAGGCACTGGAGGCGCTCGCAGCTGAGGCGGCGGATCTCGTGATCCTGGACGTGGCCATGCCGTACGTGGACGGCCTGGAGGTGTGCCGCCGCCTGCGGCGCGCCGGCAACCGCACACCGATCCTGATGCTGACGGCGCGCCACACCGTCGGAGACCGGGTGGAGGGCCTCGACGCCGGCGCCGACGACTACCTCGTCAAGCCCTTCTCGCTCAACGAGCTGTTCGCCCGGATCAGGGCACTGCTCCGTCGCACCAGCGTCACCGGCGAGGAACCCCCCGGCGGCCGGGCGACCTTGCGCGTCGCTGATCTGGAACTGGATCAAGCCGGGCGCTCGGTCAACCGGGGCGGACGGGAGATCAGCCTGACGAAGACGGAGTTCGACCTTCTGGAACTGCTGGTGCACAACGCCGGCATCGTCCTCAGTCGCGACCTGATCTACGAGCGCGTCTGGGGCTACGACTTCGAGACCGACTCCAAGTCACTGGACGTGTACGTCGGCTACCTGCGGCGCAAGCTGGAACTCGACGGAGGCGACCGCCTCCTGCACACCGTGCGCGGCGTGGGCTACGTGGTGCGTGAGCCGTGAGCCTGCGGGGCCGGTACGGCCTGATCCGCGGGTGGCGCGTGGTGCCCGCCTCCCAGGTGAGTCTCCGGGCACGTGTCGGGCTGCTGGCATTCGCCGGAGTGATCCTGGGAGTCGGGTTGGCCGTCGGCGGCGGGTATTACTTCGCCCAACGAGAGCTGCACCAGGAGGTTGACCAGTTCCTGGCGCGTCGCGCTCACGCGGTCTCGGAGGTGTTGGAGAATCCGTCCGGCCTCGCGCAACAGCGCCAACGCGGCGCCCGGCCGTTCATTGGCAGGATTCCGCTCGCCGACTTCGACGCCCAAGTGCAGATCCTCAATGCCGCCGGTCGGCCCGTCTTCGCCGTCAGCGACGTGCCACTGCCGGTCGGCGCCGACGACAGGCTGCTCGCCGTCGAGGGTGGGGAACCGCTGCGCCGCACGGTCACCCTCGACGGGCAGCGCTACCGGATGCTGACCAGCGCGCTCGACGGGAACGGCGCGGTGCAGGTCGCGCGCGACCTGGGCGAGACCGACCGGGCGCTGAACGACCTGCTCCGGCGAACGATCCCGCTGGGCGTGATCCTGGCGACCGTGGCAGCCGCCATGGCGTGGCTGCTGGCGCGCCGGGCACTCCGGCCAATCGAACAACTCACGAGCGCCACCGAGCGCGTCGCGCAGACCCAGGAACTGGCCGGCACGATCGAGGCCACCAGGGACGACGAGGTCGGACGCCTCGCTCGCAGCTTCAACTCCATGCTCGAAGCGCTGCAGACGTCGCGCCGCCAGCAGCAGCGACTTGTTGCGGACGCCGGGCACGAGCTGCGCACTCCCCTGACCAGCATGCGAACGAACATCGAGCACCTGCAGCGCGTCGAGTCCGTGGACGAGGAGGCACGACGCCGCATCCTCGTCGACGTCGACGCGGAACTCCGGGAACTCGGCGACCTGGTGGCCGAGTTGGTGGAGTTGGCCGGCGAAACAGGGGCGGCGGACGAACCGCCGGCGACAATCGAGCTGGCCGACCTGGCCGAGGGCGCCGCAGAGCGCGCCCGACGCCGCACCAACCGTGACATCACCATCATGGCCGAGTCCGCGGGCACCGTCCAAGGGCAGCGGGGATCCCTGGAGCGAGCGGTCGACAATCTCGTGGGCAACGCCATCAAGTTCAGCCCCGAGGACACCCCTGTCCGTCTCATCGCAAGCGGAGGGCGCCTCGAGGTCCATGACTGCGGACCGGGCATTCCTACCGAGGATCGGCCTCTGGTCTTCGAGCGATTCTTCCGCTCAGCGGGAGCGCGCTCGGAGACGGGGTCGGGCCTCGGCCTCGCAATCGTCAAGCAGATCGTCGAGCGCCATGGCGGGCGAGTCTGGGCCGGCGCGTCTCCCGAGGGAGGAGCCGCTGTCGGCTTCGAGGTCCCGACCAGCGAGGCCGGGGATCGCTAGCGCAGCAGGTGCCCCGCGCTCGTCGAAGGCCCCTCAGCTCGGGTCAGGCTGACTCAACGACGGCGCCGAGCAAGGGAAGGGGGACCCTTAGCCGGGTTCAGAACCGCTGGCAACGGGACGGTCACCATCGGCTCCCCAGGCGGACCAGGAGCCCACGAAGAGCCGGCCAGGCCCGAGGCCGGCCACTTCGAGTCCCAGCAGGTCGAGGTTGGCGCTGACGCCCGAGCCGCAATAGGCCACCGCCTCGGTCTCGCCGTCAACACCCGCCGAGTTGTACATCCTCTGTAACTCTGCGGGGCTGCGCAGCTTCCCGTCGACGCCGAGGTTGGTGGCACACGGCGCGCTGACGGCGCCCGGGATGTGCCCGAATCTCGGATCGATGTCGTTCGGCTCTCCCCGGTAGCGCTCGGGCGAGCGGGCGTCGAGCACAACGGCCCCCGCCGCGCGGCGCAACTCGTCGACCTCCTGGATCGAGACGAATGCCTCGGAGGGCCATGGACGGGAGGTGAAGCGTGCGGGATTGACAGCCGGGTACTCGGTGCTGAGCGGCCCGGACCAGGCGGCCAAGCCACCGTCGAGGACCGCCGCTGCCTCGCCCAGCGACCGCAGCATCCACCAGAGGCGCCCGGCAACCATGCCACCGGCATCGTCGTAGGCCACCACAGTGCACCCGTCGCCGATGCCGAGCGCGGCGATTGCCTCCGCGAAGTCCTGGGGGGTGGGAAGCGGATGCCGACCTCCGGCTGTGCTCGGTGGCCCGGAGAGGTCCTCGTCGAGATCCACGAAGACCGCGCCGGGGATGTGGCCCTGCTCGTAGGCGGCACGCCCGGAGCGTCCGTCGAGATACCAGCGAACGTCGGCCACGAGCACCCGCTCAATGTTCGCCTCCAGCCAGTCAACGCTGACGGCGGCCGCCGGCAGGATGGCGCCGGCCGGGGAGTTCACGATCAGCGCCCCACGAAGTCGGCTTTACCGGGCCCGTTCTCGATGAAGCTCTTGACGCCGATGCGGGCGTCCTCGGTGGCGAAGGCGGCGACGAACTCCTCGCTCTCCAGTTCGAGCGCCTCGTCCAACGGCAGATCGAAGCCCTCGTTCATAGCGACCTTGGCGTGGCGCAGAGCAGCCGGGCCGGCCGCGAAGCGCTCGGCCATCTCCACGGCACGGTCGTAAGCCTCTGCCGCAGGATGGACTTCATCCGCGAGCCCGATGGAGAGAGCCTCCTCGGCGCTGACCCGTCGCCCGCTGTAGATGATCTCCTTGGCGCGGCTGAGGCCGACGAAGCGCGGCAGGCGCTGCGTGCCGCCGGCACCGGGGATGATGCCCAGCAGGATCTCGGGCTGGCCGAAGATGGCGTCGTCCGCAGCCACGCGGAAGTCGGCGGCCATCGCCAACTCACAGCCACCCCCGAGGGCGTAGCCGTTCACGGCCGCCACGAGGATCTGCGGGATGCACTCCAGTTGCCGCAGCGCCGCGGTCAGGCTCACCGGTGCTCCCGAATCGCCTCCAGCTCCGGAACTGCCCGGTGTGAACTCCTTGATGTCGGCGCCGGCGGCGAAGATCTTCGGCCCGCCCCACAACACAGCCGCGCGGATGTCCCGGCGGCCGCGCAACTCGTCGGCAACAGCGGCGATCTCGGCGCTCACAGCGTTGCTCAGTGCGTTCATCCGGGGCCGATCCAGGCGGATCGTGGCGACGCCGGGCGCGGTGCCCGACTGGAGGTGTACAAACTCGCTCATGGCGGGTCAAGCTATCCCGCCACGAGGCTGGCCAACCCCCAGATTGCCGCCAGCGTGCCGACGATGATCATGATGAGGCTCCGAACCAGGGGTGGGCGGGGAAGATCCCCGCCGGCTCTTCCGGGAGGTCGGGGACGGGTGAGGGCCAGGATGTTGCCGACCGCCATCGCGCCGCCGAGGGCCAGGACGAGCCAGCGCAGGATGTCGTCGCCGAGGAAGACCACGCTCTCAGAACTCCCCTTCCGACGAGCGCTGGCTGAGGTTGTCGAAGCGCGTGTAGTGGGGCAGGAAGGCGAGCTTGACAACCCCGGTGGGGCCGGTGCGGTGCTTGGCGACGTGCAGTTCGGCGATGCCGCGGTCGGAGGTGTCGGAGTTGTACATCTCGTCGCGGTACAGGAACATGACCACATCGGCGTCCTGCTCGATGGCGCCCGACTCGCGCAGGTCCGCAAGCATGGGACGCTTGTCGGCTCGGCTCTCAGGGGCGCGGGACAGCTGTGAGAGCGCCACCACCGGGCACTTGAGCTCGCGGGCCAGGATCTTCAGCCCCCGGCTCATCTCGCTGACCTCCACCTGGCGGCTCTCGGCGCCGACCCGGCCACCCATCAACTGAAGGTAGTCGACGACCACGAGGCCCAAGTCGCCCCACTCGGCGTGCTTGCGCCGCGCCTTGGCGCGGATCTCGAGCACCGAGGTGTTGGGGTTGTCGTCGATCCACAGCGGTGCCTCGGCCAGATGCCCCACCGCGGCGTTGACGCGCTTCCAGTCCTTGTCGCTGAGGCGCCCCGACCGGATGTGCTGGGTACTGACCTGCGCCTCCGAGCAGAGCAGCCGCTGGGTCAGTTCCAGATGGCTCATCTCCAGGGAGAAGAACAGCACCGGCCGGCGGGCGTCCATGGCCGCCGAGGCGGCCATCCCCAACGCCAGGGAGGTCTTGCCGATGCCCGGCCGAGCCCCCAGAATGGTCAGCGACGATGGCTGCAGGCCCAACAGCAGATTGTCCAGATCACCGAAGCCGGTCGGTATGCCGGTGAGGCTCTGGCCGTGCTCGTAGAGCTGCTCGAGGTGCGCCACGCCCTTGTCGATGAGCGTGTACAGCGACTCCATGGTCGTCGCGGCGGTTCCACTGGCGACCGAGAAGATCATCGACTCGGCCTGGTCCAGGGCCGCGTCGATGTCCGCGGGCCTGCTGTAGGCCAACTCTGCGACCTCGCCGGCCGCCCCGATGAGGCGCCGCAGCGTGGCGTTCTTGGCCACGATCTCCGCGTAGTGCGCGGCGTTGC
The DNA here is from genome assembly GCA_028824415.1 of bacterium. Taxonomy (GTDB): domain Bacteria; phylum Actinomycetota; class Acidimicrobiia; order Acidimicrobiales; family CATQHL01; genus VXNF01. The sequence continues at coordinate 96,006 of JAPPDX010000121.1, read as the reverse complement.
CCGCCACCGGCGTGCTGGCCTGCATCTCCACGAGCGCGCCGGCGCCCCCCACGACGTCCAGCAGCCCGCTGCGCTGCAATTCGGCCGCCACCGTGACGGTGTCCACCGGCTCACCCGAGCCGTACAGCGCGGTCACGGCGTCGAACACATGGGCGTGCGCCGGCCGATAGAAGTCCTCCGCAGAGGTCAACTCCACCGCGTCGGCTATCGCCGCCGAGGTCAGCAACATCGCCCCCAGCAGCGCCTGCTCCGCCGCCAGATCATGCGGCGGCACCCGTCCCGGCGCACGCTGACCGCCGCGATCATCCGCGGGACGGCGCGCCGACGCCGTGCCCTCGGGGGCACCGGCTCCGGGTTGCAGAGTGCTCGAAGTGGTGGTCATGGTCACCGCTTCAATTTGTCGCGAGGGTGTGACAGCCCCCGCGAGAGATCAACTGAGAGTTGTGGCCCGAGGGCCAAGGGGCGGGAGATCCGCTGGCGCGGTCCCGGCGAGGTCCCTTTCGGGACTAGCTACCGGCCGGGACGCTCATCCCCGAGAGTGCCGGGGACTCGAGTCCGCTCGGCTCAGAAGGGTTCCTCGTCGCCGTAGGAGGGCGCTGCCGATCGAGCGGGGCTCCCCCCGGGCGCAGCGGTCCGCCGCGGCGCCGTCCCGTTCCCCTCGCGGAACTCGTTGCGGTTCACCTGGGCGGAGGCCCAGCGGAGGCTGGGCGCCACTTCGTCGGCCACGATCTCGACCTTCGAACGCCGCTCACCCTCCGGCGTGTCCCAGGAGCGTTGGTCCAGCCGGCCGTAGACGATGACCCGGGTGCCCTTGGTGATGGACTCCGCAACGTTCTCGGCCAGCGAACGCCAGCAGGTGACGTCGAAGAACGAGACCTCCTCCACCTGCTCGCCGCCTCGCTCGTAGCGGCGGTTCCACGCCACGCCGAACGTGCAGACCGGTGCTCCCGAGGGCGTGAACCTCAACTCGGGATCCCGGGTCACGTTCCCAACAATCGAAACCGTGTTGTCGAACGCCATTGGCACTCTCCTCCTTCGTTCTTCATCGAACAGTGTAGTACAGGTGTTCGCTTCAGGTGCTGCAACTGCTTCCGTCGGGCACCGGAGCGTCCGGCATGATTGCACCGTTGCGCTGTTGGGCGCTTGGTAGCGAGTTCGGGATTTCCGGGGGTAATCCCCTCCTCCAACGGTGGATTGCCAGCGGTCGGGACGGGGACGCGCAGGGGAAACCAAAGGCGCATGTGTGAACACATCGTCAACTGGACCCGAGGGCCGCCGCCATCAAGGCCAAGCTGTGCGCACCTCTGCGCACGAATAGTAAAGAGACTACTCAATTAGACATGTAACATCAATAGGAGTCGGCCTGAAGAGCCGCCTCCCTACTCGTCCGCGACGACCTCGACGGTCACCTCGGCGGCGACCTCGGGATGGGGTTTCACCGGAATCACGTAGCTGCCCAGGTCCTTGATCGGTTCGGCCACCGCGATCATGTCGGGTTCGAGCACGACCCTTTCCTGCTCCGCGATGGCCGCTGCGAGATTCACGGCGTTGACGGACCCGTAGAGGCGCCCGCCCTCGCCGGCACGCGCCACGACGCGGATACTCGACCCCGCGAGCCGCTCCGCCATCTCCCGGGCCTCACTCAGCACCGCCGCGTCGGCAATCTCGCGGCGCCGACGCATCGCCTCGGCCTCGCGCTCCGAACCGCGGGTGGCGCGTATCGCCAACCCCTTCGGAATGAGGTAGTTCTGGGCGTAGCCGTCGGCCACGTCGCAGATGTCACCCCGCCGGCCGAGGGATGGAACCTCGTCGCGCAGCACCACCTTCACGACTCCACCTCCTCGTCTCCCCCAAGCTCAGCAGCCTCAGGAGCCTCTGCCGGCTCGGAGAACTCCGCGGCCTCCGGGGCCTCGGCCTCGTCGGCCGCGGCGCCCGGCGGGGGCGGGGGCAGGCTCGGGCTCGGGGGCGGACCGTCGACACGGCGACCGGGCCCGCCCTCGCCTCGCGGGCCACCGGGACGGCCTGCGCCACGCTGGGTCGTGATCCGGTTGGCATACGGAAGCAGCGCCATCTCCCTGGCGTTCTTGATGGCACGAGCGACCGTGCGCTGCTGCTGAGCATCGTTCCCGGTCACCCGGCGGGCGCGGATCTTGCCCCGGTCGGACATGAAACGGCGCAGCAGGTCCACGTCCTTGTAGTCGATGTACTCGACCCGCTTGTGCGTGAGAACGCTGACCTTCTTCTTGCCTCGCCGGACGCTGTCGCGGCTCTTGGCACGGGGGCGGCTCTTCGACATGGGCTCCTCCGGTGCGAGCGGGCTAGGTGGCCTCGGCGGCCACGGGATCGGACGCCTTGCCCAGCAGTCCGCGCCGGGAGGCCTCGGAGTCGGGCAGGCGGATGAGCTTGTGGCGGACCACCGCATCGGCGAGACGCAACGAACGCTCGAAGGCCGACAGGTCGACCCCCGCACTCACGAACTCGATGACCACGTAGTAGCCCTCGTTCAGGTGGTCGATCTCGTAGGCGAACCGGCGCTTGGGCCAGCGGTTGACCCGCTCGGGGTCCACCTCGATCCCCGCCGCCGCCAACCCGGCAAGTGCCCGGTCGAGCAGCTCGTCGACGGCATCCTCAGCCAGGTCGCCGCGATAGATGATCATCAACTCGTAGGCCCTCACGGAAGGGCACCTCCTCTGGTCCTGCAGACGCAGGGCCCCGCCACCCATACCGGCGGAGCAGGGTCTCGATTGCAGGTCACCCTACCGGCACTCGCTCCGGGCCGGCGCGGTCGGTGGGCTCAGGAGCCGTAGAGCCTCAGCGCCGCGGCCTCCTGGGCGTTCAGCGAGTAGGACTCCTGCGGCGACGGGAAATCCCCCGACCGTACGTCGGCAGCGAACCGTCCGAGCGCATCGACGGTGGCGGAGCCGAGTTCCGCGTAGCGGCGGACGAACCGGGGGTGCAAGTCGTCCTGCAGACCCAGCAGATCGTGGTACACCAGCACCTGGCCGTCACAATCCGGTCCCGCGCCGATCCCGATCGTCGGCACGCCGACGGCAGCGGTCACGAGTCCCGCCACGTCTGCCGGAACGCCCTCCAGCACGATGGCGAAACAGCCGGCGTGCTCGAGCGCCTTGGCACTCTCGACCAGCTGGATGGCGGCCTCGGCGGTGCGTCCCTGGACCCGGAACCCGCCCATGGCGTGGACAGACTGGGGTGTCAACCCGACGTGGCCCATGACCGGGATCTCTGCGGCGACGAGGGCGTCGATCATCGGGACCCGCGCGCTTCCCCCCTCCAGCTTCACCGCCTGGGCGCCGGCGCGAATGAGTCGGGCGGCATTGCAGATCGTGTCCTGAGACGAGACGTGATAACTCAGCCACGGAAGATCCGCCACGATGAGAGCCTCGGGCTCGGCCCGGGCGACCGCCGCGGTGTGATGGGCCATGTCCTCGACGGTGACGCTGAGCGTGTCGGGATGACCCAGAACCACCATGGCCAGCGAGTCGCCCACGAGCAGCATGTCGACACCGGCCGCATCAGCCAGTCGTGCGCCCGGAGCGTCGTAGGCGGTCACCATGACGAGTGGCGCGCCGCCGGCGCGCACTTTGCGCCCGCGAACGGCAGGAACGGTGAGACGAGTGCCCATGGGCACCTCCTTTCGGCGTCCAGCGCACAAGGCTGCCGGCGAGACGCCACTGTAGCCCGACTACCGGGCCACGCCACTGGTCGTCGGGCTGATGCCACCGTCCTCTGCCTCTTGGCCGCCCGACTCGACCGGGGCGCGCGGCCGCCGAGAAGGTCGTCGGGCGGCGAGCGAGGTCGGGCGGTGACTCGCCCGGAGGCCGGTGCGCCCGTCAGCGGGCGCCCGCGACCCCGAACCGGACCCGCAGGTGGTTCCAGGAGCAGTCCGAGCAGACCTCCACCACGTAGCAGGTGAAGTCCCCCTTGCGGCGGCGGATCCGGTCCCAGTCCAGGTTCGTGGCCACACAGCGTCCGCTCGGCGGCAGCCGAGGCCCGAAGACGTACCGGACCAGGGCGAGCGGACCCTCCCCGCACACCGGACAGGGCTCGTTGGTCTCCTCGCTGTATGACCGTGCCGCTCGAAGCAGCTCAGGGTGCGCGTCGCAGGCGTCGGAACGGCTGATGCGCCCTTGGCGGACACCTGCCAGCGTGGCCTCGCGCAGCAGCCGGTAGTCCACCCTCCCCTGCACTCGGGTGGGGGCATATGCCGCTGCCGGATCGGTCGCCACGGTTCAAGACAGTACTCATCCAGCGCCGCGGTTTTCACGACCGCTCTCCCACCACTCGCTCAGGCGTCGCCGGGCCTCGCCGCCATCCAGGGGTCCAGCGGCGATCCGAAGCTCCTCGAGATGGCGCAGAGCGGCACCGACGGCGGGCCCCGCGTCGATCCCCAGGTGTGCCATGACCTCCGCACCGCTGAGCGGCGACGCCGCCGACAGGTCCTCTTCGGACCTCAATTGACGCCAGCGGTCCACGAACGCCACCACCCCCGGATCGTCCGGTGCCGCTGCGGCGGCGAGTTGTGCCGCCGCCGGGCACGCGTCGCCTGTGTCGACGGCCCAGCGGCGCACCGCTGCGTGGCCCGGTCCGTCGCCGGCCGAATCCAGCAGCGACCGTGCCGCCAGGGCGATCTGCCCGGCCCGGCGGGCCACCGCACCCGGAAAGCGCAGCCGCCCGGCGACGGCCGTCACGTCGGGCACGGGCCAGAGCAGGGCGGCCAGCCGCAGCGACTCCTCCGGAGCCACTGAATCCAGGAGTGCCACACCGGCCCCGGCGTTCCGTCCCGCATGGCCAACCTCGGGGATGATCTCATCCAGCACGCCTGTCCGCGCCAGCAGTTCGGCACCTGCGCCAGGCGACTCTGCAGCGAGCAGTAACGAGAGCTCCCGGGTGCAGCGCTCCACGGACACGATCGCCAGGCGACCGCGGAGCCGGCGCATGGCGACCTCGAGATCCGGGTCGGCAGACAGTCCCAGCGTGGCCACAAACCGCCCGGCACGCAGCATGCGCAACGGGTCTTCGCCGAAGGAGAGGTCCGCCGAGCGGGGTGTACGCAGGCGGCCAGCCGCCAGATCGTCCCGGCCGGCGAAGGGATCGATCAACTCCACCGTCCCGGCGCCCTCCGCGGTGGCCGGCACCTCGAACGCCATGGCGCCGATGGTGAAGTCCCGCCGGGTCAGGTCGGCCAGAAGGTCGCGGCCATAGGTCACCTTGGGTCGGCGCGAGCCCTCCGCGTAGATCTCGGCGCGATGGGTTGTTATCTCGACGATCCGATTCTGGCGCCGGCAGCCAACCGTGCCGAACCGCTCACCCTGCGTCCAGACAGTGTCGGCCCAGCCACCCAGGACCCGCCGGACCGTCTCGGGACGGGCATCGGTGGTCATGTCCACCTCGTCGTCGGGACCCAGCGGCGTACCGCCCAGGAGGCTCCGCACCGCTCCGCCCACCACGTACAGCCTCCAGCCGCCGGCCGCCGCGAACCGCTCGCCCCAGGGGACCAGCATGGCCGCGGCGCTGCGGATCGTCTGCAAGCTCATCGCCACCCCACCGGGCGCGGCCTCGCAGCTCAGCGATCCAGGTGCAGCCGGGCGGCCATATCCACGACGGCACTCCCGGGCCCACCCGCGGTGACGGGCTCGGGCAGATACGGCACACCGGCAAGCGCGGCGACGCAGGCAGCCGCGCTCGCACCCAGTGCCTCCAGGTCGTACCCCCCCTCCAGAAACGCCACGATGCGCCCTGCAGGTGCCGCCGAACGCACCGCCGACGTCAGGTCGGCGAAATCGCCGGCGCTCAGACCCATCATCGTCAGCGGGTCGGCGCGGTGGGCGTCGAATCCTGCCGACAGCAGCACCCACGTCGGCGCGAACCGCTCGACCACCGGAGTCACGACCTCGTCGAAGGCGCGCCGGTAAACGTCGCCGGTAGCGCCCGGAGGCAGCGGAACGTTGACGGTCGTGCCGTGCCCGGCTCCCGCACCGGTCTCGTCGACGGCACCCGTGCCCGGATACGCCGGATACTGGTGCAGCGAGACGAACAGGACATCGGGTGATTCATAGAAGATGTCCTGGGTGCCATTGCCGTGGTGGGCGTCGTAGTCCACGATCACGACGCGCTGGCCCTGGGAAGCCAGCTGTGCGGCGGTGATGGCCACATTGTTGAACAGGCAGAATCCCATCGAACGGAACGGCGTGGCGTGATGGCCGGGCGGTCGCACAGCGCAGAACGCGGCCTCACCGCGCCCGGCGACCAGCTCCGCCACCGCGGTGAGCCCGGCCCCCGCCGCCAGCCGAGCCGCCACGAGCGATCCGCCGCTGAGCACAGTGTCGGGATCGAGGGCGCCGCCCCCGCCGGCAGCCAGTTCGGTGGCCTGCGCCACGACCTCGGCCCCGTGCACCATCCGGAGGTCCGCCACGCTGGCCTCACCGGGCACACACTCCACGAGCGCATCGCCAAGCCCCGCCGCCAGCACACCCTGACGCACCGCATCGACGCGCCGGGGCCGCTCAGGATGGCCTCGGCCGGGATCGTGATCGAGGCAGCGCTCATCGGCGAGGAACAGGACGGACACGATGGCGAGCCTAATCCAGGGCCATTCCGGGACATTCGCCGCTGTGGAGCACATTAGGGTCAACCGGGAGAACCGCAAAGCCGGCCACCGAGGAGGATCCGCCATGAGCAACGTCCGCATCGTCACCGACAGCGCCTGTGACCTCGAGGAGGCGCTGACCGAGCGGTTGGGAATCGCTGTCATCCCGTTGATCATCACCTTCGGTGACACGCCGCTGGTCGACCGGGCGGAACTGGCCCCGGAGGATTTCTACGCACGAATGGGCGCCGCCGAGGAGCTGCCCACCACGGCCGCCCCGTCGCCGGGACAGTTCGAGGAGGTGTTCCGATCGCTGGCCGCTGAGGGCGCCACAGGGATCGTCTGCGTCAACCTCTCCCACGAGCTTTCGGCCACGGGGCCGGCCGCCGCCACGGCCGCCCAGACCGTGGCGGATCTGGTGGAGGTTCGCTGCGTCGACTCGCGCTCGCTGACCAGTGGACTGGGTTCGATCGTCCTCGAGGCCGCTGCCGCGTCGGCCGACGGCGCTTCTCTCGACGACATCGAGGCCCTCTGCGTCGACATGGCCGAGCGGACACGCATGTTCGGCGCCATCGACACCATGGAGAACCTCCGCAAGGGCGGCCGAGTTGGCGGCGCCAAGGCGATGCTCGGTTCGATGCTGTCGATCAAACCCATCGTCGACGTGAGCAGCGGCCGCGTCGAGGAGGCGGCCAGGACCCGCACCCGGCGCCGTTCGTTCGTCTGGTTGCGTGACCGGATTCTCGCCGACGAGCCCGTGACCCACCTCTGCGTCAACCACGGTGCCGCGGAGGACATGGACGACTTCCTTGCGCTACTCGGCGAGTCAGTCGACCTCGAGCGGGTCCGCACCGGCTGGATCGGACCTGTCATCGGCACCCACGCAGGTCAGGGCGTGATCGGCGTCACATACGTGGTCGCCGGCGACGGCTGACCGCGGTGACGGCACCCGCCGGCGGCACCGGGGACCGACCGTCCGGCGGCGTCACCGCCGGTGACAACCTGAAGGGGCGCTACCGACTCCTGCACCGGCTCGTGGCCAACCCCCGAACCGACCTCTGGACCGCGCGCGACGAGATCCTCGACCGCACGGTTCTCGTGAAGCTCCTGCACCTCGAGACCGGCGACCTGACGGTCCGCGAGCGATTCCGCAGCGAGGCGACGGCTGTGGCACGACTCTCGCACCCAGGAATCCTGGCGGTGTACGACACGCTGCTCGAGGCCGGTGTCACAGGCCTCGTCCTCGAGCACGTCGAGGCCACGCCGTTGAGCCGTTACCTCCACGAGGGCGGCCCGATCTCCTCCGAGCAGGCTCTGAGCATCGCCCTGCAGGTGGCCGACGCGCTCGCCGTGGCCCACGACCTGGGCATCCGTCACTGCAACCTGTCCACTGACGTTGTCTGGCTATGCGGCGATGGGCGCATCAAGATCACCGACTTCGGCACCGCCTGGGCTCATGGCGGAACGGCATCCGCTGGACCCTCGATCCCTGCCTGGGGCCAGGAGCAGGCCGACATACGCGCCCTGGCCGGTCTGCTGAGGGACTGCCTGGTACCCGCCGGCGCCGAGGATCTTCCGGAGGGCCTGGCGAGCTTCATCGCCCAGGCAGAGTCCGATCAGGCCGAGAGGCCGTTCGGCTCGGTTGTCGAAGCGCGAGCCTTCCTCGCGGCGGCCCGCGGTGCCTCCCCGCCGCCGGATCTTCCTCAGATCGAGTTTCCGGCGAGGGCGGCCGAACCTCCCTCGGCCGATCCCGAGCCGGTACCCAGGCCGGTCACCCGGCCACGGCGGATCTCGCGCGCCCTGGCGGTCGGGCTACTGGGCGCCGCAGTGGCAGCGGCGGTCGTGGTCCCCGCACTCACCGGTGACGATCCGCCTGCCGCCGATCCACCGCCGCCACTGCCCCCGGTCGTCACGACCCGGGCACCCGACGTCACGGTGACCGCCGACCAGCCCCCGCCGGCGGCAGTCGCGCCGGACGAGAGCCAGGAGGACGAGGGCCAGGACGAGGGTCAGGCCGCGACTGTGGCCAGCGGCGACGAATCCCCCGCCGCCGAGACGGCCGAGCCGACCCCCTCGGCCGACCCCGGTGTGGCGATCGTGTCCGTGCAAGCGATCACGTTCTCCCGGGCGGCGACCGGCGGCGACGACCCCGATGCACTGCGAGTCCTCGACGGCGATACCGCAACATTCTGGGCCACTCCCGGCCTGAGCGCCGGCGACCGTACGATCGGCGGTGTCGGGCTGGAGTTCCAACTCGCCGAGCCGACAGTTGTGTCGCAGCTGGCGGTCACCTCCGACACCCTCGGCTGGGAGGCTGCGGTCTTCGTGGGCGCAGGCGGCCATGACCGCCTCAGCGACTGGGGTCCACTCGTCGACCAGCAGGTCAACGTCACCGGCCACACGGTCTTCGGCTTGGCCGACCAACGGGCGAGCGCGGTGCTGCTGTGGATCCCCGATCCTCGAGCGGCGCTGACCGAGGAGATCCGCATCGCCGAAGCGATCATCTCAGCGGAACCCGCACCCACAGTACGCTGAGTTGATCAGGCGCCTGTCCCGCGAGGGCTCTGATCGCGACCCAGCCGCGACGCGAGAGCAGCGACCGCCGCCGGCAAGCCGGCGGGGGCGGACAGCACTTTCCGACTTCGACCTCGCAAGCGCAGCGGCGAGGGACGACCGGGAGGCAATGGAGATCCTGCTGCGCCGCCACTACCCCCGGGTCTACGCCGTCTGCCGCCGACTCGCCGGCAATGACACCGACGCCGCCGACGCCGCCCAGGAGGCGCTCATCGCCATCAGCCGCGGTCTGAAGAGGTTTGACGGCCGATCAAGCTTCACAACCTGGAGCTACCGCGTCGCCACCAACGCCTGCCTGGACGAGTTGCGGCGTCGCCAGCGCCGGCAGGCCGAACCCCTACCCGACCAACTCGGCAGCGGCCGAGTCGATCCGGTCGGAGAGAGAATCAGTGCGCGGATCGATATCGACAGCGCGCTCACCGGACTCCCCGAGGAGTTCCGGGTGCCGGTTGTGCTGCGGGATCAGGCGGGGCTCAGCTACGACGAGATCTCCGAGGTGCTCAGTATCCCTCCCGGCACAGTGCGGTCCCGCATTGCGCGCGGCCGGGCACGGCTCGTCGAGATGCTCGGCGAGGGGAACCAGACAGCCGCTGCGGAACGTCAGAAGAGCAACGAGCCATGAACGACGACCGCCTTCCCCCCGACGAACTGGCCTCGGCCTTCCTCGACGGCGAACTCACCGCCGCCGAGGCCGAGGCCGTACGCCAGGATCCCGACCTGGCGGCACGCGCCGGCGAGCTCCGGCGAGCGACCGAGGCGGTCGGCGGTGCCGTCAGCCCGCCGCCGGGCGCAGCCGACGCCGCGGTGCAGGCGGCGCTGGCGGACTTCGACGCCCGGCGGCACGCACCGGCGGATATGCCACGGCGCCGGCCTCGCGGGACCGCGGTCATCACCGGTGTGGCGGCGGCAGTGGCCGTCGGCTTCATCGTGGCCGCCGCCGTCGCGCTGTTCGCCCAGTGGGGCGGCGACGACCAGGACACTGCCGCGGCGCCTGCTGCGGCGCCCCCTCCAGCGGCCGCTCCGGCATTCGGCGATCAACCCGCCGCGGCCGAGGCGGCCGCAGCGGCACCGGAGCCGCCACCCCCGCCGGCATTGCCGGAGCCCGCGCCAGACCCTCCACCCCCGCCGGCAACGTCCGCTCCACAACCCGAGGTGTTGGTGGCCCCGATGCCTGCACCGGCGCCCGCCGCCGAGTCAGAGACCCTCGATCTTGAGCCAGAGGCCCTCGCCGTCGAACCGGGCGCCGCGCTCGCGGCGGCTCAAGCCGAAGCAGATGCGGCCCGGACCGACGCCGTAGAGGCTGCGCCTCCACCCCCGACCGCCGAGGAAACCGAGGTCATGGCCGACGAAGCGACGCCTACGGCAGCCGGGGACGTCGCGGAACCGTCCCGCGAGGAGGCCTGCGCCGGCGCCATCGCCGGCCGCACCGTCGAACTCCGACTCTCCGTTGGCGGCACGCCCATCCTCATCCTCGGAACCACCGAGACAGCACTCACCACCCTCGACGGCACCACCTGCGCCGAGATCCCACCGCCCGACGACGCCGAGATGATCGCCGACGAGGCGCTGGACGGCTGCGCTGGGGCGATCGGGAACGGCACCGTCGAACTGCAGCTGACCTTCAGCGGCACGCGGATCCTCGTGATCCGGACCACCGACGGATCGCTCACCGCGCTCGACGGCAGCACCTGCGAGGGGATCCCGGCCGGGTAACTCACCTCGGTAGACTTTCGACTTCATGCCGACTATCCCGCCGGATCCGCAGCCCCGGGCCCTGCCGGGACTGTCTGAGGACTGGCCCCGGCGGGTCGCTGACCGGATTGTCGGGATCGTGGGACGCATCCGCGCCACCACCGACCGGCCCAGCGCCAACCTTGCCCGCCGGCTCGTCTACGGGCTGATCATGATCGTGCTGTCAGTACTGATGCTGGTGCTGGGCATCATCGGCCTTGTGCGGCTCATCGACTCCTACCTGCCCGGCGACGTGTGGGCCACCTACGTCTTGCTCGGCGCATTCTTCAGTGGGATCGGGCTGCTGCTGTGGGCCAAACGCCCCCGACGCGCCGCCTCGCGGGAAGCAACGTGACCTCCCCACCCCTCGAGGTCGTCATTGTCGGCTCTGGCCCCGCGGGACTGACCGCCGCCATCTACTGCGCCCGCGCCAACCTGGAACCGTTGGTCTTCGAGGGCGAGCCGTCGTCGACCGGCGACCAGCCCGGCGGCCAGCTCATGATCACGACCGACGTGGAGAATTATCCGGGTTTCCCGGAAGGGATTCTGGGGCCGGACCTGATGGCGGCGTTCCGCGCCCAGGCCGCCCGCTTCGGCGCAGATCTCCGCACCGAGAAAGTCAGCCGCGTGGACTTCTCCCGGCGACCCTTCCGGCTCTGGGTCGGAGATGGCGAGGCGCCCGCGGCGACCGCTCAGGCCGTGATCGTCTCCACCGGCGCGCAATCTCTCATGCTGGGCCTCGAGGCCGAGGAACGCCTCATGGGGCGGGGCCTATCGACATGCGCCACCTGCGACGGGTTCTTCTTCAGTGGCCGGGAGATCGCGGTGGTGGGTGGCGGCGACTCCGCCATGGAGGAGGCCCTGTTCCTCACGAAGTTCGCCACCAAGGTCACTGTTATCCACCGGCGTGACCAGTTGCGCGCGTCCAAGATCATGCAGGACCGCGCCTTCGCCTCCGACCGCATTGACTTCCTCTGGAACCACACCGTGGTCGACATCCTCGGATCTGATGTGCTCGAGGGGGTCAGAGTGCGGCACACCGGCAACGGCGCCGAGCAGACGCTGCCGCTGGCAGGTCTGTTCATCGCCATCGGGCACCGGCCCAATACCGACCTCTTCAAGGACTCCCTGGCCATGCATCCCAACGGCTATCTGATCACCGAACCAGGCTCCACCCGAACGAACATCCCGGGGGTGTTCGCCTGCGGCGACGTGCAGGACGACGTGTACCGCCAAGCGGTGACCGCCGCCGGGAGCGGCTGCATGGCGGCCATCGACGCCGAGCGCTGGCTAGAGGCGCAACACGACGCCGGGCACCGCTAGCGTTGCAGGGGGTGGCTACGCGCTAAACCACCCGAATCCCTGAACATCTCGACGCGAGGCCGCAGGATGCGCTGCGCCCGCCCTTGGAGGACACATGGCAGGCATCACGACACTCTCCTCAGCGAGCTTCGACGAGACGGTCGGCGCGGCAGCGAAGCCGGTGCTCGTGGACTTCTGGGCCGAGTGGTGCGGTCCCTGCAAGATGATCGCACCGATCCTCGACGAGCTCGCCGGCGAGCACGGTGAGAGCATCACCTTCGCCAAACTCAACGTGGACGACGCGCCCGACGTGGCGCGCCGCCACGGCGTGATGAGCATCCCGACGCTCATCGTGTTCAACGACGGCGAGGCCGCCATGCGCATCGTCGGCGCCAAGAGCAAGGCCGCGCTCCTGGAGGACCTCGCGGAGTTCTTGTAGGACGCGGTGCATCTCCGGCACCGCCTGGCGAAGGGGGAGCACCGATAGCCGAGGAGGCGCTGCCTCTCCGAATCGGTTCCCAAGGGGCGACCGTGCGCGACTTGCATCGCAAGCTCGCCGCGGCCGGGCAACTCGACATCTCCCCGGCGGAGGAGTACACGGCCGTCACTGCCGAGGCGGTCAGGCGCTTCCAACAGAGCCGAGGGTTGCTGGCCGACGGTGTCTGCGGGGCCGGCACATGGGCTGCGCTGGTCGAGGCCGGGCATCGCCTCGGGGATCGGCTGCTGTACCTCCGCACCCCTTTCCAGCGTGGGGAGGACGTCGCGGACCTCCAGCGCCGCTTGGGAACCCTGGGGTTCTCCGCGGGCCGGGTCGACGGGATCCTCGGGCCGGACACCGCCGCGGCAATCAGCGCGCTGCAGGAGAACGCCGGGCTCACCGCGGATGGGATTTGCGGTCCCGACACCGTCGCGGTCCTGGAGCGGATCCCCACCGGCGACAGCCACAGCATGGAGATGCTGCTCGAGCGTGAGCGCCTGCGCAGCAGGCCTCGACTCCTGAGCGCTGCTCCGATCGCTCTGGCCGGCTCCGACTCGCTCGTCGTGGCCACCGCTCGGGTGCTGCGGCGCCGAGGGGCCAGAGTGCTCGTCCTGGTCCAGCGCGACGGCTCGGAGGTGGCCGCGGCAGCCAACGAGCTCGACACCTCAGTGCTGCTGGACGTCCAGTTGGTGGACGATCGCAGGTGTGAGAGCTTCTACTTCGAGACGGCGGGCTTCACGTCCAGCGGGGGCAAGCGCCTGGCCGAACTGTTGGCTTCCGGACTGGGCGGTGTCCTGGACGTGCCGGGCACGACCAGCGGTATGCGCCTCCCGCTACTACGAGAGAGCCGGATGCCGGCGGTGGCCTGTCACCTGGGACCGCCACCGATCGTTGTGGAACAACAGGGGGTCCTGGCCGAGCGGATTGCCCAGAGCCTCGTGGACTGGACCGCCGAACCGCTCTGAAGCCCCGGAGTTACCGTTCGGCCAGGGACCCGAACATATGTATCACTATGGTCGAGGCGGCCGGGCCCCGCTACCGCGTCACCAAGTGGTAGATCCGTTCGAGATCGTCGAGGTCTGCAAACTCCACCGTCAACCGCCCCTTGCGCTCACCGATCTCCACGCGCACCGTCGTCGAGAGATACTCCGCCAGCAAGTTCTCAAGCTCCAGCAACGCTGACTCGTTCGCCACTACGCCAGCCTCACCCGCGTCATGCTCGTCCACCTGCTCCGGCGACTTCCCGTCGACGGACACCGCCGGGGTCGCCGCAGGGGACCGCAAGTGGTCCTCCAACTGACGCACCGACCAACCCTCCCGGACGATCTGGCGGGCCAGGCTAACTTGCTGGCCGGAGTCGGCTATGCCCGCGAGTGCTCGCCCATGCCCCGCCGAGATCCGGCGCTCGGCGATCAGCTCCTGCACATCGGCGGGCAACTGCAAAAGGCGGGTCGCGTTGGTCACCGCCGCCCGGCTCCGGCCGACTCTGCTGGCCACCGCCTGCTGGGTGAGTCCGAAGTCCTGTTGCAACTGGAGGAATGCGGCGGCCTCCTCCAACGGATTCAGATCCTCGCGATGCAGGTTCTCGACGAGTGCCTCCTCGAGCGACTCCTGGTCCGCGACCGACCGGACGAGTGCCGGGATCGTCTGCAGCCCGGCGCGTTTCGCGGCCCGCCACCGGCGCTCACCGGCGATCAGCTCGAAGCGGTCGGGCTCGATCTGCCGGACCAGAACCGGCTGCAGAACGCCAACCCGACCGATTGAATCGGCGAGGGCGTCGAGCGGTTCCTCGTCGAACTTCGCCCGCGGCTGATGCGTGTTGGGCACGATGCTGGAGACTGCAACCTCGCGGTAGCCGCCCGCCACGCGTCCACTGGTCGGGATCAGAGCGCCGAGGCCCCGGCCCAGGCCGCGCTCACCTTGTGCCATTGGCCTCGAACTCCTTGGCGAGAATGCGATAGGTCAGGGCGGCACGGGAGCGAGGCGAACTCACGGTGATCGGCATGCCCCGGGCGGGGGCCTCCGCGAGCCGCACCGACCGGGGGATCACTGTGCGACACACACGATTGTCGTACAGAGCCCGCACCTCCTGGGATACCTGCCGCGACAGGTTCGTGCGCCCGTCGTACATCACGAGAAGCAGCCGTGAAACACTGAGGTCAGGATTCAGGTGCCGGCGGATCTGGTCGACGTGCATCGACAGCTGCGCAAGCCCCTCCAGGGCGAAATACTCGCACTGGATCGGTACGAGCACCTCGCGCACCGCCGTGAGCGCGTTGATCGCCAGCAGCCCGAGAGCCGGCGGGCAGTCGACGAACAGGTAGTCGAACTCATCGCTGACCGTTGAGAGGGCGTTCGCCAACCGGCGTTCCCGGTTGAACGCCGACTGAAGTTCAATCTCGGCACCTGCAAGATCGAGGTGCGACGGCACCGCCATCAACCCTTCGACCGACGTGGGGACGATGCAGTCGGCCATCGACTTGCCGTCCAGCAGGACGTCGTAGACCGACACCGTGAGTTCACGCGGATCAAGACCGATGCCTGTCGTCGCATTGGCCTGGGGATCCATGTCCACCACCAGCACCCGACGTCCCAGTTCTGCGAGAGCAGCGCCCAGGTTGATCGCCGTGGTGGTTTTTCCGACGCCGCCCTTCTGGTTGGCAACGGCAATCGTGCGGCTTTCAGACGTCACAGGAGCAACACCTCCAACGGCGACCACTGATCAACGAGTGTACTTGGCGGCGCTGCCGCGAACGGTGATGTTTCACGTGAAACATAGGGGTTGATGACCCCGCCACTTGCGCTTCTCAGAAAGCTCGCTTCCGGCCGGCAACACGCCACCGATGTGCAACGGCTCGATGGGTCTTCGGCTCGATGGGTCTTCGGCTCGATGGGTCTTCGGCTCGATGGGTCTTCGGCTCCCGAACGAATCGCGCCCCGCGGAGTGCTACTTCAGTAGAGCGGGTCACGCTGCATGGCGGTGAGACGGCGCGGGAAACGATCCTCGTGCGGCGCCACCTTCGCGAGTTCCACGAAACGCGGGTCGGCGCCGGTCGCCCGCACCACCAGGCCGAGGCGGGCAAGCGGCTCGGTAGGCCAGCGCGCCTCGCTCTCGGTAGCCGGCTCGCTCACGACCAATCGACCACCAACCCCAAGGAAGCCCGTTGCGCACTCAGCAGTGACCGCTGGTGGGCCGAATGCCCTGGCGACGGCCATGTCGAACGTTCCCGCCAGCGCCGGTTCCCGTGCCAACTCAGCCACGTCGCCCCGCTCGGCAGACGCTCGATCGGCAATGTCGAGCACGCCTGTCGCCCACCGTACGAAGCTCTCGCTGCGCAGCCTTCGGTCTACCAGTAGCCACCTCGTCGCCGGCCAGCACGCGGCCAGCACCAAGCCGGGCAACCCTGCCCCGGTGCCGAGGTCCACACAGCGCCCCTCGCCGGCGTCAGGGAGTTGCCGGGCGATTCCTGCCGCGTGCTCCCACTCCTGGCGAGGCGATGTTGCTCGCCCGAGCAGGCCCTGCTCCTGGGCGCGCTGGAATATCCGATCGAGACGAGCTGCCAGGGGCGAAAGGTCCGCCGTATTGGCGATCAGCTCAACTCCCGGGCCGCACTACGACGCGTCGACGGGGCTCCTCCCCCTCCGAGGCCGTCTCCACGCCGCCCATCTCCACGATGGCATCATGAACGATCTTGCGGTCAGCCGCATTCATCGGCTCGAGCACCTTCGGTCGTCCGGTTTCGACGACTTCCGCAGCGATGCGCTGCGCAAAGGATTCGAGGGCCTCTTTCCGGCGTTTCCGGTAGCCGCCGACCTCAAGTCGCACCTTGCTGGAGCGACGCCCCTGCGCCCGCCGCTGCACGACCACCCGCAAGAGCTCTTCGATCGCAGCCAGCGTTGTGCCCCGGCGGCCGATCAGCAGCCCAACTTCGTCGCCGTCGATGACCACTTCGAGGGCGCCCTCGTCGGTACGCACCGTGCGGACCGTCGCATCGATCCCGAACGACTCGGTCAGGCCGGCAGCGAATGAGCGAAGCAGCTCTTCCTCATTCGCCAGATCCATTCTGTCCTCCCCGCCACTTGAGTCAACTGTGTCCATTTCCTCTCCTCTGCCCTTCGGTTTCGATTTCGCCGGCGACTTCTGGCCCCGGCCCTCGGACCCACCGGCCGCCGCGCGACGCTGGGGTTGCTTCTGCTTCGTCTGTTTCGTCTGCTTTGTCTGCTTCGTCCCCGGCGCGGTCTGATCGGCGCCACCGGACACATCGTTGGTCGGCTGCGCCTTCGCCTCGCCGGCACGCTGCTTGCGGTCGCCAGCGCGTGCGCGCCGCTGCCGGCCGCGCCGATCGGGTGGGTTCTCGACGCGAGGCATCACCCGGGCGCGTACCATCGCATTCGCCCGGCCAAGACCCAGGACGCCACGTTGCGGTTCGACGAGGACCTCGAACTCGGCCTCACGCTCGTCCACACCGAGTTGGTCGAGGGCCACTTCTTTCGCATCCGCGACCGTGCGCGCCTCAGTCACTATCCATTCCATGGGGTTCTCACTTCTTGTAGCGCTTGCTCCGCTGCTGCTTCGCACCCTTCGGTGTCACGCGGCTCGGCACCGGTTTCGGCGGAGGGGTCCGGTCCTTCTTCAAACGTCTGTTCGCTCTATCACTCTTGCGGCGGTCCGGTCGTGGCGCCTGGGTCCGGGATGGACTGCCCTTGCCCGCCTGCCGGGGTGACGCCTCACGTGCCGGCCGCGGCGGCGCCGCCTTGGCAGTCGGAGGAAGAGCCCGGGGCTTCGGTGCCGCACCGCTCACCGGCCGCTGCCGGCCGTGACGCCGCGGATCTGGAGCGCTGGTAATCCCTAACCGCTCCCCCAGTCCGCGTGGCGTTTCGGGTACCTTCTGCGGGTCGGGTTCTTCGCCGCGTTCAACCGCCTCCTCCATCGCCTTGCGCGCCGCTTCCTCTTCTGCAAACGGCCGGTACAGCTTCCGGGTTATCAACGCCTGCTGCCCAATGCGAATGATGCTCTGTGCGTTGTAGTACAGCACCAGTCCCGCCGACAGGCTGAAGGATATGACCGGCAGGATGATCGGGATGACCCGCATCATCATCCGCGCCTGCGGTGTCTGTTCGTCGGCGGACATCCGCCCGCTGATCTGGCGCTGCTGGTAATAGCCCAGCCCCGCCACCAGGACGATCATCCCGAGGTACGGAAGCCCCGACACGAATGAGTTCCCCAACGCCGAACTTGCGCTCTCGGCCAGATCGATCCCCCAGCCCCTCATCTCGGTGCTGACCACGAGATCCCGGTAGAGCTGGCTGTCGGCGTTGAGGTAGTCGGGATTGAACGTCTGTTTGGGTGCACTGACCAACTGCGGAGCGCAGTCCGCGCCGGATCCGGCGCAGGCCGCGCCCGCCTGTCCGGACGACCAACCCAGCACAGACGTCCGTCGCGTCAGTCCACGCAGCACATAGAAGAGCGCCAGGAAGACGGGCGACTGCATCAACAGCGGCAGGCATCCACCGAGCGGGTTGACGCTGTTCGACCGGTACAGCGCCATGACCTCCTCGTTCATCTTCTGACGGTCGTGCCGGTACTCGGCCTGCAAGCGCTTGACCTCCGGTGCGAGGCGGCGCATCGCCAGCATGGACTTCGTGCTGCGGATCGTGACCGGCGTGAGGATCGTCATCACGCAGACCGTCAACAGCACAATCGCCCCGGAGTAGCTCGGCCAGACGTCGTAGAGGAACGAGAGCACCCGCGCCACCAGCCTCATCAGGGGTTCGAACGCGCTGCCGATTGCGTCGAACATCAGACAGTGCTCTCACAGGTGACGGACTCGCCACGGCGGGGCGGCACCGGATCGGCCCCGTACGGCCCGAGCGGGTGACACTTCAACAGCCTTCGGCCGGTGTACCAGCCACCGCGCCAGGCGCCGTGCACCTCGATCGCCTCCACCGCATACGCCGAGCACGTCGGCAGGAAGCGGCACCGGGGCGGTCGCACCGCACTGAACGCCTGGTAGAGGCGGATTGTCCCGAGGAACAGGCGCTTCGGGAGGCTCACGATGGCCCCTCACCTGCGCAAATGCGCGCCAGTAAGTGCTCGGCGTCCCGCCGCAATCGTACGAAGGCCGCGGCGGCGGCGTTTCCCCGTGGGCGGATCAGATAGTCCCCGCTCGGGAACGCCGGCCGCCGGGCGGGATCGCCCAACTCACGCATCACAGCCCGCAACCGGCGTCGCAGGCGGTTCCGGACCACCGCGGAACCGGCACGGCGAGAAACGGCGAACGCCACACGCGGCGGGCCGTCCCCGCCGTCGAGCAGATAGCGGAACTCGAGTACGCCATGACGGACGACTCGACCATCCTGGCGGAGCCGCTCAAATGTCGACCCTGATCGGATTCGCCCGATCAGGCTGACAACCTCTGGCGACCTCGACGGCGCCTGGCCCGCAGAACAGCCCGACCGCCGCGACTGCTCATGCGCTTCCGGAACCCGTGCCGCCGCGACCTGCGACGAACATTCGGTTGATACGTCCGCTTCACTTCCGCTCCTCCTTGCGCCGGGCCAACCCACTCCCGCCGGTGCACACGCAGCGAGTGATTCCCGGGGCGCCGGCTCCTCCGGCCGGGTGCCGTGAGGACCGTCGAGGCGAGCCGTCCGGACAGGTGACCGGACACGACTCGACCGCCTCACGCTACGGGGACAGGATGTTCTCCACAACCGCGGCGGCGGCCTCGTTCGCCGAGCCGTCGCAGCGTGTTGTGCTACCGGGTTTCGGGTTCACGACCACACTTGCGGAAAAGTCAACCAACGAGAACGGAACTAAAGGGAACTAAACAGCTACCGCCAACACCCGCCGAACGGTGCGGCTAGATTGCCCGCCACGACGAACACCGCAGGTCCGTCAAGCAGCCGACCAGCGCGACAACCTATCCTCTGCCGACCGTTGGAGCAGAGTCCGCGAGGTGGGTGGTCCTCATCAGAACTGAGCCGCAACCGTGAACGACCCAGCGCATCTGTGGAGCGCCTGCGCAACCACGATTCAGAACCATGTCTCCGATGCCGTCTGGCACTCGACGTTCCGAGATATCCGGCCGTACGAGTTGACGAGCGACCGGTTGCGGGTCCACGTCCCCAGCAGCATCGCCCGAGACAAGATCGAACGTCGCTACCGCCACCTCATCGAGGACGTTCTGACTGAGATCACCGGTCAGCCGCTCAACCTCGTCATCGACATCGAACCTCTCCCACTCGATTCCACCGATCCGCGAGCACTCGAGGAGTTGCTGCTCCCGGCGACCGAGGACACACCCGCCGCGCGCCGGGTCGAGGAAGTCCGTCCGTCCACGCCCTCGCCCGGTGCTGAGGGCCTCTTCGTGGATGAGCCGCTGAACCCGCGTTACAAGTTCGAGCACTTCGTCTGCGGTCCGTCCAACTCCTTCGCGCAGGCCGCTGCCTTCCAGGTCGCCGAGCAGCCGGGCAAGGTCTACAACCCGCTCTTCATCTACGGGGGTGCCGGACTCGGCAAGACGCACCTGCTCCATGCGATCGCCCACTACGTCAACGAGCACTACCCGGCGTCGCTCGTTCGCCTTGTCTCGACGGAGACCTTCCTGAACCGCTTCGTCTATGCCATCCGATCCAACCAACTCCCCGCCTTCAAGGACTACTACCGGCGCCTCGATGTCCTGCTGGTCGACGACGCTCAGTTCTTCGCCGGCAAGGAAGGACTCCAGGAGGAGTTCTTCCACACCTTCAACACGCTGTACGAGACCAGCAGCCTTCTGGTCATCACCTGTGACCGGCCACCGGACTCGATCCCGACACTGGAGGACCGCCTTCGCAGCCGCTTCAAGATGGGGCTGATCACTGACATCCAACCCCCCAACATCGAGACCCGTCTCGCAATCCTCGACCATCGGGTACCCGACGAGTGTCGCCACCTGCTCTCCAACAAGGTGCTTGAGTTGATAGCGGAGCGCGTGACAAGCAACATCCGGGAACTCGAGGGCGCCCTAACCCGGGTCTGCGCCTTCGCGACACTCAATCGTCAGGAGATCTCTGTACCCACCGCCCAGGAGTTGCTCCGCGACGTCTTCACGCCCCAGAAGCAGCAGGTGGTGATGCCGGCCCACATTATGAACGCATGTTCGAATATGTTCGGCGTGCCTGTCGAGGAGATAGTCGGAGCGAGCCGTCGGCGCCAGCTGGTCACGGCGCGCCACATCGCCATGTATGTGATGCGCGAGCTCACCGAACTCAGCTTCCCGGCAATCGCTACCGAATTCGGGGACCGAGACCACACGACAGTCATTCACGCTGTAAACAAGATCAAACAGCTGATGTCAGAAAAGCAGCAGGTATACGAACAAGTGACACAACTTATCCGTATGCTGCGAAGCAACGTGGGGAGCGCCGCTTAACGCCCCGCCCGCTATGGGGAATCCTGTGCACAACCGCCGGGCAAACTCAGACGGAACACCACTGCTCCGACCGGTGCCCAACACTCCGGTGCCGCACCCCTGTGAAAAGCGCCTGACCACCTCCACAGCCTCGTGAGCCTCTCACCTGCCCTCCAGCCCGGAAATGCACAATCCCCAGCCCTATTACCACTACAAACCTATGTACAAGAAGATCCTGAGTGAAGGACGGAACCTGTGAAGTTCAAATGTGAACGGGACACGCTCATCAGTGCTCTCAGCAGAGCCGGGCGAGCCGTGACAACCAAGGCCGGGCCGGTGGTGGGTCTGTCGGGTGTGCTGCTGGAACTCTCCGGGGACAGCTTGTCGATCACCGGTAGCGACGTGGACCTCACGATTTCAGATCGAATCACTGTCAGCGGTGTCGAGAATGGCGGCGCCCTGGTCCAGGCTCGGCTGCTGACCGACATTGTGCGGTCCCTGGATCTCGGGGCAGTGGAGGTGGACTTCGAGGACCAGGTCCTGAAGGTGCGTGCCGGTCGTTCGGAGTTCTCGCTCCGGACGATGCCGGCGTCGGACTTCCCGCGGATTCCACTGCTTGGCGAGGCCACTGTCACTGTGGACGGTCAGGCGCTGGTTGGCGGATTGCGTCAGGTGGTCTCCGCAGCGGGCCGTGATGAGTCGCGCCCGGTGCTGACGGGAGTGCTGCTGACAGCGTTCGGTGGCGGGCTGCGGGTGGTCGCGACCGACTCCTACCGGCTGGCCCAGCGTGATCTCACCAGTGTCTCGATGGAGGTCGGTGACAAGGGTGTGCTGGTGCCGTCGCGTGCACTCGAGGAAGTGGCGCGACTGGTGGTCGGAGATGTGCGTGTAGGTGTGCAACTCGACGAGAACACCGTGCTGTTCGAGGTGGGGGAGACGCGGCTGTCCGCACGGCTGATCAACGGTGACTTCCCCAGCTACGAGGGGCTGATTCCCACCGACCATCCGAACCGGCTGGTGGTTGACCGCAAGGCGCTCCTCGATGCCATCCGGCGCGTCCGCTTGTTGGCGCTCGCGCAGGTGCCGATGCGAGTGAGCATGCAGGCGGGCGGCCTGACCCTTTCGGCACGGGCGCAGGATGTGGGCGAGGCAACCGAAGAAGTGGCCGCGTCCTACGAAGGGGAGGATCTCGTCATCGCCTTCAACGCGGAGTATCTCCACGACGGGGTGGAGGCTCTCGACGGGGAGGAGATCGTGCTGCTGACAGCGGACAAGTTGAAACCGGCACTGCTGCGGTCCCCCGAGGAGGACGACTTCCTCTATGTCCTCATGCCCTTGCGCATCACCTGAGGAGGCGCGCTGCTCCGCTGGCTCGAGCTACGCGACTTCCGCCTGCACGAGAGTGTCGCGTTTGAACCTTCCGCGGCGCTGACGGTCGTCCGCGGCCCCAACGGGTCGGGCAAGACGTCACTCCTGGAAGCCGTCGGCTATCTGGCGTCGCTGTCCTCGTTCCGGGGCGCCAGTGCCGCCGACATGGTCAGGACGGGCACATCCGGGGCGGTTCTGCGCGGTGAGTTCGCTGTCGGCGACCGCCGGCTGCTCGTCGAGACCGAAGTACGGCCGGCCGGTGGACGGAACCGGACCCAGGTGAACCGCCAGCCCCTGCGCCGGGCGGCCGAGCTGCAGGAGCAGGTCCCGGTATTGACCTTCCAACCCGACGACCTGCTGGTTGTGAAGGGCTCGCCCGGCGCGCGCCGGGACGCCATCGACGATGCGATCGTGAGCCTGCACCCCCGGCACGCTGAGGATCGCCGACGCCTGGGCGCCTGCCTGCGGCAGCGCAATGCCCTGCTGCGCCAGGTCGGCGGCAGCCGCGAGCGACACCTGGACGCCGACACCCGCCGGTCACTCGACATCTGGGACGACCGGCTCGCGGCGGCCGGTGAAACCTGGGCGCAACATCGCCGGGCTGCAGTCGAGGAGTTGCGGCCGCGCATGGAGCGCCTATTCAGGGATCTCGCCGGTGACGGAGCCATCCCGGTCGGCATGTCGTACGAACCTCCGTGGCTGGTCTCGGGGCTGAAGGCCGCACTCACCGAGGCGCGCGCCGAGGATCTTCAACGTGCCGTCACGACCGTCGGCCCGCACCGCGACGACCTCGACTGGCGTCTCGACCGGCTTCCGGCGCGAACACATGCCTCGCAGGGGAACCAGAGATGCCTCTCTCTGGCGCTGCGTCTGGCGCTGCACGAGACGATGACCGAGTCCGTCGGTGCGCCGCCGCTCCTGCTGCTGGACGACGTGTTCTCCGAGCTGGACCCGGCGCGCCAGGAGCGCCTGCTGGAGTTGTTGCCGGCCGGTCAGATTCTGCTGGCCACCGCCGGCGATGTTCCGCCCGGGGCCCGGCCGGCGCAGGTGCTGGCAGTCGCCGAGCTGCCGGCCGCGCGCACTGCCGCGCCATGACCCGGGACTCGGCTGCACGTCGCGGGCCGCGACCTGTCAAGGACAGCTTGAACCGTCTCCTCAGAGGCCTCGGCTCGCCGCCCGCGGACGTCCTGACGGCCCTCTTCGAGCACTGGCCGGCTGCCGCGGGGCCCGCGCTCGCCGCTCACGCTCGACCGGCACGGCTGGTCAACCGGCGGCTCACAGTCGACGTGGACGACCCTGTCTGGGCCGCACAGGTACGCTTGCAGGAGAGTGAGTTGGTGGCCCGTCTGGGTGAGTTCCTGGGCGACGGGAAAGTGCAGTTCATCCGACCGAGAGTGGCCGGCGGAAGGAACCGGGACGGGCATCTGGGGCGGTAGAATGAAGCCGGTCGAGCAAAGCCGTCGGCCGGCACCTCCGGTGCAGATCTTGCCCCCCGCAGGGTGGCCCGCATGGTCCTGGAGAGGCCCCGAGACGAACCGGTTTTGGACGGAGGCGCTTCCGAGTGGTTGATAGGGCTGAGTCGTACGAAGCAGCGGACATCACCGTTCTCGAAGGGCTGGAGGCGGTTCGTCGCCGTCCCGGCATGTACATCGGGTCGACGGGACCGACCGGGCTTCACCACCTGGTCTACGAGGTTGTCGACAACGCCGTCGACGAGGCGATGGCGGGGCACTGCACCGAGGTGGACGTCTCGCTGCACGACGACGGTTCCTGCGAGGTGATCGACAACGGCCGGGGCATCCCCACCGGCCCGCACCCCGAGATGCCCGAGCTGTCGGCGCTCGAAGTGGTCATGACTCTGTTGCACGCCGGTGGCAAGTTCGGCGGCAGCGGCTACAAGGTCTCCGGCGGCCTGCACGGGGTGGGCGTCTCGGTCGTCAATGCACTGTCGCGCCGCCTACAGGCGGAGGTGCGCCGCGACGGCGCTCGCTGGGCGATGTGTTTCACCGACGGCGGCAGTATCGAGACGCCTCTGCAGCAGGTCGAGGAGTTGCTCGAAGGCAGTCCCACCGGCACGACGGTTCGCTTCTGGCCGGACTCGACGATTTTCGACGAGGTGGCCTTCCAGGCCGACCGTCTGACCGAGCGCCTGCAGGTGATGGCGTTCCTGAACGCAGGGCTGCGGATCCGCTTCCGCGACCTGCGGACCTCGCCGGCGGCCCGCTGGACCACCTACCGCTACACGGGGGGCATCGAGGACTTCGTCCGCCACGTGAACGCTTCCAAGGAGTCCCTCTTCGACGATGTGGGCTACCTCTCCCAGGCGGAGGCCGACCAGGAGGTGGAGGTTGCCTTCCAGTGGAGCACCGCCTACAACACCGACGGGCTCTACTCGTTCGCCAACGGCATCACCACCACTGAGGGCGGGATGCACGAAGAGGGGTTCCGCAAGGCCCTCACCGGGGCGGTCAACCGTTACGCCGACCGCAAGGGTCTCCTGCGCGGCGTGGACAACCTGCAGGGCGAGGACATCAGGGAAGGACTCACGGCGATCGTCAGTGTGCGTCTGCGCGAGCCCCAGTTCGAGGGTCAGACGAAGAGCAAGCTGGGGAACGTCTCGATCCGCACGCTGGTGGAGCGCGCCACCAACCGCCATCTGGGCGACTGGCTGGAGGAGCATCCCACCGAGGCGCGGCGCATCGTCACCAAGGCCGTCGAAGCCTCGCGAGCACGCGAGGCCGCCCGCGCGGCCCGAGAGGCCACCCGCCGGAAGTCGGCTCTGAACGGCGCCGGGCTGCCGGGCAAGCTCACCGACTGCATGTCCGGGGACATCGGCGAGAACGAGCTGTACATCGTGGAGGGAGACTCCGCCGGCGGGTCGGCCAAGAAGGCCCGCGATCCCCGCACGATGGCCGTGTTGCCGATCAGGGGCAAGATCCTCAACGTCGAGCGGGCCCGTGTTGACCGCATGCTGCGCAACAGCGAGATCGCGGCGCTCATCAGCGCCATCGGTGCGGGCTTCGGCGCTCCTGACGGCGACAACGCCGAGAGTTCCGGCGATGCCGCGGACGGCAATGGGCGCCGAGGCGCCAACGGCAACGCCAACGGCAACGACAGCAATGGCGGGTTCGACATCAAGAAGCTGCGCTACGGCAAGATCATCCTGCTCTGCGACGCCGACGTGGACGGCAGCCACATCCGGACGCTGCTGCTGACCTTCCTGTTCCGTCAGATGAAGCCGTTGATAGAGGAAGGGCACGTCTACATCGCCCAGCCGCCGCTGTACTCCACCGAAGTAGGCCGCGACAAGGTGTACCTGAAGGACGATCGGGCAAAGGCGGACTTCCTCGCCGCTCACCCGAAGCATCGCAACGAGTTCCAGCGCCTCAAGGGTCTCGGCGAGATGGATGCCGACGAACTCTGGGAGACGACCCTCGATCCGGCCCGACGCACCCTCCTGCGCGTCGGTGTCGAGGAGGCCTCGGTCGCGGCCACCGTCTTTTCCCAACTGATGGGTGATGACGTGGAGGGACGCAAGTCGTTCATCCAGGCCAACGCGGGCGACGTGCGCTTCCTCGACATCTGAACGGCGTGAGCAGCAAACCGCCAGACGGTCCAATCGAGGGCGTGACATCGTCCGCCGGGGCCGGCGATGGGGTCGAGACCATCGAGATCCAGACCGAGATGGAGCAGTCCTTCCTGGACTACGCCATGTCGGTCATCGTGGCTCGCGCCCTGCCTGACGTCCGGGACGGCCTCAAGCCGGTCCATCGCCGGATCCTGTGGTCGATGGCGTCCAACGGGCTTCGCCACGACAGGGGTCACGTGAAGTGCGCCACCGTCGTGGGCGACGTGATCGCCCGCTACCACCCCCACGGGGACACCGCGGTGTACGACGCCCTTGTTCGCATGGGCCAGGACTTCAGTCTTCGGCACCTGCTGGTCGACCCACACGGGAACTTCGGCTCGCCCGCCGACCCGCCGGCCGCGTATCGCTACACCGAGTGCCGTCTCGCCGAGTTGAGCGCAGCCATGCTCGACGGGATCGACGAGGACACCGTTGACTTCCTGGCCAACTTCGACGGGCGTCACCGGGAGCCCGAGGTGCTGCCGTCACGGTTCCCGAACCTGCTGGTGAACGGGAGCCAGGGCATCGCCGTGGGTATGGCCACCAACATCCCGCCACACAATCTCGGCGAGGTCGTCGAGGCGGTGCTGCACCTGCTCGAGCACCCGGACGCCACTGTGGACGAACTGCTGCAATTCGTGCGCGGCCCGGACTTCCCCACGGGCGGGCAGATCCTGGGCCGCTCGGGAATCGAGGAGGCCTACCGGACCGGTCGGGGCATGCTGCGCCTGCGCGGTCAGGCGGAGATCGTGACCGAAGATCGCGCCACCCAGATCGTCGTCAGCGAGATCCCGTACCAGGTCAGCGTGGAGGCCATCGAGCGCCGAGCCGCGCAGCTGGTGGACAGCAAGGTCCTCACGGGCATCCGGGACATCCGCAATGAGTCGGCCAAGGGGCGCACGCGGCTGGTCTTCGAGTTGACCCGCGACGCTCCGGCACTTGTCATCCTGAACAACCTCTACAAGCACACGCCCCTAGAGGCCTCGTTCTCGGTGAACATGGTGGCTCTCGTGGACGGTGTGCCGCGCACGCTCAGCCTCGTCGAGTTGCTGCAGGCCTACGTGGCCCACCAGATCACCGTCGTGCGGCGACGTTCGGAGTACCGCCTCGCCCGGGCCAGCGAACGCGCGCACGTGGTCGAGGGCCTGCTACGAGCGGTGGACATGCTGGACGAGGTGATTGCCCTCATCCGCTCGTCGGCCGATCGGCCTGCTGCCCGCAGCGGCCTCATGTCCGACCCCTTCGACTTCTCCGAGGTGCAGGCCAACCACATCCTGGACACGCCGCTGGGGCGTCTCACCCGCCTGGGGCGCAGCGAGCTGGCGGCGGAGCTGGACGAGTTGCGCGAGACCATCGCCGAACTCGAGGCCATCCTGGCCGACGAGGCGCGGCTGCGCGGGGTCATCCGGCGCGAGCTGTCCGAGGTGCGCGAGGGATTCGTCGACGCCAGGCGCACGGAGTTGGCGATTGATCCGGGCGATTTCGACATCGAGGACCTCATCGACGACGAGGACTTGGTCTTCATCATGACCGGCGGCGGCTACGTCAAGACCACCTCCGCCGATGCCTTCCGCACACAGGGCCGCGGCGGGCGCGGGGTGGCCGGCGCCAAGCTGAAGGAGGGCGACTACATCAGTGCGGTCATCCACACTTCGGCGCACGCCTACCTGTTGTTCTTCACCAACCGTGGCCGGGTGCACAGGCTGCGGGTGCACGAGATTCCCATGGCCGGCCGCTCGGCGCGCGGCACCGCCGTCGTCAACCTGCTGCAACTGGCGGAGGGGGAGCGGGTGGCAGCCGTGATCGACACCCGCGACTACGAGACGAATCCCTATCTGATGTTCGCCACCAAGCGCGGCCGCGTGAAGCGGACACGATTCGTCGAGTATCAGTCCCGCTACCGGGGTCTGCATGCCATTCGCCTGCTCGAAGACGACGAACTGGTGCAGGTGCTGCCCTTCGGAGAGGGAGACATGGTCTGTTTCGTCACGCGGCGAGGCAAACTGCTGCACTTCGACTCCGACGAGGTACGGCCGACGGGGCGCTCATCCATGGGCGTACGCGGGATGCGGATGCGCCAAGGGGACGAGGTGGTCGCGATGGTGCGGGCACTGTCGGAGCAACAACTGCTGATCGTGACCGCCGAGGGATTCGGCAAACGCACTGAGTTTGGTGCATTCAGGCCGCTCCAACGTGACAGGTTCGGCGTCAAGGCGGTACGCCTGGTCGAGAGCAAGGGCGAGGTGGTGGCCGCTCTCGGTGTCTCCGAGAGTGACGAGGTGATGGTGGTGGCGAGTGACGGTGTGGTCATTCGCCTTCCGGTGGCGGACGTCTCCACGCAGGGGAGGGACGCCACCGGTGTCACGGTGATGAAGATCGACAGTGACCGGAAGGTCAGCGCGGTCACGCTGGTTCCCCGCGAAGAACTCTGAACCGCCGCCGGTGGCGGTCTCGCCGGGTCCTGCGCCACGGCGCTGAGGACGGTCAGGTGCTGCCGTTGGTCGTGCTGGTCATCGTCGCCGCCCTCGCCGGGGCACTGGCGTTGGCGCACCTGGCGGCACGCGGACAGTCCATGGCGCAGGCGCAGACGGCGGCCGACGCGGCGGCGCTGGCCGCGGCCCGCCACCGTCCCGGGGATGCCGCGGAGCTGGCCGCGGCCAACGGGGCGAACCTCGTCGCCGTCGAGGTGGTCGACGGCGTGGCCCGTGTGGAGGTCACTCTCGACGGCGAGACGGCGCTGGCCGCGGCGGAACGACCTCGCGGGGTGATGGCGCCGGCGTTGGCCGCCGCTCTGGACCGCGCCGGCGAGATCCTCGGCCAGGATGTCGCCGGGTCGGTGCGCCTGCTGGGCCCGCTCGGATCCGGCGGGATCGAGGTGCCGCGCCCGCTCGCTGCCCGGCTGGCCACGTTGAGCCATCGCACCGGGCTATGCCGAGCCGGCGGTGGTCGTCCCTTACACTTCGTGCTGTGTCCGGCGATCCATCGGGGCTGAGGCCACCACCCGCGCCAGCCGACGGTGGCCACGGGCCGAGGGCCGACGCCGGCGAGCGGGTCGACCCGGCGGCCCCGGAGCGGCTCGGGGGTGAGCGCTGGACGATGGCGGAGCGTCGACGGCGCCGGCGGCTGCAGATCCGCAGTGTGCGCCGCATCGTGCGCCGGGTGGAGTTGTGGTCGGTGCTGAAGCTGTCGCTGATCCTGTACCTCTGCCTGTGGGCGGTTCTGCTGGTGGCGGCGTTGATCCTCTGGAGCGCGGTGGACTCCACGGGTCTGATCGACCGCATCGAGGCCTTCGTGACGCAGATCTTCGGACTCGAGAGCTTTGAGTTCGTGCCAGGGCAGATCTTCCGGGTGTACGCGCTCACCAGCCTGGTGTTGGCGTTCCTCGCCTCGGTGTTCAACGTCATGGCCGCCGTCCTGTTCAACCTCATCAGCGAACTCGTGGGCGGCCTGCGGATCATGCTCGTGGAGGAGGAGTCCACGCGATTCCGACCGGCTCGGGCGAGACCCCGACCCATCAGGGCGCGCGCCGCCGGCAGGCGACCGGTTGGGCCACGGCGCTGAGGCCACCGCCGCCGCTCGCCGCCGGTGGTCGCTGTCCAGGGGGGCGATAGCGTTGGGCCTTCCGGGGCTATAGCTCAGTCGGTTAGAGCGCACCCCTGATAAGGGTGAGGTCGCTGGTTCGATTCCAGCTAGCCCCACGCGGTCGCTAGAGTCCCGAGCGTGCGCGATGTGTTCGGGCGTGTTGTGACCCTGATCCTGGCCGTTCTGGCGATCCTCGTCATGGACCGGGTCATGCGCATCTGCACCGAGGTTCAGCCGGCCCGCCAGGGCGGCTGGCGACCGTTGCGTGGGCCAGGATTGACCTGACGCGCCACCCGCGGGCCTGATCGGATGCGTTTCGGGGTCGTCGGCACCGGAGCGGTCGGCGCACGGGTCGCCCGGATACTTTCAGCTGCCGACGACGTGGAGTCGGTGGCCGTCTGCGGCCGCAGCCCGGCGTCGGCGGCCGAGGTCGTGCGTGCCGTGCCGGGCACGGTCGCCGCAGGTCTGGGCGACTTGCAGCGAGTCGAGGCCGTCGTGCTGGCGACGCCGTCGGGCACCCAGTGGCCACTGGCCGTCCAGCTGGTGCGGGCCGGGGTTGCGGTCGTGTCGGTCTCGGGGGACCCGGCCGAGGTTCGAGGGTTGCTGGCGCTGGATGTCACGGCGCGTGAGAGGGGCGTTCCGGTGGTGCTGGGTGCTGCTTTCTCACCCGGCCTGACGTGCGTTCTGGCTGCGCACGCGGCGGGCTGGTTCGACACCGTGAGCGCCGTCCACGTCGCCCGTCAGGGAACCGGCGGTCCCGCCTGTGCCCGCAGGTATCACGCGGCGCTGGGCCGCGTCGCCTGGGTGTGGGGCGACGGGACCTGGCTGAGACGCCGGGGTGGTTCGGGGCGTGAGTTGTGCTGGTTCCCGGACCCCGTGGGTCCGGCGGACTGCTACTTCGGCGCTCTGGCCGAGCCGCAGCTGCTGATCCGGCTGTTCCCGGAGGCGGCTGCGATCACGGCCCGGCGTGCCGCCGATCGCCAGGACCGGCTCACGTGCCGGCTGCCGATGCTGTCACCGCCGCATCCCGAGGGCGGCCTCGGCGCGGTGCGCGTGGCGCTGAGCGGGGAGTCGCTGGGGGAGAGCACCCAACGGGTGCTGGGCGTGGCCCACAACCCGGCCGCGGCCGCCGCCACGGTGGCCGCCACGGCGGCGCTGTCCCTGGCGGCTGGCGAGGCGCGCCGCAGCGGCGCCATGGGCCTCGCCGAGGCGCTCGTGCCCTTGAACTTCCTCAGCGGGCTGACCGAACGGGGGATCACCCCCGTCCTGTTCGAGGGGGTCGGCCTCTAGACGGCTGGCCCTTAGACGGGCTCGGCCAGCAAGCGGAGGGCGCTGTCGTGCACGTGGCCGTTGGTCGACACCACGTCGCCTGCCTGAGGGTTGGGTCCGCCGTCGTAGTCGGTGATGCGCCCGCCGGCCTCGGGGACGATGACGAGCATCGGAGCGACGTCCCACAGCGCCAGACCGGCGTCGAGCATGATCTCCGCCCGGCCCGTGGCCAGCAGCATGTAGCCGTAGCCGTCTCCCCAGGTCCGAACCAGGGGGCCGGGTTGCAGCAGTGCCCGCCGCCCCCGCTCGGGCAGGTACTCGATCCCGCTGGTTACCAGGTACGACCCGTCGAGACGTGACACGTCGCTGACGCGCGCCTGTCGTTTCTCGCCATCGCAGATGTGTTCCGCGCCGCGCCCGCGGCCGGCGGAGACCGTCTCGTACAGCGGCGGGACGTGTGCCACGCCCACCGCCGGTCCCGACTCGTCGATCATCGCCAGCAGGGTGGTAAAGAGGGGAACGCCGCGCACGAAGCTGCGGGTCCCGTCGATCGGGTCGATCACCCAGCGGCGGCCGCTGGAGCCCTCGCTGTCGCCGTACTCCTCGCCCATCACGGCATCGTCGGGGTAGCGCCGGGCCAACTCGGCCCTCAGGAACTCCTCGGTGGCCCTGTCGGCCTCGGTGACCGGGCTGCCGTCGGACTTGGTCCGGCTGGCCAGACAGCGGGGCGAGAACCACCGCAGTGTCACCTGCCCGGCTCGCTCGGTCAGATCGACGGCGGAGGACACCAGTTCGGCGTCGACTGCAGCGGCACTCATGCTCGCAGGCTAACGGTGCCGGGCCACACGGCTGCTGAGGTGAGCGCCGGTGCGGTCTGTGGGCTTCGGAGAGCGCGCTCGGAGGGACTCGAACCCCCAACCTTCTGATCCGTAGTCAGACGCTCTGTCCAAATTGAGCTACGAGCGCGTGGGTGCCGGTTGAACCGGCGGGCTTCAAGTATGGCCCGGCCGGGACGCTTTGGCGCGGCCGAGGCAGGCCGGTGACGCGGAGGGAGGGGGATTCGAACCCCCGGGGTCGTGAAACCCAACGGTTTTCAAGACCGTCGCAATCGTCCGCTCTGCCATCCCTCCGCAAGCGAGGGTACCGCCCCCGGCGGGTTCAGCCGGTGCGGTGCGTTCTGACGGTGTCCAGCCGGTCCTGGGCCCGCCGCCAAGCGTCGTCCGGCCGCCGTTGGGCGCCGTCGGGCCGCGTCAGCGGGCGAACTCCGGAGGACATCCGGGACCTGTAGTGAGTATCGTCACACTTCGTGCTGAGACACCCGGATCGATCCCGACCGAGTTGATGGCTATGGCGAAGATGAGCGGGGGCGAAGCCCTTGTGAAGTCGCTCCTGGCCGAAGGGGTCGAAGTCGTTTTCGGCATCCCTGGTGTGCAGATCTACGGCATTGTCGCCGCGCTCCGCGACGAACCGGGCATCGCCATGATTACGACCCGTCACGAGCAGGCCGCCACGTACATGGCCGACGGCTACGCCCGTGTCTCGGGCAAGCCCGGTGTGGCGCTGGTCGTTCCGGGCGTCGGTCTCTACAACGCCGCCGCCGGTCTGGCCACGGCGTACTCCCGGTCCTCTCCCGTGCTCGCCATCGCAGGCCAGATTCCCCGCGGTCAGATCGGTCGAAATCTGGGAGGCGTTCACGAGATCCTGGACCAGCCCGACGTGGTACGTCCTGTGACCAAGTGGCGGCACTGTGCACTCCGGCCCCGGGAGATCCCGTGGACCGTCTCGGAGGCGTTCAGGCAGATGCGTACAGGGCGCCCCCGTCCCGTGCTGATCGAGGTCCCGCCGGAGGTGTCGGTGGAACGGGAGGAGGTCCGGCTGCAGGATCCGGCCCCCATCGCACGGATCGTGCCGAGCGCCGAGCAGCTCCGGGAGGCCGCGCGAGTGATCGTCGAGTCTCGCCTGCCGCTGATCTACGCGGGCGGTGGTGTGGCGCGCTCGGACGCCGAGGAGGCCCTCGTGGCGCTGGCCGAGGCGACGAACATCCCCGTGGTCACCTCCGGAGGAGGCAAGGGAGCGATTCCCGACCGCCACCCGCTGTCCTACGGCTCCTGTGTCAGCCCCGAGGGGGAGCGATTCGAGCTGAACCAGCTCCACGACGTGATGCGCGCTGCCGACGTGGTCATCGGGATCGGCGCGCGATTCTCGATGGGCAATCCGGCAGGCGAGTCCTCGGTGCTCGTGAACATCAACATCGACGACACCGAGCTGACGCGCGTCCAGGCAAACACCCTCCCCTTGCACGGCGATGCCAGGACGACCATTGAGGCTCTCCTGCCCCATCTAGTCGCAGCGGGCGCCGGCGACCGCCCATCGCCGGCCGAGGCGGTCACGGCCGCCCGCCGGCTGATCGCGTACTACGACATCAAGTTCAAGGAGCCTCAGTATCCGATCCTGGAGGCGCTGCAGAGCGGGATCCCGGAGGAGGCCTGCGTCGTCTGGGGGGTGACGCAGTTCGGCTACTACGCCCGCACCCATTTCCACGTGAACCGCCCGAAGACGTACGTGGACTCCGGGTATGCGTTCAACCTCGGCTTCTCGTTCCCGACGGCGCTCGGTGCACAGGTCGCCCGACCCGACGACCCCGTGGTCTGCGTCGTCGGCGACGGTGGGTTCATGTTCAACGCCTCCGAGCTCTCGACGGCGGTCAAGTACGGGCTCAACGTGGTCACCGTCGTCTTCAGGAACGACTCCTACGGCAACGTCGCCCGTGACCTGACCGAGTTCTTCGACGGCACCTACGAGACCGATCTCCACAATCCCGACTTCGTGGACTTCGCTGAATCCTTCGGCGCGGTCGGGCTACGAGCGGACGATCCTCTGGATCTGGCCCGGCTGATCCCCGAAGCGCTCGAGCGCCGCGCCCCAGTGATCATCGACGTCCCCGTCGGTCACATCGAGCTGCCCCGCGCCAAGCTGCTGGCGCACGTGCCCTCGCTGCCGTGGACCCTGCCCCAGGACGGCCTCATCCCCTCCTGAGCCTCGCCACCATCGATCGCCGGCACGCCTTTCGGCGATCGTCAGTTCGGGAGATGCTCCCGGATGTCGGCGAGCCACTTCTGTGCCCGCTGCCAAGCCGCGTCAGCCTCCCGCCGCGTGGCGTCGCCCTCGCGCCACGTGGCCGCCGGGTACGAGCCGAGGAACTTGACGTCGGCCTTCTTGGCCTGGATGTTCATCAGGCTGTCGGCCAGGAGGTCGTCGGCGATGTGGCCCTCGAGATCGATGACGAAGCAGTAGTCCCCCAGCGCCTCCTTGGTTGGGCGCGACTCCAGCTTGGTGAGGTTGATGGATCGGGCCGCGAACTCATGAAGGATGCCGGCGAGCGATCCCGGCACGTCCTCGCGCTGGAAGATCACGATCGAGGTCTTGTCATGGCCCGTGGGTGCAGTGATGCCGGTCGCCGCCACCGCCACGAAGCGGGTGTGCTGCTCATGGTCGTCACCGATGTCGGCCGCAAGTGCCTGCAAGCGATAGATCTCGGCGGCCCGGCTGGCTCCGATGGCGGCGCTGTGCGGGTCGGCCTCGGTGGCAACGGTGCGGACCGCCTCAGCGGTGGACGTCGCCGATTCGACGTTGGCGTGCGGGATGATCGTTCGCAGGAATGTCCGGCACTGCGCGGTGGCCATCGGGAAGGACACGACCCGTCGTACGTCGGCGAGTTCGGTCCCCGGAGGTGCCAGCAGGCTCAGTTGGACGGGTATGACGGTTTCGCGCTGGATCAGCAGTTCGGACTCCAGAGCGAGATTGTCCAGGGTGACGCTCACCGACCCGCCGAGGGAGTTCTCAATGGCGACGAAGCCGAAGTCAACGTCGCCGCAGGCCGCGGCCTCCAGCACGTCGGGGATCGTTGACATCGGAATGTGGGTGTCCTCGCAGAATGCCGGCTCCAGCCGCAGCGCCTCCTCGGTGAAGGTCCCCGGCGGTCCGAGGTAGGCGACGCGGCGGCCTGCCGCGTCCCCTGGACTAGGCGCCGCTGGACGGTCGGTCATGGGCGGCAAGGATACAGAACCACCGGTAAGGTCGCCCTGTGGGGCCGCGGTCGTCGTGGGCGCGATCTGGGTCACGGGGTCATCGGAGGTCGAACAGTATGGACGAGGGCGCCTTGCGGAATTTGCTCGCCGGTGTGCAGGCCGGGCAGATCCACCCCGACGAGGCCGTCCGGGAGGTGCGGCGGCTGCCCTTCGGGGATTTGGGTTTCGCGAGGGTCGACCATCACCGGCGACTGCGCGCACCCCTGGGGGAAGTCGTCTACGGACCGGGCAAGGCGCCCGAGGAGTGCGCCGCCATCGTTGCGGAGCTGCTCGCCGGCGGACCCGGGCCGGTGCTACTGACCCGGGCCGACGGGGAGCAGGCCACCGCCGCGCTGGCCGCCAACCCGGGCGGGCGGCTCCAGGGCTCGACGGTCGTCTGGAGGCCTGCCGAGCCGCGCCGGGCCAGCGTGATGATCGCCACCGCGGGGACAGCGGACGGACCGGTGGCCGCCGAGTGTGAGGCCACCCTGGCTGCGCACGGCGTTATGGCAGGCCGGTTGAACGACGTGGGTGTCGCAGGTCTCCACCGCCTGCTGGCGGACGTGGGCTCACTGCAGGATGCTGAAGCCGTGGTTGTCGTGGCGGGCATGGAGGGGGCTCTGCCGAGTGTGGTGGGGGGTCTGACCGGTGCTCCGGTGGTGGCCGTTCCCACCAGCACGGGTTACGGGGCCGCGCTGGAAGGCGTGACCGCGTTGCTGTCGATGTTGGCGTCGTGCGCCGCTGGGGTGACGGTCGTGGGCATCGACAACGGGTTCGGCGCAGCCGCCGCCGTGTTGCGAATGCTGGACGGCGCCGGTAGGTGAGGGTGAGTCGACGAGGGCGGAGGGCGGATGCACGATCTCGGTGTGAATGATCCGGGCACCGGTGCGAGCGCGGAGCCGGCGCCCTCGGTCGCCTGGTTCAACTGCTTCTGTGGCGTGGCCGGCGACATGGCGCTGGGGGCACTGATCGACGCCGGCGCCGACCCCGACGCTGTGCGCCACATCCTCGACGGCTTGGAGGTGCAGGGCTGGGAGCTTGCCGTTTCCCCGACTCTGCGT
Source organism: bacterium (assembly GCA_028824415.1). Classification (GTDB taxonomy): domain Bacteria; phylum Actinomycetota; class Acidimicrobiia; order Acidimicrobiales; family CATQHL01; genus VXNF01. The sequence goes on along the minus strand of JAPPDX010000121.1, from coordinate 59,943 downwards.
GGAGGAATTGCGGCATCCGACGTCACGGTGAAGGTCTCGGAGTCCGGCGTGGTGCGCACGGCATCGCACATCCTCGGTCTCATCGAGGACGCCGAGCTTCCCGAGCGCGTGCGCCGGCGTGCGCTGGCGGTGTTCCGGGCGCTCGCCACCGTGGAGGCAAAGTTGCACAACCGGCCGGTCGAGCAGGTGCACTTCCACGAGGTGGGGGGCATCGACGCCATCGTCGACATCGTGGGCACCTGCGCCGCGCTCGAGGTGCTGGACGTGGCAGAGGTGTACGTCAGCCCGATCGCCCAGGGCCACGGCATGATTCGCACCGCGCACGGGCACCTGCCGATTCCGGCGCCGGCGACGGTCGAGTTGCTGCAGGGCGCCCCCACCTTCGGCACCGACGTTCCCATCGAACTCACGACCCCCACCGGGGCTGCGCTGATGGCCGCTCTGGCCGCGGGCTTCGGCGCGATGCCGCCGATGACCGTCTCGTCGGTCGGCTATGGAGCCGGCGATCGGGAGTTGCAGGACAGACCGAATGTGACGCAGGTCGTGATCGGGCAGTCCGAGGCGGCTCTCAATGCCGGCCAGGAGGTGCAACTTCTCGAGACGAACGTGGACGACGTCACCGGTGAGATGCTCGCCTACACCATCGGAGCACTGCTCCAGGCGGGCGCCTACGACGCCTGGATCACGCCGATCGTCATGAAGAAGGGTCGGCCCGCCCACGTCGTGAGCGCGCTGGCGGATCCCGCACTCGCCGCCTCGGTGGCCGATGTGATGCTGGCCGAGACCGGCAGCCTCGGCATCCGGGCCGACACACTGCAGCGCTGGCCCCGGGCGCGCGAGCAGGTGGAGGTGCATGTAGACGGCATGCCGGTGCGACTGAAGGTGGCTCCCGGTCGGGTAAAGGTGGAGCACGACGATGCGGCAGCGGTGGCCGCCGCATCAGGTCGCCCGCTGCGCGAGGTCATCGAATTGGCCGCCAAGGCTTGGCAGCGTCCGCATGCGGCGCCGGAACCTGCCGAGGATTGAACCGCCGGGCCCACCGCCACCCGTAGGCTCGCTGCCGTGGACGGCCGTCTCTACTTCCGCCAGTTGCTGTCGGGGGTGGACTTCGCAGTCGGCGACGAGTTTGCCCGGCAGATGCGCAACTTCGTCTACCTGATCGGGGACCGTGAGGCGGGCGAGGCGCTGGTTGTCGATCCGGCGTACGACCCGGCCGGCATCGTGGATGTCTGCGACGCCGACGGGATGCGCCTGGCCGGCGTTCTGGCCACCCACTACCACCCCGACCACGTCGGTGGGACCATGATGGGTCTCACGATCCCCGGCGTCGCTGAACTCTTGGAGATCGTCGACGTCCCGGTGCACGTGCAGGCCGACGAGGCGGCCTACGTGTCGGCAACCACCGGCCTGGGTCCCGCGGAGATCTGCACGCATGGCGGCGGCGACGTCGTGAGTGTCGGAGGACTGGATGTCGAGTTGATCCACACGCCTGGGCACACTCCCGGCAGCCAATGCTTCCTCGCCGGGGGACACCTGCTGTCGGGAGACACGTTGTTCCTAGAGGGCTGCGGGCGCACCGACCTTCCCGGCGGTGACCCCGCCGCGCTGTACGACAGCCTCACCCACCGCCTCGCGAGCGTGCCCGATGACGCGGTGCTCTTCCCCGGTCACTTCTATGCCGCCGCCCCGTCGGCACCCTTGGGAACGACCCGCAGGTCGAACTTCGTCCTCACACCTCGCAGCCCCGAACAGTGGCTGGCGATGTTCGGAAACTGACCGCGCGATTCTGGCTATCGGTACTCCGGCCGGGTTCTCAGAACCGCCGGTGTCAGGGGGCGCAGCGTTAAGCTGTGACGGGCAGTGGAGCGGAGCAGTGTCGCGGTCGGTACGAAACCGCCGCCGGCACGACAGGGCAGATCCGCAAAGAAGGAACAGACATGATCAGGCGATCCTCTCGGTGCCGAACCGTGCCGCGCCCGCTGGCGACCCGGATTCTCGCATTGGTTCTCGTCCTGGCTCTCGCCGCCGCAGCCTGCGGGAGCGCCACCGAGGAGCCGACCCTCACGCCCGAGCGCCCGCCGCCGCCCACCGACACCGCGGCCGCAGAGGTCGTCTCCGAGGCGCCCTCGCCTCCGACCGTTCAGGAACCTGCATCGACCACGACGACAGCGGTCCCGCTCAGCCGGACGACCGAGCCGACCATCGCCGTCACGGTCCCGCAGGAAACCGACGAGGACGGTCTCGTTCTCCCTCCGCCGTTGCTGCCGGACGTGCCGGAGCCGGAGGAGATGAGCAATCCCGAGCTGACCGTGCTGCCGCCCGAGGAGCTCCCGCCACCGCCCCCACCGACCACCGCCCCGGCCACGGCGCCGCCCTGGGAGCCGGTCACGGTCCTGACCTCCAGGGACGACGTGAACGGCATCATCCCCGTCTACGACGCGCCGAACGGCACCCGGCTGGCCTTCCCCGACGGCGATGTCTGGAGTTACACGTTCCGCCGTAACCGCCTGGTGACGCGCCTCCTGCAGGGATCCCAGGATGACGAGTGGGTGCAGGTCGAGTTGCCGGTGCGCCCCAATGGTGCGAGCGGCTGGGTCCGCGCCGAGCACTTCTCCTGGTCCACCGTCAACCACCACATCCTCATCGATGTCTCGGATCGCAGCGTGGCGCTGTTCGAGGGCGACAACCTGGTCGCCTCCACCGGCGCCATCGTGGGCAAACCCGCCACCCCCACCCCCACGTTGAAGGGATTCCTGGTGGAGAAGTTGCCGAATCACGACCAGCAGAACGCCAGCATCGTGCTGGGGGACTGGATCCTGATGCTGTCGTTCTTCAGCGAGGCGCTCAACAGTTTCAGCGGCGGTTTGCCGCGCATCGCCCTGCACGGCACGCACATTCCCGAGCGGGTCGGCGAGGCGCTGTCCAACGGCTGTATCCGCATCCCCAACAACATCGTGGAGACCATCGCCCAGCAGGCCCCGCTCGGCACCGTAGTGAACATCGTCGCCTGAGAGGGGCGCCAGTGCGGCTCCGGTACCGTCGAATCACAACCGGTGGACCCGTTTGCGGCGGGCGGGAGCCACGCGCCGGCCGCGGCGCGGTGCGCCTGGCAGCGATCGCGACGACGTTCAGCCTGGTCTTGGCGTCGTGCGGCACCGACACCCAGCAAGAAGTCGTCGTCGAGCCGCCGCCTGCATCACCGGCCGGAGCGGAGCAGGTAACCGCCGAGCCTCAGCCGCCGCCGGCTTCACCGTCGTCGGGCGCCGACCAAGCCTCCCCCGACTCGCGCGAGACGCGAGGACCGGATCCCTCCCTGCCGGATCCGGAAGCCTTGAGCCCTCCGCCTCCGTCGGAGCCTTCCCCGCCGCCGACTGAGCCTGCGCCGGCCCCCGCGCCTTCCTCGCCCCCGGAGTCCCCCCCGCCACCGCCCGAGCCACCGGAGCCCCCGGAGCCGCCCGAGCCCACGGAGTTGCCCGAACCGCCTGAGGAGGACGAGCGCGCCGGGGATCCGGAGGCCACGGAATCGGCGTCGCCGGACGCATCTGTCAATCCGTCAGCACCTCCCCGCTCGACACCACCCTCGGCGCCCTTGCCGCCGCCGGAGCCGGATACGCCCCCCGCTCCCGCGCCGGCCCCACAACCTCCCTCACCGCCGACCCAGGAGCTGCAGGCGCCGTTGACGCCCTCGTGGAGTCCGACCACCGTGCTGATCTCCAAGGACACCGTCAACGGCATCATCCCGGTGTACGACGCGCCCGACGGGAACCGGCTGTCGTTCCGCGACGGTGAGGTTTGGAGCTACACGTTCCGGGGTAACCGCCTGGTGTTGCGGGTGCTCCAGACCTGGCCGGGCAGCGAATGGGCAGAGGTGGAGCTACCCGTCCGCCCCAACGGCAGCCGCGGCTGGGTCCGTACGGAGAACTTCACCTGGTCGACGGTAAACCACCATGTCCTCATCGATCTGTCCGACCGCCTGGTGGCCCTGTTCGACGGCGACGACCTGGTGACCTACACCCGTGCCATCGTCGGCCGGTCGGACACACCGACCCCGGCGCTGCGGGGCTTCATCGTGGAGAAGTTGCCGAACCACAGCCAGCAGAACGCCAGCGCGGTGCTGGGGGACTGGATCCTGATGCTGTCGTTCTTCAGCGAGGCGCTCGACAGCTTCAGCGGCGGGCTGCCGCGGATCGCCCTACACGGCACGCACATCCCCGGGCGCGTGGGTGAGGCGCTGTCCAACGGCTGCATCCGCATCCCCAACAACATCATCGAGGTCATCGCCCGCACCGCCCCCCTCGGCACTGTGGTGAACATCACCGCCTGAGAAGCCGCCAGGGCGCGAGCCGGCGTCAACGAGATCATCCCGGCCGTCGACGCCCCGGACGGGGACCGTGTCAGCTTTCCTGACGGCGAGTTGAGGTACCACTCGGCGCTGTGGTGCACATCGTCGAGTAGGTCAGCCGCTGCCGGCCGGAGTGCGGCGTTCAGCGCAAGGCGGTGGCCATGGTGTCGATGATGCGGTCGATCTCGGCGTCGCTGATGATGAGCGGCGGGCACATGGCGAGGGCTGTGCCGATGGGGCGCACGATGACGCCGGCCTCCAGGATCTTGGCGCGCACGCCGGCCGCGTCCCGACCCAGTTCCGCCGCCCAGACGGCACCGGTTCCCCTGTAGCCGGTGATGAGCCCGTCGTCGGCGAGCGCCCGCAGACCGGCTGAGAGTCGCTCGCCGATGCGCGGCGCTCGGCCCGGCAGGCCCTCGGCGTCCATGAGTTTCAGGTTCGCCACGCCGGCGGCGCACGCTGCGGGATGCCCCGAGTAGGTGTAGCCGGTGCGCAGCATGAAGCCCTCCGCCTGGGTCTCGAAGGTGTCGCAAACCCGTCGCGACAGGATCACCCCGGCCAGCGGCTGGTAGCCCGAGGTCACGCCCTTGGCGAACGTCATGATGTCGGGGGTGACGCCGTAGTGCTGCGCCCCGAACCATTCCCCTGTGCGACCGAACCCGCAGATCACCTCGTCACAGATGAGCAGCGCGCCGTGGGTGTCGCAGAGCCGTCGCAGTCCCTCCTGGTAGCCCTCCGGGGGCGGCCACACCCCGCCGGCGCCCTGCAGCGGTTCGGAGATCACCGCCGCCAGCCGATCCTCTTGGGCCGCCATCGCCAGCGCCGCGGCCTCCAAGTCGTCGTGGGGCACCTCGGTGAAGTGGGGCACCAGGTCGCCCCAGCCCTCCCGGTTGGGAGCGATGCCCTGCGCCGCGGTGCCGCCGAAGTTGGTGCCGTGGTAGCCGTTGGTGCGCGTGATTGTGGCCTGGCGCTCGACGTCGCCGCGGAGCCGGTGCCACTGGCGGGCGATCTTCAGCGCGGTGTCCACCGCCTCCGAACCCGAGCAGCAGAGGAAGACCCGGCCGTCGGGGAGTGGGGAGCGTTCGACGATCATGGCCGAGACTTCCTCGGCCGCGGGGTTCGTGAACGGAGCGAACGTGTTGTACGCCTCCAGGTTGCGCATCTGGTCGGCGACGGCGTCGATGATCTCGGCCCGACCGTGTCCCACCTGGCAGTACCAGAGGCTGGCCATGGCGTCGAGGTAGCTCTTGCCGGTGTCATCCCAGAGCGTGCAGCCCTCACCGCGGACGAGGGAGATGTAGTCCTCGAGGGTGGGTGGGGAGAAGGGGTGAAGGAAGGCACGGGGCATGCGCCGGCTCCTTTCGGTCGGTACGGAATCGAGGGTAACGTCGCCGCGGAATGATTCTGTCCGATCGCACGATCCGGGAACAGCTCGCGGCCGGCCGCATCACTATCGAGCCGCTGGCCGAAGGCGCGATTCAGCCGTCCTCAGTGGATCTGCGCCTCGACCGCTACTTCCGGGTGTTCATGAACCACACGATGGGCTGCATCGACGTCAAGAAGGACCTTGAGTCGCTCACCGACCTCGTGGAGATCGACGCAGACGGTGTTTTCATCCTCCACCCGGGCGAGTTCGTGCTGGGCTGCACACTCGAGCGGGTGGGTCTGCCGGACGATCTGGTGGGGCGCCTCGAGGGCAAGTCCAGCCTCGGCCGCCTCGGACTGCTCATCCATTCCACGGCCGGGTTCGTGGACGCCGGCTGGCGGGGACAGCTCACGCTGGAACTCTCGAACGTGGCGACCCTGCCGATCACTCTCTATCCGGGCATGAAGATCGGACAGATCAGCTTCATCGCCATGAGCACGCCCGCGGACAACCCCTACGGGTCACGGACCGTCGGCTCGAAGTACCAGGGCCAGGTGGGCCCGATAGCCAGCCGCTACTGGGAGAACTTCTAGAGCGGCTCAGTCCGCCGCCGGGAATCGGCGCAGCAGATCCTCCGCCTGCGCCACCCAGTTCCACTTCTGGATGCGCCCGGGCGCGCCGATCGCCTCTTCGAGTGCCTCGATGCCCGCCTCGTCAAGGGCCGCGATCTGGTCGTAGCCGGTGATTCCCTGCTTGGCCAGCTCGGCCAGCAGCATGGGGTCGGTCCCCTTGATGAGGCGCAGGTCGTCCTTGCGGGGTTCCGCCGGAGCCGCAGCGGGCGCGGCGTCGACCGGTGCGGGCACCGGGGCGGGCACGCCGGCCGGGATGGCGGCGGGCGCGGTGGGTGTCGCCACGGGGCGCAGTCGCGCCATCGGGGCCAGGTCCAGTCCGGCCACCGACACCGTCACAGGGACGCCGTCGGTGCCCGGGTCACCGACCACCACCGGTGTCGTGAGCTCGGCGCTGCGGCGGCCGGCGGCCTCCTCCTCGCCGCGGTGGATGGCCTCCAGGACATGCAGGGCGATGTCGCCCACCTGCACGTCCTCCGGTTCGACGCCCTCGCCGCGGACCCCGTCGTCGATCATGACGTAGCAGAAGGGACAGGCCGTGGCGATGCGCTCGGCGCCGGTGGCCAGCAACTCCCGGCTGCGCACCACGTTCACCTGCTCGCCGACATGCTCCTCCATCCACATGCGGGCCCCACCGGCGCCGCAACACATGCCCTTGGTGCCGTTGCGCGGCGCCTCCACCACCTCGAGCCCGCCGATCGCCCCCACCACCCGTCGCGGGGCCAGGTAGACGTCGTTGTGGCGACCCAGGTAGCAGGAGTCGTGGTAGACGAGCCGCTCCGGCAGACGAGCCTCGGAGAGGTCCAACCGCTCGCTGGAGACGAGTTCTTCCAGCAACTGGCTGTGGTGGATCACCTCGTAGTGACCGCCGAGCTGCGGGTACTCGTTGCCGAGGGTGTTGAAGCAATGGGGGCACTGGGTGATGATCTTGCGCACGCCCATGCCGTTGAGGGTCTCGACGTTCTGCATGGCCAGCATCTGGAACACGTACTCGTTGCCGGAGCGCCGCGCCGGGTCTCCGGTGCACATCTCCGCGGGGCCCAGCACGGCGAAGTCCACCCCGGCCCGCTGCATGAGTTCGGTCATGGCGCGGGTGACCTTGCGGTTCTTGTCGTCGTAGCTGCCGGCGCAGCCCACCCAGTACAGGTATTCGGCGGTGAGCGGATGGCCGCCGTCGAGCACTTCGACGCCCTCGAAGTCGGCCGCCCAGTCGGCCCGGGCGGACTGGGCCATGCCCCACGGGTTGCCGGAGTTCTCCATCGCCCGGTAGGCGGTGCCCAGCTCGGTCGGGAAGTCGCTCTCCATCAGCGAGAGGTAGCGCCGCATGTCCAGGATCTTGTCCAGGATCTCGATGTTCACAGGGCAGATCTCGTCGCAGGCCCGGCATGATGTGCAGGCCCACACCTCCTCGGAGCTGACGCGTTCGAACACGTTGGCGCTCGTCACGGTGATCTCGGCGTCCTGGCCGATGGGGGGCGAAGTGGCCGGCGTGCCGCTGGCGGCCATCACCTGTCCCACCTTCAGCACGATCTCCCGGGGGTCCAGCGGCTTGCCGGTGGCGTGTGCCGGACACACCGACGTGCAACGACCGCACATGGTGCAGGCGTCGAGGTCCAGGAGCTGCTTCCAGGTGAAGTCCTCGACGGCTGTCGCCCCGACGGAGTCCAGGTCGGCCTCCATGAGGTTCGGCAACTCGCGCATGGCGCCCTTGGGCCGCTCGCGGTCACGCAGGTACATGTTCACCGGGGAGGTGAAGATGTGGCGCAGCATCGTGACCGGTATCAGCAGCACGAACACCACGAACGTCACCACGTGCAGGATCCACCACACCTGGTGCCAGCCGGCGACGTTGGAGAGCCCGTCGACGGCGGTGGCCAGCGGGTAGCCGATCACCGACCAGCGCTCGAAGGAGGGCGTGCCGGCCTCGGCAATGCGGAAGGCCTCGGCGCCGAATCCGGTGACGCCGATGAGCAGCATCGTCGTCAGGATCACGGCGTGTTCGGGTCGGGTCTTGTGGCGGATCCGGTAGGGGCGCAGCCGCCAGGGTCCCCAGCGTCGCAGGATCGCCCAGAGCACTCCCACCAGGAAGACCGCGCCGGCCAGGTCGCCGGTGAGGGAATAGCCCTGGTACACGCGACCGGTCAGGAACTTGGCGCCGTCGGGCAGCTGGTGCTCGATCTCCAGCGTGATCGTCACCGCCAGCAGCACCAGGAAGCTGAAGTAGATCAGCGAGTGCATCACCCCGGCGACGGGCTCGCGCAGGAGCGTGCGCATGTACACCCCCGCCCGTAGGTCGGCCAGCCGTCGGTGCAGGTTGCGCCAGGTGGTGCGGCGCTCCTCGGCGGCGCCCCGCTGCCAGTTGCGCACCCGGTGGGCGAACAGCACCGAGGCGTACAGCAGGACAATCGGGATGACTGTGTAGAACGCCGCCCGCAACGGCCCGGGAATGTTGCCGAACACCTCCCGGGTCACGGTGGCGGTGCTCTCGAAGCCCGTGATCGCGGCGGCGATGCCCGAGGCGACGGTGACCAGCGCCAGGCCGAGACCCGCCAGGATCGCGAGACGGTTGGGCGCGAGGCGACCGGAGCGAGACGGGTCGGTGCTCATACCGCCGCTGAGGCTACGGGCATCGGCGCAGGCACGAAAGTGCCCGGCCGCAAGGCGTTGGAATGCTCATCCCGCCGGCGAGGTTACGGGCATCGGCGCTCCTTCGCAGCGATTTTCGTGAACCTCGGGCTGGTGTCACAGCGATCACTGCGTGCCGGCCGATGTCGGCGGGTGGCAACTGCCGACCCGCAGGGTACGGTGCCGGTGCGCCAAGGGAGTCGCCCTTTCGTCCAGCGTCGGGCGGAGCAAACACGACTCGACCAGAGAGGGACTCCCGTGAAACGTCGAACATTGGTGGCGCTCGGCGTCATCGGCGCCGTCGTCGCGCTCCTGAGCACGCCTGCGGCGGCCCAGACCGCCGATCCGTCCGAAGCCGTGCAGGCGGTCCTGGACAACATCTGGGTGCTGGTGGCCGGCGCCCTCGTCTTCTTCATGCAGGCGGGGTTCGCCCTGCTCGAAGCCGGGCTGACCCGGGCAAAGAACGTCACGAACATCATGGCCAAGAACCTGGCCGACATGAGCGTGGGCGTGCTGGCCTTCCTGGCGGTGGGCTATGGCCTCGCCTTCGGGGCCGGTAACGCCTGGTGGGGGACCGAGGGGTTCTTCCTCTCCGGCAGTGCCCTCTTCGAGACCGGGTCCAGCGGGGTCGGAAACCTGTCGACGGCGACGTTCTTCTTCTTCCAGGTGGTGTTCGCCGCCACGGCGGTCACCATCGCCTCGGGCGCGATGGCCGAGCGGGCCCGCTTCAAGGCGTACCTGCTCTTCAGCCTGGCGATGACCGCCTTCATCTACCCGATGGTTGTGCACTGGACCTGGGGCGGTGGCCTGATCGCCGACATCTCCATCGGCGGTGCCGTCTACAGCGATTTCGCCGGCTCCACCGTCGTGCACTCCACCGGCGGCTGGGCGGCGCTCATGGGGGCCATCTTTCTGGGACCACGCCTCGGGAAGTACGGACCGAACGGAGCGCCGCGACCGATCCCGGGCCATTCGATGCCGATGACGATCCTTGGCGTGTTCATCCTGTGGTTGGGCTGGTTCGGCTTCAACGCCGGCTCGGAGCTTGCGGCCGACGGCGTGGTGATGGTCGTCGCCTTCAACACGGCCGTGGCTGCGGCGGCGAGCACTCTGGCCGCCGGCGCCATGGTGTGGCTGAAGACCGGCAAGCCGGACGTGGCCATGGCCGGCAACGGCACCCTGGCGGGTCTCGTGGGAATCACGGCCGGTTGCGCCACCATGAACGTGCTGGGGGCGCTGGTGACCGGGGCGGTGGCCGGCGTGCTCGTCGTGTACTCGGTGTTCTTCGTCGAGCGCAGGGGTGTCGACGACCCGGTGGGCGCCGTGTCCGTGCACGGCGTCTGCGGCGTGTGGGGAACGCTCGCCGTCGGCCTGTTCGCCCGCTACGACGACGCCTTCCTGGGCAGGGACAACGCCGGGCTGTTCTACGGCGGCGGCGGCTGGCAGCTGCTCGTGCAGTTCGTCTTCGTGCTGATCGTGCTGGCCTGGACCGTGGTGACGACGGGGATCCTGTTCGCGGCGCTGCGCCGCTTCGGCGTGTTGCGCGTCTCCGCTGCGGAGGAGGCCCGGGGCCTCGACCTCGCCGAGCACGGCGCCGGCGCCTATCCGACCGATCCCATGCCCCGCGACGAGCGCGCCTACGAGCAACTGTAAGACGCCGGGGGCTGCCACCAGCCCCCGGCCGACCCCGTCCTTGAGGGCGCCGCCGGGGATTCTCCCGACGGCGCGCTGGACAAGTGTCGCTGCGCACGGGCGCGTCTAGGATCGCGCCAGTCGCAGGGAGGAGAGTTGGATGCGGGTCGGGGTTGACATAGGCGGGACGTTCACCGATGCGGTGTCCGTGGACGACGACGGGCGTATCCGTACGGCCAAGGTCCTGACGACGCCCCGCCGGCTGCACGACGGTGTGCTGGAGGCACTCGAGCAACTGGAGGTGGACTGGGGAGCCCTGGACTCCATCACCCACGGGACCACCGCCGGGCTCAATGCGTTCCTCGAGCGCCGGGGCGCCCGCGTTGCCCTGCTGACCACCCGCGGCTTCCGCGACGTCTACGAACTGGGTCGGGCGAATCGCCCCGACATGTACAACGTGAAGTACCGGCAACCGACGCCGCTGGTGCCGAGGCGCTGGATCTTCGAGATCGACGAGCGCACCTCGGCCGACGGCTCGTCGCTGATCGAGCCCGACGAGGACACCGTGCGAATCCTGGGGCGCCGCCTCGCCGCGGAGTTCGATGCGGTCGCCATCTGCTTCCTGCACTCCTACGCCAATCCCGACCACGAGCAGCGGGTGGCCGAGGTGCTGGCCGACGTCGCCAGCGGGCTGGCGGTTGTCTGCAGTCACGAGATCGCGCCGGAGTGGCGCGAGTACGAGCGGACGAGTACCACGGTGATCGCCGCCTACGTGGCGCCCATCGTGCAGAACTACCTCGCCGAGTTGGAGCAGGAGGTCAGCGACCGCGGGCTGCGCGGTCCACTGCGGGTGATGCAGTCCAACGGCGGTGTGATGATGGCGGCGATGGCCCGCCGCAAGGCGATCCAGACGCTCTTCTCCGGTCCGGTCGGAGGCACGATCGCCTGCGTGGCGGTGGCCGAGGATCTGCGTGACGAGGTGGACGTCAGCCGCCTCATCTGTATCGACATGGGCGGCACGTCCTTCGACGTGAGCCTGGTGGTCGACGGCGAGGCCGACGTGGAGTTGGAGTCCGAACTCGAGCGCCATCCCGTGCTCTCGCCGACGGTCGCCATCCACACGATCGGTGCCGGCGGCGGCAGCGTCGGCCACGTGTCGGCCGGCGGCCTGCGCGTGGGCCCGCGCTCGGCCGGCGCCGAACCGGGACCGGCGTGCTACGGCACCGGAGGGCTCGAGCCCACCGTCACCGACGCCAACCTGCGCCTGGGCCGCCTCCCGTCCGTGGCCCGCCTGGCAGGCGGCATGGCTCTCGAGGCCGGCGCGGCCACCGCTGCGCTGAACGCCGTCGGCGAGACGCTGGGACTGGACGCCGACGAGCTCGCCACGGGCATCGTGGCGGTCGCCGACGCCACGATGGCAAATGCCATACGCGAGATCACGGTGCTGCGCGGCATCGATCCGCGCAGCTTCGCCCTCGTGGCCTTCGGCGGCGCCGGACCGCTGCACGCCACGGCCCTGGCTGACGAACTGGAGATCGACACGGTCATCGTGCCCGGCGATCCCGGCGTCCTGTCGGCGTACGGCATGCTGCACGCCGACATCCGCCACGACGTCGTGCAGAGCTTCTACGTCGGTGTCGCCGAAGTCGAACCGGCGACGCTGGAGGCCACGCTTGCCGAACTGGCCGAGCGTGCCCGCCTGCTGGCCAAGGAGGACGGCGTCGACGAGCGCGCCATCGACCTGGAGCCGTCGGCGGATCTGCGATACGTCGGCCAGGAGTACACGGTCACGCTCCCGCTGGGGACCGACGAGCCCACCGAGCAGATGCTGGCGGATCTGCCCCAGCGCTTCGCGGAGGCGCACGAGGTGCGCTACGGGCACAGCAATCCGGCCGAGGACGTGGAGTTCGTGAACCTGCGGATGGCGGCCCGCGGCTCGTTGCAGCGGCCTTCGGCCGTCGACCTGCCGACCGGCGCGGCGGGTGAGCCGGTCGCCGTCGAGCGCACGTGGTTCGAGGACTCCTGGTGGGAGACGCCAGTGCATCGCCGCGAGGCCCTCCCGGCCACCGCCGCCATCGACGGCCCGGCCGTCGTCCTCGAGGATGCCTGCACGACCCTTGTGCCGCCCTCCTGGACGGCGACCGTCTCGGCGCGGGGCCACCTCGTGCTGCGCCGGTCCTGAAGCACCCGGAACCGCCACCCGCGACGAACGACCACACGACCGAGTGAGACCACAACCGAGGAGGCGCCCGCCATGCGCATTCTGCTGATCAACCCGCTGGGAGTGAACGTCTACGACGAGCTCGTCGACGAGGTGGTGCGACCCGCACTCAGTTCGGATACCGAGTTGACGGTGCGCTCGCTCGCCGGCACCGGCGTACCCGAGACGGCGTTCCTGCCCGCCGCGTCACTGCTCATGAACCAGCTGCTGTCGGCCGTGGAGCAGGGAGAGAGCGACGGCTTCGACGCGGTCGTGATCGGCTGTGCCTCCGATCCGGGGTTGGTGGATGCGAAGGAGCTCGTGTCGATCCCGGTCACGGCGCCCATGGAGGCCGCCATCGCCACCGGGCGCGCCTTCGGGCGGCTGGCCGTCGTGGCGCCGCGCATCGAGAGTGGCGAGGGTGAGAACCTGCCCCAGGACGCCAACTGGGCGCGCCGCCTCGTGAGTTCGTACGGGGGCGACTCGATCTTCGCGGGCGTGTTCTCGGCGCCTTGCCCGCACCCGCCCGCCGATCTGGTGGAGGAGCTGCTTGCCGAGGATCCGCGGAAGCTGCGGGCCACGGTTCGCAACGGGATGGCGTCGTCGATCGCGGGACCGGCGGGCGACGCCGCCGAGGCGGCCTGGCGCGACCACGACGCCTCGGTGCTGTTCTTCGCCTGCACGATCTGGTCGGGCCTGCTGGATCCGGTTCGCGACCGGGTGCCCGTGCCGGTGCTGGACCCACTGATCACACCGGTCCGCTACGCCGAGATGCTGGCCGGCGCAGGCCGGAAGTTCTGAGTTCGTGACCCACCGCCCGATCGCCCCGGTCGGAGGATCGCTCAGGGAGCGCTGAGGTGCCGCTCGCCATCTACATCGGTCGCCGCCTGGTGTTCCTGGTGGTGGCGTTGTTCGGCGTGTCACTCATCACATTCGTCGTCACGCGGGTCCTGCCCGGCAATCCCGCATACCTGATCGTCGGCGTACAGGCCGACGAGTCAACCGTCGAGGCTGTCATCGAGCGCCTGGGCCTCGACGAGCCGATCATCAACCAGTACGGCCACTACATGCGCCAACTCTTCTCCGGCGACCTGGGTGACAGCTGGCGCACCAAGAACCCCGTGACGACCGACATCGCCGACCGCTGGCCGGCCACCATCGAGTTGGCCACGGCCGCGGCGATCCTGTCGATCTGCTGGTCGGTGCCGTTCGGCATTGTCTCTGCCCTGCGGCGACGATCGCTCTCGGACCGCTTGGCCAACGTGGCCTCGGGGCTGGGCGTGTCGATCCCCGAGTTCTGGCTGGGAATCATCCTGATCCTGGTCTTCTTCTTCCACCTGGACTTCGCGCCCGCGCCCATCGGGCGGTCGCTGGGGACGGTACCGCCGGAGGTCACGGGGCTCTACACGCTCGACTCGGTGATCGCGGGCGACTGGGGGGCGCTGCGCTCGTCGCTGGCGCAGCTCGCCCTGCCGGCCATCACGCTGGCCATCACCACCGGCGGGCCGCTGTTGAGGGTCACCCGCGGGTTCATGCGCGAGACCATGGCCTCGCACCACATCCGCTCTGCGCGGGCGCTGGGCGTGCCGGAGCGCTCGATCGTCCTCCGTCACGCCCTGCCGAACGTGTTGCTGCCGGTGTCCACGATGGTGGCCCTCATGTACGGCTACCTGCTGGGCGGCACGGTGCTGGTGGAGTTCGTGTTCGCCTGGCCCGGCATAGGCAAGTACGCCATCGACTCCATCGCCGCCTCGGACTACGCGCCCGTGCTCGCCGCCGTGTTGCTTAGCGCCTGCAGCTACATCCTGGTCTACCTGGTGATGGACATCCTGCACTTCATCATCGACCCGAGGACGCGCACGTGAGCGTCGTCTCGCCGCGCGCCTCGGGCAGCACCGCCCCGGAGGGAATCGGGCGGGTCGTTGCCGCGGCCCGTGCGCGACCGGTCCGCGTTCTCGTGGCCGTCGCCATGATGGCGGTCCTCCTCGTCGCCCTCGTGTGGGATCCGGAGTGGCGGGAGCTCCGCGTGGTCCTGACCGTGCTGGCGATCCTGATCGCCCCCGCTGTCTGGGACGCTCAGCGCCGAGAGGTCCGCCCCGCCGTGGCCGTGATGCTGGCCCTGATCCTGCTGGCCCTCATCGGGCCGCTCTTCACGCGCGATCCGCTCATGCTGAACGTCGGTGAGGCGCTGGGGGCGCCCGGCGGCGACCTCTGGTTCGGCACCGACCAGCACGGCCGCGACATCTTCGCCAGGGTGATTCACGGCGCACAACTCGACCTGGGCGTGGGCTTCAGCGCAGCAGCGCTCGCCGTGGTGGTGGGCATGCCCCTCGGTGCGCTGTCGGTGTTCGCCGCCGCGCACATCAAAGGGGGCGGCCTGTTCGACTCGGTGCTGCTGCGCATCTCGGAGTCGTTCCAGGCCTTCCCCACCCTGCTGCTGGCGCTCGGCATCGTGGCCGCCGTCGGCCCGAGCATCCCCATCCTGATCTTCATCATCTCCATCGTGAACGTGCCGGTGTACCTGCGCCTCACCCGCAGCGCCGTGGCGCCCATCGTCAATGCCGACTTCGTGTTGGCGGCCCGCTGCGCCGGCCAGCCGGTGCTCAGGATCCTGTTGCGTCACATCCTGCCCAACGTCAAGCAGGTGGTCCTGGCGCAGTTCTCGGTGAACGTGGCCTGGGCCATCCAGATTCTGGCGGCTCTCAGTTTCGTGGGCCTGGGCGTGCCCGTTCCCACACCGGAATGGGGCGCCATGGTGCGCGACGGCTACGAGCAACTGGTCTACGGCCGGTGGTGGGTGGCGCTGTTCCCCGGCCTGGCGATCCTGTTCGCCGTCCTGACGCTGAACCAGCTCTCCGATCGCGTGAGGCACACGACGTGAGCGCCGCGGACGGGAACGGGATGACGGTTCCGCACGCTGTGGATCCGGCGGCGCCGGACGGTGGCGAGATCCCCGTTCTCGACGTGTCCGACCTGACGGTCGGCTTCGGTTCGGCCGACAAGCGGCGCTCCATTCCCCTGCAGGGGATCCGCCTGCAGGTCGCCGCGGGCGAGCGGATGGCCCTCGTCGGCGAGTCCGGGTCGGGCAAGAGCCTGACCGCGGCGGCGGTCCTGGGGCTCCTGCCCGAGGGTGCCGAGGTCATCCGGGGCTCCATCCGCCTCGACGGCGAGGAGCTCATCGACGCACCCGAGCGCCGGCTGCGCGAGTTGCGGGGCGGTCGCATGGCGATCATGTTCCAGAACCCCCGTGCGTCCCTGAACCCCGTCCTAACCGTGGGCGGGCAGATCGCCGAGGTGATCCGGGTGCACGGCGACGCCGGCCGCAGGGAGAGCTGGACCCAGGCAGTGGACCTGCTGGCGGAGATGGGCATTCCCGACGCCGGCCGCCGGGCCAAGGACTACGTGCACCAGTATTCGGGCGGCATGGCGCAGCGGGCCGCGCTGGCCATGGCGCTGTCCTGCCGTCCGGATCTGCTCATCGCCGACGAACCCACCACCGGTCTCGACGCCACGCTGCAGCAGCAGGTGCTGGAGTTGGTGGTCGAGCAGGTGGCCTCGCGGGATGCGTCGCTGTTGCTGATCACCCACGACATCGCCGTGGCCCGCGCCCACTGCGAGCGGACGACGGTCATGTACGCGGGTCGTGTGATGGAGGTCGGGCCGACCGACGCCGTCGTCGAGAGCCCGAAGAATCCGTACACGAGCGCCCTGCTCAAGGCGTTCGTGACGGTCGATCAGCGCCGGATGTACGCCATCAGCGGCGTCGTGCCGACACTGGTCGGCGAGCTCGGTGAGTGCGCCTTCGCCGACCGATGCCCCCTGGCCGGCCCCGAGTGCCGAGAGGACGTCCCCGCGCTGCGTCCGGTCGACGACCGCCTCGTGGCGTGTGTGAAGGCATGAACGCCGACAGCACCGCCGCCGGTCCGGTCGTCGAGGTCCGCGAGTTGGTCAAGGACTACGTGACGCGCGACGCCCGGCTGCGCCAGCACGTCGCGCGCGCGGTCGACGGCGTCAGCTTCGAGATCCACGCGGGCGAGACGTTCGCCATCGTCGGTGAGTCCGGGTCCGGTAAGACGACGGTGGGTCGCGTCCTGCTGAAGCTCACCTCGGCGACCGACGGAACGGTGATCTTCCGCGGCGACGAGATCCTGGACATAAAGGAGCGCCACTTCCGACCGGAGCGCCGGCACATGCAGATGGTGTTCCAAGACCCGCTGGCGGCGTTTGACCCGCAGACGACGATTCGCTCGAGCCTGCGCGAGTTCACCCGGCTCAGCGGCATCGAGAGCCGGGCCGAGCAGAACGAGGCCATCGCCGAGGCGGTGCGGAGCGTCGGTCTGGAGCCCGAGATCGCCGATCGCCGGCCGTCGCAGGTCAGCGGCGGGCAGCTCCAGCGCCTCAGCATCGCCCGCTCGCTGCTCCCCGAGCCGGAGTTGCTGTTCCTGGACGAACCCACCTCGTCGCTGGACGTCTCGATCCGCGGCCAGATCGTGAACCTGCTGCTGGACCTGCAGGAGCGCAATGAGCTTGCCTACCTGCTCGTCGCCCACGACCTTCGGGTGGTCTACGCCATGGCCGATCAGGTGGCGGTCATGTACCTGGGCCAGTTCGTGGAAGTGGGCTCACGGGATCAGGTCTACGCCAACGCCCGGCACCCGTATACCCGCGGCCTGCTCGACGCCGCGGAGCTCGACGAGCCCCCGCGCCCAGGCGACCCGGTGCGACTCGTCGGCGAGATCAGCGAGGAGGCGGCGAAGAAGCCGGGCTGCCGCCTGAGTTTGCGCTGCCCGTTCGCGGTCGACCGCTGCGAGGAGCCGCAACCCCTCCGAGAAACCGAGGCCGGCCATCTCGTGCGATGCTGGCGGGCCATCGAGCAGCCCGTCGAAATCGGCCTTCCGTCCGACGACTGAGAACCAAGGAGCATCCGATGCCACAGGTCGACCCGGTCACCACCGAGGTGATCCGCAACGCCTTCATCTCGATCGCCTCGCAGATGAACAACAACCTGGCGCGGTCCGCGTACACGCCGATCATCTACGAGATGAAGGACTGCTCGGTGGGCCTGTTCAACCAGAACGCCGAACTGCTGGGCCAGGCTCCGGGCCTGCCCATCTTCCTCGGGAGCCTCGAGGCGGCGATCAACGCCACGACCGAGCACTTCGGCGGTCCGGAGATCTACCGGCCCGGCGACGTCTACGCCGTGAACGACAGCTATCTGGTCGGCAGCCATCTCAACGACGTGAGCGTCTTCTCCCCGATCTTCTACGGCGGCGAGTTGGTGGGGTTCGGCGCCACCAAGGCGCACTGGATGGACATCGGCGCCAAGGATCCCAGCCAGACGAACGACGCCACGTCGATCTACGAGGAGGGCTACCGGCTGGGCCCCACCCACCTTTACCGGGAGGGCCGACCCGAGACGGGCGTGCTGCAGTTCATCACCCGCAACAGCCGCCTGCCCCGATCCATCTGGGGTGATCTGCACGCGCAGATCGCCGCCTGCCGCACCGGTGAGCGGCAACTCGGCGAGTTGATGGACCGGTTCGGCCGCGCCACGGTCGAGGAGGCGGCCGAGGTGGTCTTCGAGCAGTGCGAGCGCCTCGACCGCGAGGCCGTGGCGGCCATCGCCGACGGCACGTTCGTCACCGAGGGCCAGATGGACAGCTGGGGCCCCGGCGGAGGACCTGTGTACGTGCGGGCCACCGTGACCGTCGAGGGCGATGAGATGGTTCTGGATCTGGACGGGTCCTCGCCGCAGACACCGGGCTGTATGAACTGCGGCTTCGCCCAGACGGTTGCCGCCGCCTGCCTGGCCTACAAGCTCCTCATCAATCCGGAGGTTCCGGTCACGGGCGGCACGTTCCGGAACCTGCGGGTGCTGGCGCCGGAGGCTTCGATATTCGACGCCAGGGAGCCGACGGCTTGCCAGTACTACTTCCCGCATCTAGGGCTGATGATCGATCTGTTCATCAGCGCCCTGGCGTCGGGTATGCCCGAGAAGGTGGTCGCCGCCCAGCCTGCCGATCCGATGAACGTGCTCTTCGTCGGCAAGGACCCCGAGACGGGTGATCCGTTCGTAACGGGTGAGGCCACGGCGGTGGGTTGGGGCGCCTGGTCCGGCGGCGACGGCACCAACGGGATGATCAACTACGGGGGTGGCGACCTGAAGAACATCCCTGTGGAGGTCCTCGAGTCCCGCTACCCCATCAGGGTGCACCAATATGCCGTCTCCCCCGACTCCGGCGGGCGCGGCCGCTGGCGCGGCGGCCTCGGCGTGGTGCGTGAGTACGAGGTACTCGCCGACGGGGTGACGCTCTCCACATGGTTCGAGCGCACGACGACCCGCGCTTGGGGGCTGTTCGGCGGCGAGCCGGGCGGCACCACCGACGCGGTCATCACCGTCGACGGGGAATCAACGCCGGTACTGAAGGTGAATCGCTTCCCGGCCCCCGCCGGCAGCCGCCTGCGGGTCGTCACCGGCGGCGGCGGCGGCTACGGCGATCCCGCCGAGCGCAGCGAGGAGGACCTCCGCCGCGACCTCATCGAGGGCTACACCACGGTTGTGCCGCCGGGGCTGGACATCGACCTCGGGAACGGTGCGGGCAACGGCGTAGCGGGCAACGGCACCGCGGGGAACGGGTCATGAGCGTCCCCGCCGGGCCGCTGCGGATCCGGGGCGCCTCCTGGCTGGACGTCGCCACCGGCGAGTCGGCCCCGTGCGACCTGCTGGTGGACGACGGGATGATCGAGCGGGACGACGGGCGCGAGGCGCCGACCACCGACGCCTCGGGGATGACCGCCATGTACGGCCTGTGGGACTGCCACTCCCATCCCGGCGGCCTCATGTACGACAACGCCGGAGTGGGATTCTTCGAGGGGCTGCCGGACCGCACCATCCGCGCCGGGGAGAACTTCGCCGGTGCAGTGGCGGCGGGCGTCACCGGCGTGCGCTGCCTTGCCGAGGGCGACGAGTTGGACCTGGCATGGGGCCGGGCCTATGCGGCCGGGACGTCACCCGGCCCGCGCGTCACCGGCGTGGGTCGCGCCATCCGCACGACCGCCGGCCACGGCACCTGCTTCCCGCGGCACTACACGCGCATGGAGTTGGAGTTGGTCTGCGACGGTCCCGACGACATGGCCCGGGCAGTGCGCCGGCAGCTGGAGCGCGGCGCCCAGTGGATCAAGATCATGCTCACCGGCGGCCTGTACAGCCCACACGAGACCTGCGACGGGGGGCAGTTCACCGACGCCGAGTTGGACACGGTCATGGAGGTGGCCAACCTGCGGGGCATCCCGGTGGCGGCGCACTGCGGCGGTGCCGAGCCGGCGATCGCCTTCTCCGAACGCGGCGGCCGGTCGGTGGAGCACGGCTACATGCTGAACGAGGAGGCCGCCGCGACCATGGCCGCCAACGGCACCTGGCTGGTGCCCACGGTCGGCGTCACGCACGACCAGGAGTACATCGAGGCCGAGAAATGGCCCAAGCATGCCGCCGAGCGCTCCCGGGAAGTTCTGCCGCACCACGCCGAGGCGCTGAAGATGTGCATCGCCGCCGGCGTGCGCGTTGCCACCGGCGCCGACCTGAACCCCATCGGCGAGCGGCTGCACCGCGAGTTGGAGATGCTGGAGCGAGCCGGCATGGACCGCCGCTCGGTGTTGCACGCCGCCTCGGTAGGCGGGCGCGAGCTGAACGGGTTT
The DNA here is from genome assembly GCA_028824415.1 of bacterium. GTDB lineage: Bacteria > Actinomycetota > Acidimicrobiia > Acidimicrobiales > CATQHL01 > VXNF01. Next base: position 39,454 of record JAPPDX010000121.1, on the reverse strand, counting down.
GGCGGCGCCACTGCAGCGGTGCCTGGCGCCGCGGCCGATCTGATACTGCTTGAGGGGAATCCCATGGACTCCCTGCAGGCGCTGCGGAAGCCGCGGCTGGTGATCACCCACGGCCGCCCAGTGGCCGGCGAGATGGCCCGGGGATTGATCGGAGATTCGCCATGACAACTGCAACCGGTTGCGACCCCGCCGGCGGCGGAACCCATCCTGATGGAGGGCAACCCCATGATCACTCGGCGTGTGCTGAGGCGCTCGCGGTTCCTGATCAGCCGGCGCCGCCCGCCGCCCGGCGAGACAGCCCGGGGGATGTCGCCAGCGTCGCCATCACGGTTGAAGGAACCACTGGCTACGCTGCCCGCCGCGCGACGTTCGGCAGGATCCTGAACGCCGCCGACGTGGACCTGGCGTGGCTCCCCACGGGGGGTGACCTCGAGTACCTCACCGGCCTCGAGCGGCGGGTGCCGACGTTCGGCGACGTGAACTACACGCACGGCTGGGTGGCCGGCGCGTTCATGCTGCCCGGACGCGACCCAATCTTCCTGCTGCCGCGCAACTTCGTGGAGTTCGACCTCCCCGAAGGTGTTCCCGGCGAGGTCATCAGCGTGGACGAGATGGACGACGGCGACGCCTTGTTCGCACAGGCCGCGGCCGCCCTGGGCCCCGCCAAGCGGATCGCCGTCGGCGCCCGAACCTGGGGCTCGGCCATCATGCGCCTGCTGGCGGCCTTCGGCGGGGCGGAGTTGGTGGATGCCAGCAAGCTCGTGAACCGCATGCGCCGGATCAAGACCCCCGACGAACTGGCCCTCATGAAGCGGGCCTGCTCTCTCGCTGACACCGCCATGGCCGAGGTCAGCGATCGCGTCCGCGCCGGTGTCACCGAGCTGGAGCTGGGCGAGGAGGTGAACTACCACCTGCTGCGCCTCGGGGCGCGCACGTGGTCGTTCGACACCGCCGTCTGGTCGATGGGTCCCGGCGACGCCCGCGACGCCAACGTGCGGATCTCCCAGCAGGCGCTGCGCGGCGATAGCGGGATCTCCTTCGACTTCGGCGCCGTGATCGAGGGCTACTGCTCCGACTTCGGCCGCACCATCCACATCGGCGACCCCGATGAGGAGTATCGGCGGGTCTACGAGGTCGTCATGGCGGCCCAGCAGGCGGGCATCGACACGGTGCGGCCGGGCGTGACCGCTTCGGCCGTGCACCGGGCCACGCGCCAGGTGATCGTCGACGCCGGCTACGGCGACTGGTTCCGCCATCGCACCGGCCACTGCATCGGCCTCGACGTGCACGAGGAACCGTTCATCTCGCCCGAGGACGAGACGCCTCTGGAGGCCGGTATGACCTTCACCATCGAGCCGTCGGTGTTCTGGCCCGGACGGGTGGGCGTGCGGGTGGAGGACGTCATCGTCTGCACCCCCGACGGCGGCGTCAAGCTGAACGAGCACCCGACCGACCTGGTGGCCAACGACTGAGGATTGCGATCGTGACGGGTGTCCGGGCGGGGCCGCCGGTGGCCGCCGGGAGCGTCTGGCGAAATCGCTCCGCCGGCCGGCCCCCGGCGTCCCCACCCTCGCGCGCGGCGGGTGTCCGGTTCTCTGAGGTTCGGGAGACTCGGGGATGATGCAGGCGCCGGCGGGCGCGCTTGTTACCGGCGGGGCGCGGGGCATCGGGCGGGCGATCGCCGAGCGGTTGGCACGCCGCGGCGATGTGGTGGTCATCGGCGACCTCGGGTCGACCGCAGCGGCGACGGCCGGCGAACTCTCGGCGGAGGGGCTGGCGGTCCACGGTGTCGAGCTCGACGTCCGCGACCCCGGATCCTTGGCTGATGCCGTTGGGCGGGTCGAGGAGGTGGCCTCGCTGACGACCATGGTCAACAACGCCGGCGTCGGCTGGATCCGGCCGCTGGTGGAGGTCACGCCGGAGCAGTTCGACGACCTCATGTCGATCAACCTGCGCGGGGTGTTCTTCGGGATCCAGGCCGCCGCCCGTGCCATGGCGGACCGCGGGGGCTGCATCGTGAACACCGCCTCCACCTCGGGATTCACCGCCTCGACAACCCCGATGGTGCCTTACGACACCTCCAAGGGAGCTGTGCGCATGCTCACCGTCGCCGCTGCCCGCGAGCTGGCGCCGCTGGGTATCAGGGTGAACGCCGTGGCGCCCGGCACTGTGGACACCGACCTCACCCGCTCGGTTTTGGACGACCCGGGCGTGCTGGAACGCCAGGCGGCGGAGCGGATCCCGCTGGGCCGCCTGGGCAGGACCACCGACATCGCCGCCGCGGTGGACTTCCTGAGTTCCGAAGCGGCCTCGTACGTCACCGGCCACGTCCTCGTCGTCGACGGCGGCTGGTTGACATGAGAGCGGCTGTCCGGATGGGGTCGCCGGTGTCAAGTCAAAGTCAGCGGTCCGGTCGGGGGCCGGGGTGCCGTTTGCTCCTTCGGCGCGGGCGCAAGGCGTCGCAAATCGGCCCCCCGGCCCCCTCCCTCGGTTGTTGGTTGGCCGGCGGGCCCCCGACGTCCCCACCCTCGGTTGTTGGCAGCTGTCCGCGTGGGACGGCGATCTCCGGAAAGGAAGCACCATGGCAGACAGCACCGTGACCACCGAGGCGGCACCGGAGCCGCGGGGCCCGTACCCGCACGTGCGGATCGACGGCGACCACGTCTGGGTGACCGGCCAGATCGGCCGCGACCCGGCCAGTGGCGACTTTGTGACCGGCGGCTTCGAGCCAGAGTTCCACCAGGCCATCACCAACCTGGCGGAGATTCTCGGCGAGGTGGGCTGCACGCTGGCCGACGTGGTGCACACCTGCGTGCAGTTCATCAACGAGGACGACCTGGATTCGATGAACCGCATCTACGGCGAGCGATTCGCCGTGCCATTCCCCGCCCGCACCAGTTTCGGTGTGGCGTTCCTCTGGAAGGGCGCCAAGGTGCAGATCGACTGCGTCGCGCGGCGCCCCTGACACGGTTCCACGCGCGACGGCCGCTGCGTCATTCCGGCGAAGAGCCTGCCCCGGACTTGATCCGGGGCCGGAATCCAGGTGCTGGAGATCAGAGTTGTGCTCGCAGTGGGCCGTATAGTCGGCCCCTCAGTTCGAGATTTGAATGGAGGCGCTCATGTCCGCAGAGCCCAACGAGTCCCAGCCGGCAGCCGGGGGTATCCGCCCCGATCTCTGGTCGCGGACCTACCAGATCGGTGTCGTCGTGCGCGACATCACCCAGGCAGCGGCGTTCTACGAGCGCCTCGGGATCGGCCCGTTCGAGGAAGGCCCCTCAGCCCACACTCTTGTGCGGAAGATCTACGGCGAGGATGCTCCGGACGTGGCGGTCAAGGGGCTTATCGCCCAGATGGGCAACGTCGAGTTCGAGTTGCTGCAGCCTGTGGCGGGCAAGGGCATCCAGGCGGAGTTCCTCGAGCGACACGGTGAGGGCGTCGTACATCTGTGCGCCTACACCGACGACATCGACCGGGACATCGCCGACCTTACCGGCCTCGGTCACGAGGTGATCTCCTACGGCGAGGTCTCCGACGGCGGCCGCTTCGCCTACTTCGAGACCCGTGAAGTCGGCGGTCTGGTGCTCGAGCTGTTCCAGCCCGGCGAGACCTTTACCTAGGAGATCAACCGGCTGGCCTTGCGCACAGCCGGGCGTAGACTGCGGCGCGCCCATCCGGCGGAACCCGGATGAGCGCCCGGCGCCGGGATCGAACGAGGAGCGATTGGAATGGTCACCTACGACAAGGTCGAGATTGCCTACCCCGAGTTGAAAGAGTTGGCCGACGCCATCGAGGACGGCCCGGCCGACCGGCTGGCACGCACCAAGGAAGACGGCCACGTCGACCACGAGGGCCAGCGCCGCTATCTCGAGCGCTACCACGAGATCGCAGCAGACGACCCGATCCAGCAGGGCTGGGACGCCAACGAGAACGAGTTCCACGCCAAGACCAGGATCTTCTCGGTCCTGGCCGACGCCATGGAGGTGGAACTCGGTAAGGAAGAGGGGCGAGCGGCCGTGTCCCGCGCCCGCCAGCGCCAGGGCCTGGAGATGGGTACGAAGATGGCCGAGCGGTCGCGGGCCAAGGGCGACAAGCTCAGCCTCAACAACTTCTTCAAGGAGTTCTGGAGCTACTTCGCCTGGTCGCCCAAGCTGGACACCGAGCGCTACTTCGAGGAGGACGGCAACATGGCCAAGTACGTCCTCCGCCTCAACTGCCCCATCGGCGACTACCTCCGCGACAACGCCCCCGACGTGGAGTTCTCATCCAACTTCTGCGACCTCGACGAGTTCATCGCCATCACCTACAACCCCAACATCCGCTACTCCCGCAAGCGCTGGGCCCCCGCCGGCGATCACTACAGCGAGCTGATCTGGGAGCTCGACAGCGAAGACGTCCTCGACTGAGCCTCCTGCCCGTGTCAAGCCAACAGTCGGCGGCCCGGTCGGGGGCCGGGGTGCCGTTTGCTCCTTCGGCGCGGGCGCAAGGCGTCGCAAATCGGCCCCCCGGCCCCCTCCCTCGGTTGCTGGTTGGCCACCGGTATCCCCCCTCGGTTGTCGGCGGCTGTCCCTGCGGGCGCTGCCGGTGGCGCTCCGGCGGCCTCGGAATGGCCGCCTACGGCGTCCGCCGGCATCCCCCACCCTCGGTTGTTGTCTGAACGATTGAGGACGGATCCGTGACAATGCGCGCGTTGCTGATGCTCGGTGAGAACCAGTTGGAGATGGCCGACATCGCCGTGCCCGAGCGTCCCGAGAACTGGGCGCTCGTGCGGGTCCGGGCCTCGGCGCTGGGGCTGTTTCACGAGCAGATGGCCGCAGGGATGATCGACACCGCCGGCCTGCCCCGGATCCTGGGGCATGAGATCGTCGGGGAGATCGTCGAGGCCGACTCTCCTGCCACGCCGCCGGCGGGTTCGCTGGTGGTCGGCGACGCGGTCATCGGTTGCGGCGTCTGCGAGTGGTGCGTGCGCGGCAGCGAGAGCATCTGCCCTTGGATGCGCCACCTCGGGATCGACGTGGACGGCGGCTTCGCCGACTACGTGGTTGTGCCGGAGTCGAACGTGTTCCCGCTGTCGGCGGACGTGCGCCTCGACGAGGCGGTGATGCTGAGCTCTGCCGTGCCCGCCACGGTGCACGGGATGCGCCGCTCAGGCGCCGGCGCGGGCACGCGAATGGTCGTCTCGGGCATCGGCAGCATCGGCTTCACGGTCTGCCAGGTTGCCCGCGCCATGGGCGCCACCACGATCGTGGCGGCCGACGTGGTCGCCGACCACCTGGCGGCGGTAGAGCCTTGGGTGGACGCCACAGTCGACGTGTCGGGAATGTCGCCCACCGACTCGGCGGAGGCGCTGCGGGAAGCGCTCGGCGCCCCCCACGGCGCCGACTTGGCGTTCGAGGCGTCCGGGCATCCCGCCAGCGTGGACACCATGCTGCGCACGGCCCGACCCGACGGGACTGTGCTGCTGATGGGCATCGTGCACGGCGGCGCCTCGCTGAACTTCGACGATTTTCTCTTCGACTTCATCAAGCGCGAACTCACCGTCATGGCCACCTTCGGCTACACCCGCGCCGACTTCCTCCTGGGCAACGCCCTCTACGAGTCCGGCCGCCTGGATCTGCGGCCCCTCATCGGCCCCACCGTGTCACTGGAGGGGGTGCCTGACGCCCTGGCGGCGATCGCGGCCGCGGGAACCGGTGGCAAACGCCAGATCGTGGACGTCGCCATGGGCTGAGAGACCCTGCTCGCCAAGGCGTCGCGACATGGCCCACGGCATTTGAAACGCTGATTGATAGATATTGAAACTCACGGTAATATACTATTGAAGTAGGCAATGGGCGTCCAGCGAGATCGCGGTAGGGTTGGCAGAGAGATATGGAGGTGACGATTCTCACGGTCATGATCGGCCTCGCTGCCGTCGGGCTCGGCGTGCTGGGGCTGCTGTGGCGGTCACTGGACCGGCGCATGGATCGTCTCGACATCCGCCTGGATCGTCTCGAAGAGGTGCGGGAGACCGACCGTCGCGAGGTGCTGGGCATGCTGGTTGCTCAGGCGCGCCAACTCGGCTGAATCGAGGGTCACCTCGGCATCCCCGCCGAGGCGCCCGGCGACGCACCACGAGGATCGGAGGCCGCGGCCGCCATCTGAGGACACCGGAGTGGCACCCGCGTATCGCTCCTCGAAGATCAGCCCCAGCGAGATGGTGGTTCGGTGCTTTGGCCGCGGGTGCTCGAGCGCCACGGCGCAACCGGTTGACGGCGGGGCCAACGGTGCTGCGGTGCGAAAGTTCAGAGCGCCCAGCATTCGACGGTGCCATCGCGACGAAGCCCGCACGACGATTCGTCGCCGCGGCGATGGCGGTCAGAATCGTGTCCGATCGGGGGACCGTCAGCGTCAGTGGCGAGCTGGCGAGCCAGCGGTCGACGGCGGCGGTGGTGGGGAAGAGGTGAACGCGGGGGAGTTGGCGGTCGCCCCAGGTGTTGTCAATGCGGCGTTGCTGGAGCCCGAACTCGATGCGGCCGGCCTCAAGTCTGCGGGCCACGATCCGCACCTTTCGGCACAGGCAGTGAACCTAGTGCGCGTGTCTCGACCGCGCAGGAGGCATCTCGCGGTTCTCACTAAGAAATAGATAGTATCTTTCTTTGGATCTAGTCCAGAATATTGGTTATAGTGGTGTCGTGCCATCCACGCCGAGTGGCCGGCGACGTCGATTGATTGAGGACCGGCAGAGATGAGAGACGCAGAGCGGTTGCTGCGAGAGAACGGGATCAGGGTCACGGCTCAGCGGCTGGCGGTGCTGAACGCTGTGTCAGTCCGGCCGCACGCCACCGCCGACGATCTCGCCAACGATGTGCGTGCCAGCATCGGGTCGGTTTCCCGGCAAGCGGTGTTCGATGCCTTGGGCATGTTGGCCGACAGAGGCCTCATCCGGCGCATCCAGCCGGCCCGATCGGCCGCCCGGTACGAGGACCGCGTCGACGACAACCATCACCATCTGGTCTGCCGCGAGTGCGGCTGCATGGTCGACGTGGACTGCGCGGCGGGATACCGGCCGTGCCTCGATCCCGATGACGATCAGGGCTTCGACGTGGACGAGGCCGAAGTCATCTATTGGGGCTACTGCCCTGCCTGCCAGGAGGCACCTGCCGCGACCGCCCCGGGGCACTAGATCCACAACACCGGACAAGCAAGGAGCAGTCATGACCAGCGAAGCAACCGACCACAGCAACGACGCGACACCAGCGGCCCGGTGCCCGGTCTTGCATGAGCCGCCCGCAGTGACGGGCTCGCTGGCGAACCAGCGCTGGTGGCCGGAACAGTTGAACCTGCGGCCGCTGAACATGAACTCGCCGCAGATCGACCCCATGGGCGAGTCGTTCGACTACGCCGCGGCGTTCAACAGCCTCGATCTCGCCGCTGTCAAGGCCGACATCGAAGAGGCGCTGACAACCTCGCAGGACTGGTGGCCCGCCGACTACGGCCACTACGGGCCACTGATCATCCGGATGGCCTGGCACAGCGCCGGCACCTATCGCGTCCACGACGGCCGAGGCGGTGGCGGCTCGGGCACGCATCGCTTCGCACCCCTCAACAGCTGGCCCGACAACGCCAACCTGGACAAGGCGCGCCGGGTGCTGTGGCCGGTGAAGCAGCGCTACGGCCGGAAGCTCTCCTGGGCCGACCTGATGATCCTCGCCGGGAACGTGGCGCTGGAATCCATGGGCTTCGAGACGTTCGGCTTCGGCGGCGGCCGTGAGGACGTCTGGGAGCCCGAGGAGGACATCTACTGGGGACCCGAGACCGTCTGGCTCGACGACGAGCGCTACAGCGGCGACCGGGAGCTGGCCGATCCGCTCGGCGCGGTGCAGATGGGTCTGATCTACGTGAACCCGGAGGGGCCGAACGGGACACCCGATCCGCTCGCCGCGGCGCGGGACATCCGCGAGACGTTCGCCCGCATGGCCATGGACGACGTCGAGACGGTGGCGCTCATCGCCGGTGGGCACACCTTCGGCAAGACCCACGGCGCCGCCGACGCGGACTTGTACGTCGGCCCCGAGCCCGAGGGCGCCGACCTCACTGAGCAGGGCCTCGGCTGGTTTAGCACCTTCGGCAGCGGCAAGGCCGGTGACGCAATCACCAGCGGCCTCGAGGGTGCCTGGACGCCCACGCCGGTGACCTGGGACAACAGCTTCTTCGAGACCCTGTTCGCCTACGAGTGGGAGCTGACCAAGAGCCCCGCCGGCGCCTGGCAGTGGATTCCGGCCGATCCCGCCGCGGCCGGCACCGTGCCCGACGCCCACGACCCCGCCAAGCGGCACGTCCCCGTGATGCTGACCACCGACCTGTCGCTGCGGGTGGACCCCGCTTACGAGGCGATCTCGCGGCGCTTCCTGGAGAACCCCGACGAGTTCGCCGCCGCCTTCGCCCGGGCCTGGTTCAAGCTGACCCACCGCGACATGGGCCCAATCGCCCGCTACCTCGGGCCCGAGGTCCCCGACGAGGAGCTGATCTGGCAGGATCCTGTCCCTGCCGTCGACCACGAACTGGTGGACCGCCAGGACGTCGCCGCCCTCAAGGCGCAGATCCTGGACTCCGGTCTGCCGGTCTCGGCGCTCGTGGCGACCGCCTGGGCATCGGCGTCCACCTACCGCGATAGCGACAAGCGCGGCGGGGCGAACGGCGCCCGCATCCGGCTCGCACCCCAGAAGGACTGGGAAGCCAACGACCCCGATCAACTGGCGATCGTGCTGGCGGCCCTGGAAGGGATCCAGGCAGAGTTCAACGCCTCCCAGGGCGGCGGCAAGCGGGTGTCGTTGGCGGACCTGATCGTCTTGGGTGGCTGCGCGGCGGTTGAGGAGGGCGCTCGCCGCGGCGGCTGCGACGTGGCGGTCCCGTTCTCGCCGGGACGCACCGACGCCTCACTCGCCCAGACCGACGTCGAATCCTTCGCCGTGCTGGAGCCGACGGCCGACGGATTCCGCAACTACCGCCGGGCCGACGACAAGCGCCGAGGTGAGGTGATGCTCGTCGACAGGGCGAGCCTGCTGTCGCTGACGGCGCCGGAAGTCGCGGTGCTGGTGGGCGGTCTGCGGGTCCTGGGGGCCAACACGGCGGGATCTTCCCTGGGTGTGCTGACCGACCGCGTCGGCACTCTCAGCACCGACTTCTTCGTGAACCTGCTGGACATGGGTACCGAGTGGCAGGTCTCGGAGACCGATGGTGTCTACGAGGGTCGCGACCGTGCGACCGGCGAGGTCAAGTGGGCGGCCACGGCGGCAGACCTGATCTTCGGCTCGAACTCACAACTGCGGGCGATTGCCGAGGTCTACGGGGCCGACGACTGTCAGGAGAAGTTCGTGGCCGACTTCGCCGCGGCCTGGGGAAAGGTCATGGACCTGGACCGGTTCGACCTGGCCTGAATCCGGCGACGGACCTGCCGGGCTCGTCCCGGCGCGGTGTGGCCGGCGGGTTGGTCTCGCCTAGCCGGCCAGCCAGCCTCCGTCAGCCGGGACGTAGGCACCGGTCATGAACGAGGCGGCATCGGAGGTTAGGAAGGCGGCCACCTCGGCGATCTCGGAGGGTTGGCCGGGGCGCCCGAGCGGCGTCTTGGACATCAGCCATCCGCCCCGCACCGGGTCGGCGATGCTGTTGGCGCTCATGGGCGTGTTGACCACGCCCGGGCCGATCACGTTGACTCTGATGTCGTGTTCCGCGAAGTCCAGAGCCAGGCCCTTGCCGAGCATCAGCACGCCGCCCTTGGAGCTCACGTAGGCGGCGAAGCTGGGCAGGGCGATCTTCGAGTTGATCGAGCCGATCAGCACGATCGAGCCGCCGTGGCCCGCCTCGACCATTGCTCGGGCTGCCTGCTGGGCGGTGAGGAAGCAGCCGGTGAGGTTGACGTCCACGGTCCGGCGGAAGTCCTCCACACTGAAGTCGAGGCTGTGTCCGTGCAGTTCCATGCCGGCGCACGCCACCACGTGGTGCAGGTCGCCGAATCGCTCCAGGGTGGCGGTCACCATGGCGTTGGTGGCGGCTTCGTCGGTCACGTCGAGCGTGTAGGGCAGCGCGTGGGCGAGTTCGGCCGCTGTGGCCGCTGCGCCGTCACCGTCGAGGTCGGCGCAGACGACGGCGTCGCCGCGTGCCGCAAGTCGCCGGGCGGTGGCCGCCCCGATCCCGCTGGCGGCACCGGTCACAAGTGATACCTGCATGGTGTGTTCTCCTCGCTGGACAATCGTGGCCGGAGCGGAGGCGGGCCCGAGCGGGAGCCTCCCCCGGCGGATACTCGGGCCGCTCAGGGCCGCTCGTGGTCGTAGACGCGTTCGGGGGTGATGATCAGGATGACCCGCTCGGACTGGATCGGCGCGGGATAGGCGGTGCCCATGTACTTCATCGCCAACTCCTCGATGTTCTCCCGGGCCTGTGGACCCCGGATCTCGGAGGTCACCCGCCCCCGCACCTCGCTGAAGATGTACGGGTTCTCGTTGTCGGGCAGCAGGACGGTGACCCGGGGATCCGCGGCGATGTTGCGGTACTTGCGGCGGTGCACCTCGGTGTTCATGATCAGGTTGGTGCCGTCGGTGTCGACCCACATGACGTGGTTCTGCGGTTGCCCGTCCGGCAGCAGCGTCGAGAGCACCGCGAAGGTCTTGGCCTTGGCGCGGGTGATGGCCTTGTCGCTCAGCGGCTGGTCGGACGCGGCTGCGGCGTTCATGGTGATGGTTCTCCTCTCCGGCGCCCTGCGGGCTCCGGTTTCTGGCACAGCGACGGCTCAGTCTAGGAAGCTCGGCCGGTTGGTCGTCGATTGGGCTCCCAAGACCGGCCGGTTGGATCCGAGGAGCCCTCGGGACAGGACGGCGTGCCCGCCGCATGTCCCCATTCTGCGTCGGGCGTGGTAAGAACATCGCTCGTGCAGACACTCGAATCGCCGCAGTCGACGACGGTCCGCTTATGAGCACGGTGCTGGTGTCCGGCGTTGGCGCCCTCGGCGGTTGGGCATTGGAGTTCCTGGCGCGGGCGCCCGGCGTGGACCGCGTCGTGACCGTCAAGCGCAGCCCGTGGAGCGGGCCATCGTGGACCACGATCGCCATGCTGGGCTCCGCCATCGAGGGACACACCAAGCGGTTCGAGCACCACCAGGTCGACCTCGCAGATGAGAGTGCGATGGCCCGGTTGCTGGCCGAGGTGCGCCCGGACGCCATCGTCCATTCGGCCACGGCGCAGTCACCCCGGAAACTCAGCGGCGTGCCCCTCGATCCGGGCGTTCGCGCCGAGGTCAGGGCGGCCACCTTCGGCATGTGGCTGCCGTGGCACCTCTGGCCTGCCACCCAGTTGATACGGGCCATCGAATTGGCCGGCATCGACACACACGTGGTGAACGCCTCCTTCCCCGACGTCGTCAACGTGGCGATCTGGAAGCGGTTCGGCCACGGCCCCTCCACGGGCGCCGGCAACCTGGAGGTCTGCGCCGCACGCGTGCTCCGGTATGTGATGGCCACCACCGGCCGCCCGGCGGCGGACATCGAGGTGTCACTGGTCGGCTCGCATGCGTTGTTGACCCGCGGAACGGTGGTGCCGCACCACTTCCGGCTCAGCATCGACGGCGCCGACGCCACCGAGCAGGTGGACCTCACCGCGGCGCTTTCCACTTGGCCCGAGGTGGTCAACTGGCACGGCGACGTGCCGAACTCGCTCTACGCCGGCTCCGCGGTGAAGAACGCGCTTGCGCTGCTGGGGACCGAGCCGCTGGCAACGCACGTGTCCGCGCCGATGGGACTGCCGGGCGGCTACCCGGCGGTGATCGCGTCCGGCACGGTGGAGTTGCGCCTGCCGCCCGGCCTCGACGAGGCGGAGGCGGTGGCCATCAACGACCGGGCGGCCCGTTTCGACGGCATCGAGCGCATCGAAGAGGATGGGACTGTGGTGTACACCGCCGAGTCCCGTGCCGCCATGGAGAATCTCGGCTACCGCTGCGAAGCCGTGGAGTTCGACGACCTCACCCGCCGGCGCGACGAGTTGCGCGACGTCTACCGGCGCCTGACATCGGAGGGGCGAGATGCCTGAATTCATCCGCAAACCGCTCGAGGGGCTGCTGCCGCTGATCCCCCTCAGCCTCGACGCCGACGAGCAGATCGACCTAGAGGGCGTACGCCACAGCATCGGGCTCGTGGGCGCCTCGGGGGCGCCGGGCTGCATCGTGTTCGGCTCGATGGGCCAGATGACCAACGTGTCGCCCGGAGAGTTCGACGCCGTGTGCGAGACGGCCGTGGCGGCCGGAGGGGAGGCCGGCATCGCCGTCGTGGTGGGGTCGACCGCCACCTACCAGCAGGAGGCCATCCGCCGGGCGCGCTACGCCGAGGCCGCCGGTGCCGACGGGTCGATGTTGGCCGCCCCCTACGCCCTGCCGCTCACCCCCGAGTGGGCCGCCGACTTCTTCACGGCGGTGGCCGAGTCGCTGGACGGGGACATGGCGCTGATGCTCTACAACTACTCGCCGCTGAACGCGGTGAACATCTCGGTGAAGATGTGGGAGCGGCTCCTCGAGGTGCCCAACATCAAGGCCATCAAGGAATCCAACATGGCGCTGCCGCATTTCGACCATGTGCTGCTGACCATCGGCGAGCGGGTCAACGTGTTCACCGGTAACGATCCGGCCTTCTTCCACGGCTCGCGACTGGGAGCGGTCGGCGCCACCGGCATCTTCTGCTGGGCCGGCATGCGCACTGCGACCCGGTTCATCGACGAGTGCCGCAAGGGCAATTACGCCGACCCGTGGGTGCGGCGCGCCTACGAGTCCCTGCAGCATCTCTCGGCCTCGATCCGCCAGCCTGACATGCCGCTGATGCTGAGCTACGAGTACGCCTACCTGAAGGCCATTTCCGAGCTCGGCGGGGCCCGACCGGGGCTGCCGCGCAAGCCCTACGGGCCGCTGCCGCCCTTCGCCGCCGAGCGGGTGAACGCCGCAGCCGGTGCACTCATGGAGATGGAAGCCGAACTGTGACCGCTCCGGGCCGGGTCCATGTCCCGTCATTCCGGCGTAGAGCCTGCCCCGGGCTCGATCCGGGGCCGGAATCCAGTACCGAGGGACGCGAGGTGGTTCTGTGACCGGCCCCCAGCGAGCCCCCGGAGAGATCCTGGTCGTCTCCCGTCGGGAGGTCGAGGAGTTGCTCACGCCGGCGGCGACCCTGCAGCGCGTCCTCGACACGTTCGCCTGGGTGGGTGCGGGGCAGGTCGACCAGACCAACCCGGTGAACCTGTGGGTGCACGACCGCACCGCCCCCGGGCCCGAGCCCCCCTTCGGCTACGGCGTGGTGCAGGCCTTTCCGGCGCACATCCGCCCCCTCGAGCGGGCGGCGCTGAAGTGGCTGAGCAGCTGGTCCAAGAACCCCAGGCGCGACCTGCCGGCCATCTCCGCACTGGACCTCGTGACCGACACCGACACGGGCATGCCACTGGCACTGGTGGACGGCACCTCGGTAACCAACATGCGCACCGGCGGCCACGCTGCGGTGGGGGCGAAGTTCCTGGCCCGATCCGACAGCAGCCGTCTGGCGATCATCGGCTGCGGCAACGAGGGGCGCACCCACCTGTGGCTGCTGGCGGAACTCTTCGACCTCACACACGTGGTGGCGTTCGACATCGACGAGGTGGCCGCGGCGCGCTTCGCGGCTGAGGCCGCGGAGCAACTCGGTGTCGAGGCCGGCATTGCCGCAAGCGTGGAGGAGGCCGTCGCCGGCGCCGACATCGTCTGCGTCGTGACCACGGCACTGCGGCCGGTGCTCATGGAGTCCTGGATCTCCCCCGGCACCCACGTCTGCGCCGCCACCGGGTTCCGCGACGTGGATCCGGCCTGCGCCCGGGCCTTCGACAAGTGGGTGGTCGGCTGGTATGGCCGAGACCTTGAGTGGATCACCGGGGAGGAGGTGGGCCGCATCGGCGGGCTGCAGCACGGCCAGCTCTCCCGCGACGACATTCACGCCGACATCGCCACGGAGGTCCTGCAAGGACGACGCCTGGGGCGCGAACATCCCGGCGAGCGCACGATAATGACCCACATGGGCATGCCCGCACTCGACGCGGCCTGCGCGGCGCTGGTCTACGACCTGGCGCTGGAAGCCGGCGCAGGCACCTGGATCGAGGTGTTCTAGGGGTTCGTGGCGTGATGCCGAACGCCGACTCTCCCGTCACTCCGGCTCAGGCCGGGACCCACCGTCAATCGGCTGGATCGGCGGCTGCGGCGAATATCGCAGCAGACTGGTAGCTGTGGAACCCGGACCCGCCGCCTCTCCCCCAGGTCCCATCGACATGGACCTCCTGAAGGAGGCCCTGGACTTCGTGCGCCCGGCCCTGCAGTCCGACGGCGGCGACCTCACGCTGCTGGGTGTGAGGGATGACGGCGTCGTGGAGATCGAGATGATCGGCGCCTGCCGCACCTGCCCGCTGTCGATGGTCACCCTCACCGCCGGCATCGAGGCCGTGCTGCTCCAGCGCGTCCCCGGCGTGACCGGCGTCGTCTCCCAACTCCCCCAGCCGGTCGAGTCCTCCAGCGCCCCACCGTTCAGCCCAGCCGAGGCTCTGGCCACCGCCCAGGCCCCCAAGTCAGCCCCCGCCCCGGTCAAACCCCCCCGCCGCCGCATCCTGCGCCGCCGCTGATCGGCGCTCTTCGGTCCCGGCCGGGCAACCCGCGAGGGCAGGGATGGCGGGGGCCGATCTGCGACGCCTCTGAGAACGCCGAGTCCCCTCGGCGTTCGAATCGAAGGAGCAGACGGCACGCCGCCACCCCTGCCCGGGAGACCACCAAAACGCGGCGGCGCCCCGCCCAAGTCCTCGGGGGATCAGGCGGGGCGCCGCTTCACTTGTACCGCCGGGGAGCGGGCGCCTGCCCGCCTCCGGCTACTGGCTTACTCGGCCGGTCGCAGTCCGGCAAGGCGTGGGATGGCGTTCGGGTAAAGCACGAAGCCCTCGACCGTGTCGCGCATGGCGATCTTGTAGTCGGGCAGTGCCAGGAACACCCACGGGGCGTCGTCCACGATGATGCGCTGGGCCTCCTCGAAGGTCCGTGCGCGCTCCTCGCGGTCCAGGATTCCCCAGCCCTCGCTGATGATCTGATCGACCCGCTCGTTCACGTACTGGGTGTAGTTGCCGAACACACCCGACAGCAGGAACACCGACAGGGTGTAGTTGGGATCGTCGATCCAGGGCAGGCCCTCGTCGATGAACATCTGCATCCGGTTCTCACCGACCTTGCGCTCGGCGTAGACCGGCGAGGGCAGCTTCTCGATCTCCACGTCCATGCCGATCTCGGCGAGGTGCGCCTGGATGCGCACGGCGATCAGCTCGTGCTCGCCCTTGGCGGAGTCGATCGACAGCACCACCGTGGAGCCGTCGTAGGAGCTTCCGTCCAGCAACTCCTGCGCCTTGGCAACGTCACGCCGGTAGCCGATGCTGTCGCCCAGGCTCGAGTACGAGCCGGGGGCGATGGGACCGTAGAGGCGCTGGGCCTCACCCTTGTAGACGTTGTTCAGGATGTCGTCGTAGTCCACGGCGTAGGACACGGCCTGGCGCACGGTCTTGTCGTCGAACGGGGCGATCTGGTTACCCATGCCCATGTAGGCCAGGTTCTTGGACGGGAACCGCTGCACGGTCACGCCTTCGGCGCCCTCGAGGGCGGCGAAGTCCTCGGTGCCCAGGGCGATGGCCACGTCGATGACCCCTGCCTTCAGCAACTGCACGCGCTCGGCGTTCGACGGGATGATCTTCCAGATGATCTTGTCGTAGGCCTGCGGCTCGAAGGAGTAGTTCTCGCGCGCCTCGAAGACGACTTCCTGGTCGGGAACGCGGCTGACGAGGCGGAAGGGACCGCTGGCGTTGTCCACGTTGCGGGAGAAGTACTCCATGGCCCACGGGTCGTCCTCGGTGGCGTTCTCCAGGATGACCTTCGGGTCGATGATCGCCGAGGACGTCATGTAGAAGTGCTCCATGACCATCGGGCTGGCCTCGCTGGAGGTGAACCGGAGGGTGTATTTGTCGAGCACCTCCGGCGGCTCTTGGATGAAGGCGATGTTCCGCAGCAGCCAGTTGGCCCCGCCGGGGGTGTTGAGGTTTCGCTCGGTCATGAAGCGCACCGTCTCGGCGGTGACCTCCGTGCCGTCGTCGAAGAGGACGCCCGGGCGCACCTTGATGGTGTACGTGAGACCGTCCTCGTGCGCCTCCCAGGACTCGAAGTAGCGGGGCATGAGGTCGCCCGCGGCGCCGATGAGCGCGCCGTTCTGCTCCACGGTGCGGTGCAGGACGGGTGGCTCGTACACCAACTCGAGAGCCTCGTGGGCGCGGATGAAGTTGGCGCAGCAGGTGTCGAGCGTCTCGATGTCACCCGGGACGCCGACCACCAGGACGCGTTCTTCAGGTTCAGCGGACGCCGCTGCGGCTGCTTCGGCCTCTGCAGCTTCGGCGGCTGCGGTCTCCGCGGCGCTGCGGGCCGCGTCTGCCTCTTCCTGCGCGGCTGCCGCTTCGGCCTGCGCGGCTGCTGCCTCTTCCTGTGCGGCTGCCGCTTCGGCCTGCGCTGCAGCAGCCTCCGCCTGGGCCGCCGCTGCCTGCTCACGGGCCTCCTCCGCAGCAGCCTGCGCTTCTGCGAGCGCCGCCTCCGCTGCCTCAACGGCTTCCTGGTTGCCTTCGGCGGTGGCCCGGGCAAGCGCCGCTTCGGCCTGCGCCGCGGCCGCGTCGGCCTGCGCGGCTTCGGCCGCCGCGGTTGCCGCCTGCGCCGCGGCTACAGCTGCGGCGGCTTCTGCACCGGCTGCGGCGGCTTCTGCACCGGCTGCGGCGGCTTCTGCACCGGCTGCGTCGGCGCTTGACATCGCTGCGCTGGCGTCGGCCTGCGCAGCGGCGGCGTCGGCGCTCGCAGCCTGTGCCGCGTCGCCTGCGCCGTCGTCGGCAGCGCAGGAGGCTGCGATCAACATCACCCCAAGCAGCGCCACCAACCAGCGGCCACGGATTCGTACAGGTCCACGCATAGGTTCTCCCCCTCGTGTGGGAGGCGCCGGAGGCGCCCGGTGATTGAAAGATCGCCGGTCGAGCCGGCGGGGAGATGTTAGCGCCGGGCGCTGTTCCGATCACCGGTCGCGTTGGTCACGACGGTTGGGACCGAAAAAGGGTGGCGCCCCGCCGGCGGTGGTTGCCGGCGGGGCGCCACTCGGTTCGTCAGTTCAGCGCGGACTCACGCCCGCGCCGCCCGGTTACTGGTCGAGCGGGTACAGGTCCGCCAGCCTCGGGATCTCGTTCGGGTAGAGGGCGTAGCCCCCGATGTTGTCGCGCAAGGCGATCTTGTAGTCGGGCTGCGCCAGGAATGCCCACGGGGCCTCCTCGGAGATGATGCGCTGCGCCTCCTCGAACATCGCACGGCGGGCGGCCGGGTCCTTCTCGGCCCAACCGTCGCGGATGATCTCATCGACCCGCGCGTTGTTGAAGTCGGTGTAGTTGCCGAAGACGCCCGACTGCAGGAGCAGCGACAGCAGGTAGTTGGGATCGTCGATCCAGGCCAGGGCCTCGTCCACGAAGAACTGCAGCTGCTTGCCGGCCTTGCGCTCGGCGAACACGGCTGCGGTCAGCACCTCGATCTCCACTTCCATGCCGATCTCGGCCAGGTGCGACTGAACGCGCACGGCGATCAGCTCGTGCTCGCCCTTGCCTGCGTCGATCGACAGGGTCACCGGGGTGCCGTCGTAGCCGGACTCGGCCAGCAGCTCCTTGGCACGGTCCACGTCACGGTCGTAGCCGATCTGGTCGCCGATCGAGAAAGTGGAGCCGTTGGGGATGGCGCCCCGGAGGCGCTGGGCCTCGTTCTTGTAGACGTTGGTGATGATGTCGTCGTAGTCGACGCCGTAGGACACCGCCTGGCGCACCAGCACATTGTCGAACGGGGCGATGGAGTTGCCCATACCCAGGTACGCCTGGTTCTTCGACGGGAAGCGCTGCACGACCACGCCGTCCACGCCCTGCAGGGCGGCGAAGTCCTCGGTGCCCAGGCCGATCGCCACGTCGATGACGCCGGCGCTCAGCAGCTGCACGCGCTCGGCGTTGGACGGGATGATCTTCCAGATGATCTTGTCGTAGGCCCGCTCGGTGCCCCAGTAGTTCTCGCGCTTCTCGAACACGACCTCCTGGTCGGGCAGCCAGCTGGCGATCCGGTAGGGACCGCTGGGGTTCTCGACGTTGGACTGGAAGTGCTCGATCGCCCACGGGTCGTCCTCGGTGGCGTACTTCTCGACGACCTTCGGATCAACGGGCACCGACGAGGTCATGTAGAACTGCTGCATCACCATCGGGCTCGGCGCGTTGGTCGTGAACTGCACGGTGTACTCGTCGATCACCTCGGGTGGCTCGGTGATGAAGGCGATGTTGTTCAGCAGCCAGGCGCCGCCGCCGGGCGTGTTGAGGTTCCGGTCGACCCAGAAGCGCACGATCTCGGCGTTGACCTCCGTGCCGTCGTCGAAGGTGA
Source organism: bacterium (assembly GCA_028824415.1). Lineage (GTDB taxonomy): Bacteria > Actinomycetota > Acidimicrobiia > Acidimicrobiales > CATQHL01 > VXNF01. Next base: position 20,967 of record JAPPDX010000121.1, on the reverse strand, counting down.
CGCCCTCGCGGATCTTGACGGTGTAGGTGAGCCCGTCGGCGCTCTCCTCCCAGGACTCGAAGTAGACCGACTCCAGCTGGTCGGCCACCGCCACCAGGGAGCCGTTCTGCTCCACGATGGGATGGATGACCGGCGTGTCGGACACGATCAACTGGGCCTCGTGGCCGCGGATGAAGTTGGTGCAGCACGGGTCCAGCGTCTGGATGTCGCCGGGCACGCCGACGGTGAGGATCAATTCCTCGTCGTCGTCCATCGGCTCCGGTGGCGGTGCCGCGACCTGCGCCTCGGCTGCCTCGACAGCGGCGGCTGCGGCTGCGGCTGCATCGTCGGCCTCGGCCTGTGCCGCGGCGGCGTCGGCTCGGGCGTCCTCGGCGGCGGCCTGCGCGGCGGCCAAGTCGGCCTCGGCCTGTGCCACGGCCTCCTGGTTGCCCTCGGCGGTGGCCTGCGCCAGCGCCGCGGCCGCGGCCGCAGTGTCGGCTGCGGCCTGCGCCTCCCGTGCCTTGGCGGCTGCGGCCTGCGCGTCCGCCAGTGCCACCTCGGCGTTGGACTGCGCGGTCTGGGCCTCACCCATCGCCGCTGCAGCGGTGTCGGACGCACCGTCATCGGCGGCGCAGGAAGCTGCAATCAGCATCACTCCCAGCAGCGCCACTGTCCAGCGCGTTCGGACTCCAAGGATCCTACGCATGATGTTTTCTCCAGTCTGATTCTCGAGCCCCGGTGCGGGCGCTCTGCTCGAAATTCCCTGCCGCTTCCGCCCACCCGGCGAAAACGACCAGTGCATGGTAGCCGCAGGTCAGCGGCCTGGCACAAAACGCTCGGTCAAAGGCATCCGCCGGCTGGGCCGCAGGTCGGAATCGATCTCGTAGGCGATGGGCACCCCGGTGGGGATCTCCAGGGTGACGATCTCGCTCTCAGTGATGCCGTCGAGGTGCTTGACGAGGGCGCGAAGGCTGTTGCCGTGGGCCGCCACCAGCACGCACCGGTAGGCCCGCAGGTCGGCGCTCAGCGGACCCTCCCAGTAGGGGAGCAGGCGAACGAGCACGTCCGCCAGGGACTCGCCCCGGGGCATCTCGCCGGGTGCCAGGGCGGCATAGCGGGGGTCCGCGACGGGGTTCCAGGGGTTGTCGGGGCGGATCGGCGGCGGAGCGGTGGCGTAGCTGCGCCGCCACAGCCTGACCTGCTCGGCGCCGTGACGGGCCGCCGTCTCCGCCTTGTCCAGACCGGTCAGGTCGCCGTAGTGCCGTTCGTTGAGGCGCCAGTGGCGCCGGACGGGGATGTCCCCACAGCCCACCTCGGCCAGGGCCAGCGTGCACGTGTCGATGGCGCGGGTCTGCAGTGAGGTGTGGGCCACGTCGGGTTGAATCCCTGCGGTGGCCAATGCCCGGCCAGCGGCGACGGCCTCATCGTGGCCCCGCGGCGACAGTGGGCTGTCGTACCAGCCGGTGAAGCGGTTCTGCAGGTTCCAGGTGCTCTGCCCGTGGCGGAGCAGGATCAGGTTCGCGGTCATGGGAACCGTCCGGGAGCAAATCTTGGGGCGCGGCCCGCCGGGTGTCGTCGATGAACATACCCACCGCAGCCGCCCGGACCGCGGCCAACCCACCACAGCGAGCCTGCCGGGACCGGGCGCGGCGGGAAGATTTCGGTCGCCTCCGGTGTTGAACGGTTTGTCCGGTGCGCTGCAGAGGCGAACGCCAGGCGAACCGGGCCTCGGTAGCCTGCTTCGGCACGAGGCAGAACGCGCCGAGACGCATCAGAACAGGGACATGTCGCCGGTTCCACGTTGGGGCCGTCGAGAGGAATTCGAAGAGGTAGCACGACATGGGCAAGGCAGTCGGTATCGACCTGGGCACGACCAACTCGGTTGTGAGCGTCATGGAGGGCGGTGATCCCACGGTGATCGCCAACGCCGAGGGAGCCCGCACCACGCCCTCGATCGTGGCCTTCGCCGCCGGTGGCGAAGTGCTGAGCGGCGAGGTCGCCAAGCGCCAGGCCATCACCAACGCCGGCAGGACGATTCGCTCGGTCAAACGCCACATGGGTGAGACCGTCCCCGTGACCGAGGTCGACGGGAAGAAGTACATGCCGCAGGAGATCTCGGCGCGCATCCTGATGAAGCTCAAGCGCGACGCCGAGTCGTACCTCGGCGAGGAGGTGACCCAGGCGGTCGTCACGGTGCCTGCCTACTTCGACGACGCCCAGCGCACCGCCACCAAGGAGGCGGGGCAGATCGCCGGTCTGGAGGTGCTTCGCATCATCAACGAGCCGACCGCGGCGGCGCTGGCCTACGGCCTCGAGAAGAAACACACCGACGAGACGGTGCTGGTCTTCGACCTCGGTGGCGGAACCTTCGACGTGTCGGTTCTGGAGATCGGTGACGGCGTCTTCGAGGTGAAGTCCACCAGTGGCGACACGAAGCTGGGCGGCGACGACTGGGACGAGGCGGTCATCGAGTGGATCGCCGACCGATTCAAGGGTGACCACGGCGTGGACCTGAGCGGCGATCCGATGGCCCTGCAGCGACTGAAGGAAGCCGCCGAGAAGGCCAAGATCGAGCTCTCGCAGAAGCAGGAGGCGCAGATCAACCTCCCGTTCATCACAGCCACGTCCGCCGGCCCGCTGCACCTCGACTACACCCTCACGAGGGCCGCGTTCGAGTCAATGACGTCCCACCTGCTGGACCGCTGCCGGCGACCCTTCGAGCGCGCCGTCGCCGATGCCGGCCTGTCCGCCGACGAGATCGACCACATCATCCTGGTGGGCGGCTCGACGCGCATGCCTGCGGTCTCGGCGCTCGTCAGCCAGATGACCGGCAAGGATCCGCACAAGGGGGTGAACCCCGACGAGGTCGTGGCCGTCGGGGCCACCATCCAGGCGGGCGTTCTGAAGGGCGACGTCACCGACGTGCTGCTGCTCGACGTCACGCCCCTCTCGCTGGGGATCGAGACCAAGGGCGGGATCATGACCCGCCTCATCGATCGCAACACCACCATCCCCACGAAGCGCTCGGAGGTCTTCACGACCGCTGCCCACAACCAGCCGTCGGTGGAGATCCACGTCCTGCAGGGCGAGCGGGAGATGGCCGAGTTCAACAAGACCCTCGGCAAGTTCCAGCTGGTGGACATCCCGCCAGCGCCTCAGGGGATTCCGCAGATCGAGGTCACTTTCGACATCGACGCCAACGGCATCGTGCACGTGTCGGCCCGCGACAAGGCCACCGGCAACGAGCAGTCCATAACCATCACCGGCCAGTCGTCCCTGGAGGACGACGAGATCGACAAGATGGTGCGCGACGCAGAGGCGCACGCCGAGGAGGATCGGCGCCGCCGCGAGGCCGCCGAGACCCGCAACCTGGCGGACTCGCTGGTGTATCGCGCCGAGAAGCTGCTCGAAGAGGAGGCGGCCAAGGCTGATGCCGAAGGCTCGGCCGACCTGCGCACCAAGATGGAGGCGACGCGCAGCGCCCTCGAGGGCGATGACGTGGCCGCCGTCGAGGCCGCCGCCAATGATCTGCAGCAGGCCGTCGAGACCTTCGTGTCGGCCATGTACGCCCGGGCGACGCAGACCACCGAACCCACTGCCGGCGCCGCCGATGGCGCGGGCGACGGCGAAGACGTGATCGACGCCGAGATCGTGGACGAAGAGGACTCGTGACCGCTGCCGGCGAGCACTGCGCGGACGAGGCTGCCGAGGATCGACTCGATCCGAGGTCCGAGGAGGTCGGATCCGACGGCGCGCCGGCGCAGGGCGAGACGATCGAGCCCGACGCCGGCGCTCCGGTGCCGACGGAGGGGACGACCTGTGAGCAGTGTGTCGAGTATCTCGACGCCGTCACCCGCCTCAAGGCTGATTTCGTCAACTTCCGCCGCCGGGCCGCCGAGCAGCAGGCCCAGGCCTCCGAACGCGGGGCGGCCGACCTGGCGTCCCGGCTCCTGGCTGTTCTCGATGCCTCCGAAGCCGGTGCCGTCCACGACAGCGAGTTGGTCGGGCCGCTGCACAGCGCCCTCCTCGACGCGCTGACCGAGGGCGGCTTGGAAGTGATCTCGCCGGCCGGACAGCGCTTCGACCCGAACTATCACGAAGCCGTGCTGCACACCACTGACGAGATCGACGGTGAGACACCGGCGGAGCCCATGGTGACCGACGTGCTGCGCACCGGCTATGCGTGGGGCGGGCGGGTGCTGCGCCCCGCGGTGGTCGGCGTCCGGGGATGACCGCCCGCCCGCTCGAACGCTGAAGCCGCTGCACCGGTGAACGACATACGCCAGGAGTGGCTGCAGAAGGACTACTACCGCGTCCTGGGAGTGTCGCCGGAGGCTCCCCAGGACGAGATCACCAAGGCCTACCGGTCGCTCGCCCGCCACCTTCACCCCGACCGGAACCCCGACGATGCCCGCGCCGAGGAGCGGTTCAAGGAAGTGTCGGCCGCCTACGACGTGATCGGTGACACCGACAAGCGCGCCCAGTACGACGAGATTCGCCGCCTGGCGGGAAGCGGCAACCCGTTCGTCGCCCCGGGTCCGGGCGGATCGCACTCGTTCCAATTCTCGGGGGCCGACGGGATCGGGGATCTGCTGGCAAACCTCTTCGGCAGCGGCGCCGGTCCGTTCGGCGGCGCGCCGGGCGCACACCGGCCCCAGCGCGGCGCGGACCACCAGGCGCAGATCTCGCTCTCCTTCTCCGAAGCCGTGAACGGCGTGACCTCCGAGGTGGCCCTGGGCGAGCGGTCCGAACGCCGGAACACGAAGGTCCGGATCCCTGCGGGCGTCGCCGACGGCCAGCGGATCCGGCTGCGCGGCAAGGGTGGCTCGGGAGCCAACGGCGGGCCGCCAGGAGACCTGTATGTGATCGTCCGTGTCGGTGACGACCCGCTGTTCGGGCGCGACGGCGACCATCTCACCCTCACCGTGCCGGTCAGCTTCAGCGAGGCCGCCCTGGGGGCGCGCATTGCCGTCCCGACCTTCGAGGGTGAGGCCGTGACGCTGCGCCTGCCGGCGGGCACCCGGTCGGGGCGGACCCTGCGCGTGCGCGGCCGGGGCGTGAAGACCGACCGCGGGACTGGTGACCTGCTGGTTACCGTTGAGGTCGTGGTGCCGAAGAAGCTCAACGCCGCGCAGCGGCGCGCCCTCGAGTCCTTCGACGAGGCCACGAAGGGTCCAGCGCTGCGCGAACACCTGGGAGTTCCCTCTTGACGGTGGCCACCGGCACGCTGGCGGAGCGCTACCTCGCCGTGCGGAGCCTCACAGAGCAGTTGGCCGCGCCGCTGTCCCCGGAGGACCAGTGCATTCAGACGATGGACGACGTGAGCCCCACCAAGTGGCACCGCGCCCACACCACCTGGTTCTTCGAGACGTTCCTGCTGAAGCCCCACCTGGACGGCTACAGCGAGGCGGACCCCCTCTACCACTATCTCTTCAACTCCTACTACGAGGCGGCGGGGCCCCGGCACCCCCGGCCTCAGCGGGGGATCATCTCCCGGCCCTCGACCGCCGAGGTCGCGGACTACCGGAGATGGGTCGACGAGGCGATGGTCCGCCTGCTGGGCGGAGAGGTACCCCGGGCTGTGGAGGACCTGGCGATCTTGGGCCTGAACCATGAGCAGCAGCACCAGGAACTCCTGCTCATGGACATCAAGCACGTGTTGAGTTGCAATCCCGCCAAGCCCGCCTACCGCACCGATTCCCGCCGGGCCTCGGAGGTCTCGGAGTCCGGCTCGGTCTGGATCCGCTTCGATGGCGACCGCCAGGCAATCGGGTACGGCGGCGATTCCTTCGCCTTCGACAACGAGGGGCCGCGCCACGAGGTGTTGCTCGGTCCCTACGAGTTGTCCAACCGCCTGGTCACCTGCGGCGACTGGCTGGCGTTCATGGCCGACGGCGGTTACGCCACACCGACTCTCTGGCTGTCCGACGGGTGGGCGGCGGTGGAGTCCTCCGGCTGGTCCGCACCGCTGTACTGGAACCGCACCGCTGATTCCTGGGAGTTGTTCACCCTGGCCGGCGCGCGGGAGATCCGAAGCGACGAACCTGTCTGCCATCTCTCCTACTACGAGGCCGATGCCTTCGCCCGCTGGGCCGGGGCCCGTCTGCCGACCGAGGCCGAGTGGGAGGCCGCCGCGACCACTGTCGGCGCGCAGCCGGACGCCGCCGATGCGAACCTCCTGCCAGCGGGCGCGCTGCACCCCCGCCCGGCCAAGGGAGACGGCCTGGAGCAGATGTTCGGCGACGTCTGGGAGTGGACATCCAGCGCCTACAGCCCCTATCCCGGTTTCACCCCCGCCGCCGGCGCCGTCGGCGAGTACAACGGCAAGTTCATGGTCAACCAGGTGGTGCTCCGGGGCGGCTGCTGTGCTACTCCCGCGGGCCACGTCCGCGCCACCTACCGCAACTTCTTCGGCCCGGGCACGCGCTGGCACTTCTCGGGCCTGCGCCTGGCGCGCGACAGTCGCTGAACCAACGTCGCCGTGGCTTCGGGATCCTGCTCCGACGCGCCCGTCGCGGTCCGCGTTCGGGCCGACGGCTACTCGATCAGCGTCTGTACCGACGAGGCTGTTCAGGACAGGGCGCTCGCGGCCGACGTCTCCGCCGGGCTCCGGTCGATCCCGAAGGATCTTCCCCCGAAGTGGTTCTACGACGACGAAGGCAGCCGGCTGTTCGGGGCGATCACCCGGCTCCCCGAGTACTACCCGACGCGGCGCGAACACGAGATCCTGCAACGGGCCGCCCCGGAGATCGCGACGCTCTCGGGGGCCGGGACGCTCGTGGAACTCGGCTCGGGCTTCTCCCATAAGACGCGTCTGCTGCTCGATGCCATGGCCGCCGCCGGCACGCTCGAGGGGTTCGTGCCCTTCGACGTGAATCAGACCGCCCTGCGCGCGACCGCCGCGGCGGCCGTGGAGGCCTACCCCGACGTGGCCGTGCACGGCGTCGTGGGGGACTTCGGTGCTGACCTGCGGTCGATCCCCGGGGGCGATCGACGGCTGGTGGCCCTGCTGGGGGGCACCATTGGCAACTTCCCGGGTCCCGAGCGCCGGAAGTTCCTCGCCGAGATCGCCAGTCTGTCCTCGGCGGGCGAGACGTTCCTGCTCGGCGCCGATCTCGTGAAGGACCGCAGCCGCCTCCTCGCCGCCTACGACGACGACGCCGGGGTCACCGCGGCATTCAACCGCAATGTGCTGGGCGTCATCAACCGTCGCCTCGACGCCGACTTCGAGCCCCGGCGGTTCACGCACGTGGTCACCTATGACGAAGAGACGCAGCGGATCGAGATGTGGCTCCGATCCGACGGTGCCCAGGAGGTGTATGTGCGGCGCCTCGACCTGCGCGTCTCCTTCGACGACGGCGAGGCCATGCGCACCGAGATCTCCGCCAAGTTCCGGCCCACCCAGATCGGCGACGAGTTGGAGGCGGCCGGCTTCTCGGTCCTGGCACAGTGGCTGGACGCCGCCGGTGACTTCTCGCTCACGCTGGCACGGCGCGGCGACGGGCCACCACCGTAGGCTGGTTCCGGTCTTCCGCTCACGAGGGAGGGTGTTGTGGGAGCAACCGTGGTGGTTGGCACCCAGTGGGGCGACGAGGGCAAGGGCAAGCTCACGGATCTGCTTGCGGCCGAGATGGAGATGGTCGTGCGCTACCAGGGAGGGCACAACGCCGGCCACACGATCGTCGTCGGCGAGGAGTCCTTCGCGCTGCAACTGGTCCCGTCGGGGGTGCTCTATGAGCACATCACGCCGGTCATCGGGAACGGGGTCGTCGTCGATCCGTTCGTGCTGGTCGACGAGTTGGCGATGCTCGAGGCGCGCGGGATCAGCACCGGGAGGCTGCAGCTGTCCGGCAACGCTCACCTCATCCTCCCCTATCACCAACAGCTCGACGTCCTGAGCGAGCGCCGTCTGGGTTCCAACAAGCTGGGCACGACCAAGAGGGGGATAGGGCCGGCCTACGCCGACAAGGCGACCCGCGTCGGCCTGCGGGTGCAGGACCTCTTCGACGCCGGCATCTTCCGGGAGAAGTTGGAGGCTGCCCTGCGGGAGAAGAACCCGCTGCTGGCCAAGGTCTACAACCGGCTGGGATACGACGCCGAGGTGCTCGCCGACAAGTACCTGCAGGAGGTCGCTCCCGCGCTGGAGCCGTACGTCACCGACACGGTGGCGACTGTGCACGAGGCGCTGGAGGCGGGCCGCGAGGTGCTTTTCGAAGGGGCCCAGGCCACGTTCCTGGACCTCGACCACGGGACGTACCCGTTCGTGACGTCGTCGAATCCGGTCGCGGGGGGAGCCTGCGTGGGCGCCGGCGTGGGTCCGCGGCACATCGACCGGGTCATTGGGATCACCAAGGCGTACACGACACGTGTCGGGTCGGGCCCGTTCCCGGCGGAGGTGCATGGCGAGGTGGCGGACCGGCTCGTGACCGACGGCGCCGAGTTCGGCACCAACACCGGCCGGCGCCGCCGCGTGGGTTGGCTCGACCTGGTGATGGTCCGCCACGCGATCCGTCTGAACTCGCTCTCGGAACTGGCGATCACCAAGCTGGACGTCCTCGACTCGCTGGACGTCGTCAAGGTGTGCGTGGGCTACGAGATCGACGGTCGGCGCAGCGAGCACATGCCGTATCACCAGTCCGATGTGCATCGGGCCTCTCCGATACTCGAGGAATTCCCGGGCTGGCGCACCCCGCTGGCCGAAGTCACCGCCACCGAGGACCTCCCCGCCGAGGCCTCTGGTTACCTTCGCTTCGTCGAGGAGCAGGCAGGCGTGCCGATCACGCTCGTGGGCGTGGGCCCGCGCCGCCGGCAACTCGTCCGCCTGAAGCCGACGTCGCCGTGACCGTCCCAAACCTCCTGGCCGAGCGCTACGCCGGCGAGGCGATGCGCGCAATCTGGTCGCCGGCGGCCAAGGTCCTCCGGGAACGGGAATTCTGGGTGGCGGTCCTCGAGGGGCAGATCGAGTTGGGGCTGGAGGTTCCCGAGGGCGCGCCGGGGGCCTACCGGGCCGTCATCGACGAGGTCGACCTGGCCTCCATCGCCCGCCGCGAGCGCCGGCTCCGTCACGACGTGATGGCCCGGCTGGAGGAGTTCTGCGCGCTGGCGGGGTGCGAATACCTTCATTGGGGTCTCACCTCCCGTGACGTCACCGAGAACGTCGAGCAGACGCAGATTCGCGATGCGATGCGCCTGGTGTTGACGAAGGCGATCGCCGCGGTCGATGTCCTGGCGCGGCGGGCCGGCGAGCTGGCCACGGTGCCGGTGGTGGCGCGGACGCACAACGTGCCGGCTCAGGTCACGACCTTCGGCCGCCGCTTCGCCGCCGCCGGGGAGGAGTTGATCACGGCGGCGGGGCGCCTCGAAGCGCGGCTCGAGGACTACCCGCTGCGGGGCCTGAAGGGTCCTGTCGGCACGCAGGCCGACCTCTTGGCGCTGTTCGGCGGGGACCCCTCGAAGGTCGACGCGTTGGAAGCGGCGCTGGCAGCGCGGCTCGGGTTCGCCCGCACGCTCGGCGTCGTCGGTCAGATCTATCCCCGATCGCTGGACTTCGACGTCGTCTCGTGCCTTTTCGGGATCGCTGCCGGCCCGGCCAACCTGGCGACGACGATCCGCCTGATGGCCGGCCAGGAACTCGTTACTGAAGGGTTCGGTCCAGAGCAAGTGGGATCGTCCGCCATGCCTCACAAGACCAATGCCCGCTCCTGCGAACGCATCGATGGCCTCGCCACTGTGTTGCGAGGCCATCTCACGATGGCCGCCGACCTCGCGGGCGTTCAGTGGAACGAGGGAGATGTCAGTTGCTCGGTGGTTCGAAGGATCGTTTTGCCCGACGCGTTCTTCGCTATTGACGGGCTCTTGGAGACATTTCTCACGGTTATGCAAGAGCTGGAGCCATTTGCCGCCGTGGCGGCAGAAGAGCTACGCGGTCGGGCGCCTCTCTTGGCGAGTTCAGCGCTACTCGTCGCCGCGACCGATGCAGGAGCCGATCGCTCCCATGCCCATGAGGTGCTGAAACGTCACAGCGCGACCGCGGTCACGGCTCAGCGAGCAGGCCGAGCGTACGACCTTGTGGCCGCTTTGGGCGACGACGGAGACTTCCCGCTGACGGCCGAAGGCATTGAAGCAGTACTGAAGGAAGCGGTCGAACCCGGACGAGCCGAGCGCCAAGTGGCGGCGTTCGTCGAGGCTGCGGACGAACTGGTGGACCGCCATCCCGACGCGAGAGGGGTTGCCCCGGAGCCGCTCCTGTAAGGGAGCGGCTCCGGCTCCGGAAGCGCTCCCGTCAGCGGATTCCCGCCCGCTGGAGCACCTTTGGAGGGACGCCGACCTCTCGCCACGCCTGGCGGGAGATGCCTCGGCGCTCGCTGTAGGAGCCGGCTATGTCGACGAAGGCGCTCTCTAGTTCGTTGATGTCGACGTTTTGCTCGGCGGCTTCAATTTGACTCTGAAGATCGATTCGCTCCTGAATCAGATGCAGCCGTCCCACAGGGTCTGCGGAGGCCAATTCTTGTTCCACGGACGCCAGCTTTTTCTCCAGCGTTTCCTTGGACCGGCGCCTTCCGCCGGACTTCCTGACTCCCTCAAGCGCCTCGAGATATTGACGTACGACACGAGCCTCCATGCGCCCTTGGATCATCGCCGCCTTGTGCTCGGGAGTGACCTCTCGAGCCTTTCGTTCAGTGTTTGCGTCGCCCTGACTCATTCCAGCTGCTCCTTCCAGCGATAATTCGCTACTATTCGACTGACCCAATCTTGCGTGTGAAGTCTAATCGAGCTTGGTCAATTCGAGTCAAGCACTCTTGTACTCGAATTCGTCGCAGTCTACGGGTTCTTGTAGCGGCCAGAAGCCATAGCAATAGTGCGCAATCCTTGAACTGCTGTTCTCGTTGACAAGACGCTAGGTTGAGATTGTGGAGCCTTCGCCCCTTCATCTCTTGAAGCAGCACCTGTTGAATCACTCGATCCGTACGGGCGACTTCGTGTTGAAGTCGGGAAGGCGCAGCACCTGGTTCTGTGACGCCAAGCAGACTGCGTGCCGGGCGGACGGGATCCTGCTGATCGCCGATGCTGTCCTGGAGGTGATGTCGCCCGATATCGATGCCATCGGCGGGCTTGCAGCAGGAGCTGACCCGATTGCGTTCGGTGTTGCGGGAGTCGCCGCGGCGCGGGGCCGGTCGCTGCGCGCCTTCAGTATTCGCAAGGAGGCGAAGGACCACGGGGTGGAGGGTCGCCTGGCTGGCGCGCTCGAGGCCGGGGATCGCGTGCTCATCGTCGAGGACACCGTCACGAGGGGCCGGTCGCCTCTTGAGGCGGTACGGGTGGTCCGCGCGCTCGGCGCTGAGCCGCAGATGATCCTGGCGGTCGTCGACAGAGGAGGCACTTGCGAGACGGCCGCGGCCGCCGAAGGGTTGGACTTCCGGGCCCTGGTGACAGCGCCTGAACTGGGCTTCGCCTACGAGTCCTCGACAGGGGCCTGAGCCCCCGGCTGAGACCTCCCCGGGGCCGGAGCAACCGGCGGGCACGATCTGCGTGGTCGGGCCCGGCATCGATCCGGGGACCTTCCGCTTTTCAGGCGGACGCTCTGCCGACTGAGCTACCCGACCGGGGCGGTCCTGACGGGATTTGAACCCGCGACCTCCGCCTTGACAGGGCGGCGTGCACTCCAAGCTGCACTACAGGACCAGCGAAGTTCGAAGCCTACCCGCCCCGACCCCCGAGCGTCGCGAGGCCCCGGGGCGGCGAGAGGGCCCGGCGGCACCCCCAACGGGATTCGAACCCGTGTTACCGCCTTGAAAGGGCGGCGTCCTAGGCCGCTGGACGATGGGGGCAGGCGACGAAGCCTACCGGGCGGGCACCTCGTGCACGGCGAGGTGGAGGCGCAGCACGGTGGTCCACAGGGCGGCTGCACCGGCGATATGGATGCCCACGAGCAGCGGCGGTACGCCGGTGAAGTACTGCAGGTAGCCGATGGCACCCTGCGCGCCGATCACGAGTACCACTGCCCGGGCCGCCCCGGCGTGCACCGCCGAACGCCTTCCCTGGCGGCGCAGGCGGAATGAGCCGCGCTCGGCACCGGCCCAGAGCAGCAGTGCGACCGCGGCGCACAGCGCCATGGCTCCTCCGTGCAGGCGGGCCAGGGAAGGGATGTCGTATTGGAGCCGTTCGACATCGGCGTCACCGCCGTGCGGACCCGCTCCGGTCAGCACGGTGCCGCTCACGATCGCCAGGATGGCCAGCACCACCAGTAGGCGCGTCAGGTTGCCGGCCGTGCGGGTACCCGTCCCGCCGTCGGGCCGGTCGCCGTCGAGGGTCCTGGCGCCCTCCGGCCGGCCGGCGCGGTGGTGCAGGACGACCGCATTGGCCACCAGCACCATCGACAGCAGGAAGTGGGCGATGACCAACCAGGGGGAGAGGTGGTACCACACGACCAGGCCGCCGAGGACCACCTGTCCCGCCACGCCCGCCACCAGACCGAGCGCCAGGGCGATCAGGTCCCGTCGCCGGGGTCGACGCAGCAGCGCGCCGAGGGTGGCGAGCGCCACCGCCACCGACACGATGCCGGTGATTGCCCTGTTCACCGACTCCACCAAGGCGTGGTACTCGAGGTCGGGGAGGAACTGGTTCTCCTCGCAGGTGGGCCAGTCGGAGCAGCCCAGTCCGGAGCCGGTCAGGCGTACGGCGCCCCCGGTGATGATGATGAAGATCAGAGCCAGGAGGGCCAGCAGCGTGATGCGGCGGTAGGTCTCCGCGCTGATTCCGTTCCGCCAGAACGCCATCGGCAGTCAGCCTAGGGAGTTGACCACCCGAGGCCCCGCCACCGCACCGGACCGCGGTTGGAGTATTGGACACGCCGGTCTCGTACGCTTGCGCCGATGCCTGCGACGAAAGCCCGGGCCACGATCGCGTCAACTCGGGCCACGATCGCGTCCTACGTGGCGCTGACCAAACCGCGCATCATCGAGTTGCTGCTCGTGACGACGGTTCCCACCATGATCGTGGCGCAGCGAGGCCTGCCGCCGGTGTGGCTGATGGCCGCGGTGGTCCTCGGCGGCATCCTCGCCGCCGGCGGGGCGAATGCGCTCAACATGGTCATCGATCGCGACATCGACAGCGTCATGGAGCGCACCCGGGATCGACCCCTGGTCACCGGCGAGATCAGCCCGCGCGGGGCTCTGGTGTTCGCCATCACGCTGGAGGTCGCGGCGTTCGTCTGGCTCTGGCTGATCGTGAACCTGCTCAGCGCCGTCCTGGCGGTGAGCGCCACGCTGTTCTACGTGTTCGTGTACAGCCTCTGGCTGAAGCGGCGGTCCGAACGCAACATCGTCATCGGCGGGGCCGCCGGAGCGGTCCCCGTGCTCGTGGGCTGGGCGGCGGTGGTGGGCCGGCTGGACTGGGCGCCGCTGCTGCTGTTCGCGGTGATCTTCTACTGGACGCCACCTCACTTCTGGGCGTTGGCGGTGCGCTATCGCGACGACTACGCCCAGGTTGGGGTGCCGATGCTGCCGGCGGTCCGCTCGATCCGCACCGTGGCGCTGCGCATCATCGCCTACACCGTGGTGCTATGGGCGACGAGTATCGGGTTCGGGTTCGTGGCCGAACTGGGCGTCCTCTACTTGACGACGGCGGTGGTGACCGGCGTGATCTTCGTCGCCCTGGCGATCCGGTTGCTTCGCCACGGGACACCGCAGGTGGCGATGCGGCTGTTCAACTGGTCCATCACCTACGTGATCTTGCTCTTCGGGGCGATGGCCGTGGACCGGCTCGTCTGATGGCGCCGATGGTGCCCGGGGGCGGCGGGAAAGCCCACCGATCCTCTCCGGTGCGGGCAGTCCGCGGTCGCGCGGTACAGTTCCAGGCTGGATCAGGCCCCGTGACCGCCTGCCGAGCGGGTCTCGTAGAGCGGTCATACCGAACGGACAACCCGCACCCCGTTACCGAATTCGTATGACCGCGACCGAGACCCACGCTCCCGCCACGGACGAGCACGCCCCGGCGACGCCGGAGAGCCTGCCGAGCCCAGGAGGCCTTGCCGGACTGCTGTCCAGCGGCGACCACAAGACGCTGGGGCGCATGTGGATCCTGGCGTCGCTGCTGCTCGGAGGCTTCGTGCTCGTGTGCGGCCTGCTCTTGCACATCGAGCGGGCCAACCTGCCGGGACTCGAGGTCTTTGCAGGCATCGAGTCGTTCCGGCAGTTCTTCACGCTGTACCGGGTCGGGCTGATCTTCCTCTTCGTGGCGCCGTTGTGGATCGGCCTCGCCACTCTCGTGGTCCCGCTGCAGATCGGCGCCCGGGGCGTGGCCTTCCCCCGGGCGGCGGCGGCCGCGTTCTGGGGCTGGCTCACAGGAGCCGGCATCCTCGTCGCCTCCTGGGCGATCGACGGCGGCCTCGTCGGCGGTGGCGAGCAACGCGCGGTGGAGCTTTCCCTGCTCTCGTTCGCGATGGTGGTCCTGTCGCTGCTGGCCGCTACGGCGGTGCTGCTCACCACCATGTGCACGCAGCGGCCGGCCGGTATGAGCCTCGAACGCATGCCGCTGTTCTCGTGGTCGATGCTCGTGGCCGGCGGCGTCTGGCTCCTGAGCCTGCCGGTGCTGGTCGCCAACCTCGTCATCATGTGGGTCGACCTGCGCGGTCCCGGCGCGGTGCGCTACGGCGCCGGGCAGAACCTGTACGAGCAGGTCTCCTGGGTCTTCGACCAGCCGCAGGTGTTCGTCTTCGCCATCCCGGCGATCGGTGTCGTGGGCGAGATCCTGCAGGTGGCCTTCGGTGCCCCGCAGCAGCGGCGCTGGGGCCTCATGCTCTCGCTCGTCGGTCTGGCCGGGGTGTTCAGTTTCGGTGCCGACCTGCAGCGCTTCTTCAGCCCGACGGCCCAGACGACCCCGCTGTACGTCGCCAGCGGCATTGTCGTGGCCCTCGTGGTCGTGGCACTGCTGGGCGGCTGGGCCGATCTGGGTCGCGCCGCCCGACGGCTGCCTCGACCCAGCGGGTACCTGGCGGTGGCGATGTCGGCGCTCGGCGTTCTGGTGTTCGCCGCGATCGTGGGTTTCATCCGCGTCCTGGGCGGAGCAGTGGGGTTCCTGCGGAGCTTTGCCCGGCACAACGAGTCCTGGCAGAGTGACCTGGATCGGGCGCTCGCGCCCCTGGACGATCTGCGGGGGACGATGGCCGGCGCGGGTCTCCTGGACCTGGTGGCGATGGCCGCGGTGCTCGGTGCCGTGGCCGGGCTCTTCTACTGGAGCCCCAAGATCTTCGGCCGCCGGGCCTCGCACGCGGCCGGCTTCGGCGTCGCGGCGATCGTGGGAGCCGGCGGGCTTCTTGTGGGCCTGATGGGTCTTGTCGCGGGATTCCTGGGGCAACCCGAACGCCCGAGCACGCACTTCGCCTCGTCGGGCGCCGAGGCGGTCGCTGTGCTCGCCGTCATCGGCGTGATCGGAGTCCTCCTGGGTCTCGGGGTCGTCGTCATCGTGGCGCTCCGCGGCGCCACGGCCCTCGCTCGGGGAGCCTCGACGGTCCCCGACCCGTGGGGCGGGCACACGATGGAATGGTTCGCAACCTCCCCTCCGCCGCCGGACAACTTCGGTGCTGAGCCGGTGGTCCCGGTACGTTCGCCGCATCCGCTCTGGGACACACCGGCGGCCGACGCTGACGAGAAGGGCGACTCGTGAGCGGGCAAGCCGCGGCGACCGAGGTGGTGACGCCTGCGATCGCCCCGCGCCGCCGGACCCTGCAGGTGGGAACGGGTTTTGCTGCGGCCGCCGTAATGATGTACTTCGGCGGGCTGCTGGGCGTCTACTTCTCCGAGCGGGCCGAGTTCCTGCGGGCGAACCCCGGCGGTTCGTGGATTCCCGCCGGGTCGCGGATCGAATTGACGGCGCCGACGGTGATGGCTTGGACGTTGTTGCTGAGCGTCGTCACCATGCAATGGGTGGTGCACGCCACCAAGCGGGACGACCGGCGCCACACGCTCATCGCTCTCGTCGTCACGGCCATGTTCGGGGTGGCGGTGATCAACCAGACCGCCTTCCAATATCGGCAGATGGAGTTGGCCATCGACGGCGGCAGCCTGGCGGCCCCACTCATCTACACGATTTCTGGCAGCCATCTGGCCCTCGTCGTCGTCGCACTCGCCTACCTGTTCGTGATGGCAGTGCGGGCGCTGACCGCGCCCGCACCGAGTGTCCACCTCGACGGCATGTCCGCCGCGGCCATGCTGTGGCACGTGATGGTGTTCGTCTACCTGGTCATCTGGGTCGGACTGTTCGTGACGAAGTGATGGATCCCTCTCGCCGCTCGCCCGACCTGCCGACCGCTCCCGCAGCGAGGTTGCCGGCGTGCTGACTCCGGGCTTCAAGCTCTTCTTCGGTTTCGGCGTCCTGGCCGCTGTCGGAGCCATCATCTACGGCGTCGCCACCGGCGACCCCGGCGGCGCCGACTACCTGGGCGTCGTGGACCGGGATGCTTGGAAGGGCGTGGTCAGCCTGGGATGGCAGGGCGGCGTGGGCGAGCACACAGGATTCATCGTGCTGGTATTCGCCGCCCTGGTGGGCACCGGCCTGGGGTGCATGCTCGTGGCGTTCCGCGACGCTGACGCAGAGTCCGTGGGCGAGCTCGCCCCGACCGGCGAGACGCCGCCGAGCACCGCGCCGACGCAGCCCTCCTACTGGCCGCCGTTGCTGGCCTTCGCCGCGGCCGTCGTGGTGATCGGGCTGGTCACCCATGCGGCCATCTTCGTGATCGGGCTCATCCTGGCCGGCGTGGTGGCGTTCGAGTGGATGGTCACCGCCTGGGCGGATCGGGCCACCGGCGACGCGGTTGCCAATCGGGCACTACGCAACCGGCTCATGTATCCCATCGAGATCCCCGTGCTCGGCGCGGCCGGTGTGGCCATTCTGGTGGTGGGCGGCTCGCGTGTCCTGCTGGCCGTGAGCGAGTTCGGCGCCGTCTGGATCGCCGCCGGGGTTTCCGCGGTGATCCTGCTGGTGGCGATGCTCTTCGCGGCGCGGCCCCGGATCGCCAAGTCGGTCATCACAACCGTTCTGGCCTTCGCCGCCGTGGCGGTCGTGGCCGCCGGCATCGTGGCCACCGCGGCGGGACCCTACGATCACGGCCACGCGGGCGAGCACGGCGCCGATGAGGGCGGCGAGCTCCACGAGGGCGACGAATGATTGGCGAGCGGGCCGCCGGCTCTTCCGGTAGGCCTCTCTGGCGGCGTCTCCGGCTGGTGCTGATCGCACTGGGCGTGGCGCTGGCCCTGACCGCCTGCGCCGACGAGCACCCCCTGGACACCCTCACCGAGGCCGGCCCGGACGCGCGGGAGATCAACGACCTGTTCTTCCCGGTCCTCGGGGTCGCCATCGTCGTCTTCTTCCTGGTGCAGGGCGCCGTCATCTACCTGGCCGTGCGCTACCGCGTGCGCCGCAAGGCGGCGAGCGAGGCCGCCGCTGACCCCGGCGGCGACGATCTCTACGGGGACGACGAGTATCCCGAACAGGTACACGGCAATCTCCGGCTGGAGTTGGCCTGGACCATCATCCCGACGATCCTGCTGGCGGTCATCTCGGTGTTCGCTCTCATCTCCCTCGTCGAACTGAACGAGGTGTCGGCCGCCGAGGACGATCTCCGGGTCACCGTCGTGGGCCAGCAGTGGTGGTGGGAGTTCCAGTACCACCTCGACGGCGACACCTCCACGCCGCCGGACATCGTGACCGCCAACGAGTTGGTGATCCCCGTGTACCAGCAGGTGCCCCTGGAGATCACCTCGCGTGACGTGATCCACTCGTTCTGGATCCCGCGCCTGAACGGCAAGCGCGACGCCGTGCCCGGCCGCACCCACCCCTGGGTGATCGAAGCCGACGAGACCGGGCGCTTTTTGGGCCAGTGCACCGAGTTCTGCGGCCTGTCGCACGCCTACATGCGCATGTACGCCGTCGTTCTGACCCCCGCCGAGTGGGAGGAGTGGGTCCAGGGCCAGGTGATCGACGCCGCGCCGCTGGAGGAGGGCGATCCCGGTTACGAGGGCCAGGAGGTGTTCCTGGCCAACTGCGCCAACTGCCACGTGGTCAACGGGGTGACCGACGTGAATCTCGACGGCGTATTGGACGGCACCGAGGACTATGCCGGGGCGAACTCCACCACCTCGGCGCTGGTGGCGGGCGCTGCCCCCAACCTCACCCACGTGGCGAGCCGCACGACCTTCGCCGGCTCGATCTTCGACCTCTACGAGGACCGCGCCGAGCGGATCCCCTACCTTGAGGTGGCCGAGCGCGGCGACCTGAACCGCGGCGACCTCGAGGCCTGGATCCGCAACGCCCCCGAGCGGAAGGCGAACGACGCCGACGGAGCACGCGGCATGACCGCGTTCCCGGGCCTCACCGAGGGGGACATCGACGCGCTGGTCGAATATCTGATGACCCTGCGCTAGACAGCAGAGAGCAGAAGCAGAGAACACCCCAGACGCAACCGAGCACCAGACACCCAGAGAGACCCAGAGACCCAGAGAGACTCCGGCAACCACCATGACCACCACCTCCGAACCACCGCTGCAACTCACCGCAGGCGAGCAGCTAGTGCGACCCTCGACGTCGCTCGGGGTGTTCTCGCGGCCCAGGGGTGACACAGGCTGGCAGAGCTGGCTCTTCACCGTCGATCACAAGCGCATCGGCATCATGTACGGCGCCGCGGCGCTGCTGTTCCTGGTGATCGGCGGCATCGAGGCGCTGCTGATCCGGCTGCAGCTGGCCGTGCCCGGCGGCAACGTGCTCAGCGAGGACGCCTACAACCAGGTCTTCACCATGCACGGCGTCACGATGGTGTTCCTGGTGATCATGCCGATGGCCGCCGCCTTCGCCAACTACCTGCTGCCGCTGCAGATCGGCGCCCGGGACGTGGCCTTCCCCCGGCTCAACGCCTTCAGCCTGTGGGCCTTCCTGGCCGGTGGCATTTTCCTGAACACCTCGTGGTTCCTCGGCGGCGCCCCCGACGGCGGATGGTTCGGCTATGCGCCCAACAGCGGCCTGGTCTACTCGCCCAGCAACGGCATGGACTTCTACGCCCTGGGTCTGCAGATCGCCGGCATCGCCTCGCTTGTCAGCGCCATCAACCTCATCACGACGGTGCTCAACATGCGCGCTCCCGGCATGACCCTGTTCCGCATGCCGGTGCTCACCTGGATGCTGCTCGTCGTGCAGTTCCTACTGCTGTTCGCCATCCCGGTGATCACCGTCGCACTGTTCCTGTTGAGCTTCGACCGGCTGTTCGATGCCAACTTCTTCAATGTGGCGGCCGGCGCCGACCCGCTGCTGTGGCAGCACCTCTTCTGGATCTTCGGCCATCCCGAGGTGTACATCCTCATCCTGCCCGCCTTCGGCATCATGTCCGAGGTCATCCCGGTCTTCAGCCGCAAGCCCATCTTCGGCTACCCGTTCATGGTCTTCTCGGGAATCGCCATCGGCTTCATGGGCTGGGGCGTGTGGGCCCACCACATGTTCACCTCCGGCATGGGGCCGGTCTCGGTGGCGGCCTTCTCGCTCTCCACCATGTTCATCGCCGTACCCACAGGGGTGAAGATCCTCAACTGGTTGGCGACCATGTGGGGGGGCCGGCTGCGGTTGAACACGGCGATGCTGTACTCCATCGGTGCGGTTGCGATGTTCACCATCGGTGGTCTGTCGGGGGTGACCCATGCCATCGCGCCCGCGGACACCCAGCAGACCGACACCTACTACATCGTCGCCCACTTTCACTACGTGATCTTCGGCGGCTCCCTCATGGGCATGCTCTCGGGCATCTACTTCTGGTGGCCGAAGATGTTCGGTCACAAGCTCGACGAGAAGCTCGGCAAGATCGGATTCTGGGTGCTGCTCATCGGTTTCAACCTCACGTTCGGGCCGATGCACATACTGGGTCTGCAGGGCATGTCGCGCCGCATTCACAGCTACGCCGCCGACTCGGGCTTCAACCTGTGGAACATGTTCGCGACCGTGGGTTCCTTCGTCATCGCCGTGGGCGTTCTGCTGCTCTTCTTGAACATCGGCGTCAGCCGCCGCCGCGCCCGTGGCGCGCCTCCGGTGGGTCCCGACCCCTGGGACGCCCGCGGTCTGGAGTGGATGACCGCCTCGCCGACGCCGGTCCACAACTTCGACCGCGACATCACCGTCACGCGCCAGGACGAGTTCTGGCACCGCAAGTGGCGCATCGGCACCGACGGCAAGGTGACGCGCATCGCCCGGGCCACCGACGTGGCACACGACGGCAGCGCCACCGACGTGCACCTGCCCTCGCCCTCGTACTGGCCGGTGGTGGTCGCCCTCGGGCTGCCCCTGGTGGCCTACGGGCTCATCTACAACCTCTGGATCACCGGCTTGGGCGCGCTGTTGATTCTGGGTGGCCTCTACGGCTGGGTGTTCGAACCGCCCGACGATCCTGAGGCCCACGAGCACGACGACCACCACGACGCCGACCCATCGGACGACTCTGGCAACGGTGCCTCCGGGGGCGGGACGTCCACGAACGGTGAGGATGGACCCGACAGCGACGATGGCGCGCGCCAGCTCGCTGGGGCGGGAGCCGCCGCCGGCCCGTCCGCGCAGGCCGCTGAGGAGCAACCGTGACCGATGTTGCCGATCCCGAAGCGGCCATGACCGCCTTGCCTGAGACCGGCCACGAGAGCGCCGCGCATCCGCCCACGACCACGGGCCTGTCGCACAACAAGGTGGCGATGTGGCTGTTCCTGGGGTCGGAGTGCCTGCTGTTCGGCGCCCTCATCGCCACCTACATGTTCGCCAAGTCGCGGCTGCCCGCCGGTGAGATCGGTCCGAATGACGTGTTCGACATCCCGTTCACGTCGGTCAGCTCGTTCGTGCTGCTTATGAGCTCGCTGACCATGGTGCTGGCGCTGTCGGCCCTCACCCGTGGCGAGGAACGGAACTTCCGGGTTTGGATCGTGGCCACGGCGCTGCTCGGCGGCACGTTCATCGCCGGGCAGGTCTACG
>JAPPDX010000088.1 GCA_028824415.1 bacterium | reverse complement strand
CGGGTACGCCGGCGCATCTTGCGGTACTTCTTCTTGCGCATGCGCTTGCGGCGCTTCTTGATGAGCGAACCCATGGGGCACGAAGCGTAGCCGACCGGCGGCCGGAACCGTCACGGGAGCGCAGCACCGGCGGCTCGGCGACGCCCGCTAGCGTGGCACTAAGGTGGCCGGTAGTTCAATGGAAGAACGCCTGACTTTGGATCAGGAGGTTGCAGGTTCGAGCCCTGCCCGGCCAGCATGACCTCCACCCCGACGTGCCGAGCGAACTGACGGGACCGTGAGCGCTCTCGGCGTCGACCTCGCAGCGATCGTGCTGGCGGCAGGACGCGGCACCCGCATGAGATCGGGGCTTCGCAAGCCCCTGCACCTGCTGGCGGGTGCGCCGATGCTCGCCCACGTGGTGGACGCGCTGGGCGCCTGCCGGCCTGATCGCATCGTGGTGGTGCTCGGACCCGACGATGAGGTCGTCGCCAAGGAGATGCAGACCCGCACGGCTCACCTGCCCCTGGAAGCAGCCGAGCAGCCCATGCCCCGCGGCACCGGCGACGCCGCCGCCTGTGGGCTGGCCGCCCTGGGTGATCCCACCGGAGACCCCGAGGCCGGCGAGCTGATCATCGTTCCCGGAGACGCCCCGCTGCTGCGCCCGGCGACACTGCGGGCGCTCGTGGAGCACCACCTGGACGGCGGCGCGGCCTGCACCCTCCTGACTGCCCGTGTCGAGGACCCCGCCGGGTACGGTCGGGTCGTGCGAGGCCCGGAGGGCGCGGTGCGCGGCATCGTCGAGCAGGCCGACGCCTCGCCCACCGAGGTTGCGATCGACGAGATCTGCACCTCGGTCTACGTGGTCCGCCGGAGCTTCCTCGGTCCGGCGCTGCGCCGGATCCGCCCCGACAACGCCGCCGGCGAGTTCTACCTCACCGACATCGTGCAGGTTCTGGCCCGGATGGGCCACAGGGTCGAGGCCTTCACTCTCACCGACCCCACCGAGGCCCAGGGTGTGAACGACCAGGGCCAACTCGCCGCCGCCCGCGCCGAGATCCGGAGGCGGGTGATCGAGGGCTGGCTGCACGGAGGGGTGGCCGTGGTGGATCCCGACACCACCTACGTCGACGTGACCGTGCGCCTCGCAGCGGGCGTGGTGCTCCGGCCGGGCACCATCCTGGAGGGCCACACCGTCGTGGGAGCCGGCGCCGTCATCGGCCCGCACACACGACTCGTGGACTGCGCGGTCGGCGCGGGCGCGGTGGTGGAGATGAGCCAGGGCGCCGATGCCGAGATCGGTCCGGGGCAACACGTCGGACCGTTCGCAAGCCTCGGACCGGCGACGGCGCCGTAGCCGCACTTCGAGAAGGGATGGACAGCGTGCAACTGGTGACAACCAAGCAACTGCAGGTCATGTCAGGGCGGGCCAACCTGGAGTTGGCGGAGGCGATCGCGGCGCATCTCGACGCCGAACTGTGCGAGACCAACCTCTCGGACTTCGCCAACGGTGAGATCCACTGCCGGTTCGGACAGTCCATCCGCGGAGCCGATGTCTTCATCATCCAGTCTCATGCCGCGGTCGACGAGCGCTCGATCAACGACGCCGTCATCGAGCAACTGGTGATGGTGGATGCCGCCCGGCGGGCCTCGGCCAAACGGGTCACCGCCGTCTGCCCGTTCTTTCCCTATGCCCGCCAGGACCGCAAGGCCGAAGGCCGCGAGCCGATCTCGGCCAAGCTCATGGCCAACCTGCTGGCCTCAGCCGGAGCCGGCCGCCTCATCAGCGTCGACCTGCACTCGGGCCAGATCCAGGGGTTCTTCGACGGCCCCTGGGACCACCTCACCGCCATGCCGGTGCTGTGCGAGCGGATCGCCGGCCTGGGCGAGGACCTGGTTGTCGTCTCCCCGGACGCCGGGCGCGTGAAGGTCGCCGAGCGCTATGCGATCGCCCTCGGGGCCGACCTTGCGATCGTGCACAAGAGCCGCATCAGGGGGGAGAAGAGCGCCGTGCAGGCTCGCGAGGTCGTGGGTGATGTCGCCGGGCGTGTCTGCGTGCTGATCGACGACATGATCGACACGGGTGGGACGATCGTGGCGGCCGCCGAGCAGCTCGCCGCGCGCGGTGCCGAGGAGGTGTACGCCGCCACCACACACGGCTTGTTCTCCGGTCCGGCCATCGACCGGCTGAAGAACTCCGTCATCGGCAAGGTGATCGTCACCGACACGCTGCCGCTGCCGCCGGAGAAGTGCATCGACACGCTCGAGGTCGTCTCGGTGGCCCCGACCATCGCCCGCGCCGTCAGGGCGGTCTTCGAGGACACCTCGGTCAGCGAGATCTTCGGGGGCAACAACCTGTCCTGAACCGGCGACGGGTCGGTGATGGCGCCGGATAGGCTCGCGCCGGTCCATTCTCCGAGATTCTCACCGGAAAGGCCATGCAGGAAGTCGTCCTCCCCCTCGAGTTGGGCCGCGCCACCGGCAGCGGTCCGTCGCGCCGGCTGAGAATCCAGGGCAAGGTCCCCGCCACGGTGTACGGCCTCGGCAAGGACACCGTCAGCGTAAGCGTCGACTACCGCGACCTGCGGGGGGCCCTGTCCACCGAAGCCGGGCTGAACGTCGTGTTGAACCTGGAAATCGCCGGTGAGCTCGAGATGGCGCTGGTGAAGGAGATGCAGCGCAATCCGCTGCGCGGCGACGTGACCCACGTGGACTTCCTCCGGGTCGAGCCGGATTCCGACGTCGCCGTCGAGGTGCCGATCCGTCTGACCGGGCAGGCCACGGCGCTACTCGAAATCAACGGCATCGTCGAGCGGTCGCTGGACACCCTGCGTGTCCTCGCCAAGCCGCGCTCGATCCCCAACGAGTTGGTGCTCGACGTGTCCGAGCTGACCGTCGGGGACACGCTGACCGTCGCTGACATCGACCTGCCCTCCGGTGTGACCTCCCTCGTCGATGAGACGGCGCCGGTGGTGTCGGGGATCATCACGCGCAGCGCCCTGGAGGCGGCGGCGGAGGCCGAAGCCGAGGAGGCCGAGGCTGAGGCCGAGGGTGACGGCGAAGAGGCCGCCGAGGACGACGCCGACGACAGCGGCTGAGGTTGGCGATGTCCCTGCGCCGGCGCCGGCCGGCTGGGGCACCACGGACCGGCACTCCGGCCGATCTCCTGGTCGTGGGATTGGGCAACCCCGGAGAGAGCTACGCCGGCACCCGCCACAATGCCGGGGCGGCGGCCGTGGAAGTGCTCGCAAAGCGCCACGGCGGTCATCTGAGACGCCGACCCCGCCTCCCGGCGCTGACCGATGAGGTGCGCATCGAGGGCCGGCGCGTGGCCCTGGCGTTCCCCGAGACCTACATGAACGTCTCCGGCGAGGCCGTGCGGAAGCTCATGCGGCGCTTCGGCATCGAGGACCTCCAGCGCCTGGTAGTCATCCACGACGAGCTCGACCTGCCCACCGGGCGGGTGCAGGTCCGAGTCGGCGGGGGACTGGCCGGCCACAACGGCCTGCGATCGATCCGCGACCACCTCCGTGCCACGGACTTCGTCCGGATCCGCATCGGTATCGGCCGCCCGCCCAGCGCGGCGGCGGGCGCCGACTACGTGCTGAGCCGGCCGGGGTCGGCGGACCGCGACACCCTGGGAGCCGCCGCGGTGACAGCGGCCGATGCCGCCGAGGTCATCGCCACCCACGGGGTCGAGCGGGCCATGAACACGTTCAATGTCCGCTGATGGGACCGTCCGCTGATGGGACCGTCCGCTGATGGGAATGTCCGCTGAGGGCGGGGGCGGCGCGGCCGGGGGCCGGCCGGCGCTGGCCCCTCTGGCCGCTGACATCGCCGAGGTGCGGGCGATCAGCGCCTCCCTGGGCCGGCGCGAGGCCTCCCTGGCGGTGCCCGAACGCGCACAGCCGCCGGCGCTGGCCGCACTGGCCCGCGCCTCGGGACGGCGCCCCGTCGTGGTCTGCGCCGCGACCGAGGCGACCGCCGAGCATCTCACCGCCGACCTCCGAAGTTGGCTGGGTACCGATGCGGTGGCTCCCCTCCCGGCCTGGGAGACGCTGCCCTTCGAGCAGGTGAGTCCCGCCGCGGTGGCCATGGGCACCCGGCTGCGGACGATCTGGAGGATGCGCCGGCCCGAGGCCCTGCCGACGGTCGTCGTGGCGTCGGTGCGCGCCCTCATGCAGCGACTCGCACCGGGTTCGGAGGACTTCGAGCCGGTGCGGCTGAGCCTCGGCGATCGCTGCGACCGAGACGAGTTGATCGAGCGGCTCGCCGCCGCCGGCTACCGGCGGGGCGTGCAGGTGGAACAGCGCGGGGAGATGGCCGTGCGGGGATCCATCATCGACGT
Source organism: bacterium (assembly GCA_028824415.1). Classification (GTDB taxonomy): domain Bacteria; phylum Actinomycetota; class Acidimicrobiia; order Acidimicrobiales; family CATQHL01; genus VXNF01. The sequence continues at coordinate 11,941 of JAPPDX010000088.1, read as the reverse complement.
GTTCGATGCCACCGCGGCCGATCCGGTGCGGATCGACCTGTGGGGTGACGAGATCGACCGCCTCTGCACCTTCTCGGTGAGCGGTCAGCGGTCCGGGACCACGCTGGCGGCAACCGACATCTTCGGATGCCGGGAACTGCGACCCACCGCGGAGGTGCGCCGGCGGGCGACCGAGCTCGCCGACGAGGCGCCCTGGGGACGGCGACAGTGGGAACTGCTCGCCGAGGGAGCGTTCTTCGACGGCATGGAGGCCTGGCTGGGCTGGCTCAGCGCCGAGCGGCGCTCGTTCGCCGACCTGATCCCTCCCGGCGGCCTCGTGGTGCTCATCGAGAGGGACCGGCTCTGGACGAGGGCCCAGGATCTGCTGGCCGAGGAGGCCGAGCTGGCCCGCCACCTCGCGGCCGCCTGGAGGGTGGCGCCGGGCGAGGAGCTCCCGAGCGCCCACGTGGGCGCCGAGGACCTCTTGGCGGGCTGCGAGGCGCCGGTCTGGAACCTGAACAGCAGCCCGTCGAGCCCCACCGAGCCGCTGGTGGAGGCGTTGGGGTGGGAGTCCCCGCTGGGGACCGGCGACGGCCCGGTGCGCCAGGTGGCGTCGCTGCTGGCCGAGGGCTACCGGGTCGCCGTGGCGGCCGACGGCGAGGGATCCGCCGAGCGCCTGAGCCGGCGCCTGGAGGGCCACGGAGTGGCGCTCGATGTCTCCGGCTCGCTCGCCGCCGCGGGCGCGCCGGCCTGCTCGGTGGTCGTGAGCCCGCTGCGCCAGGGCTGCATCCTTCCCGAGGTGCGTCTGGCGGTTCTGGCTGAGAGCGACCTGACCGGGCGACGCCGCGTCCATCGCCGGGCGCGCCCGGCGGCGACGGCCCCCGGGGGGCGCGGCGCCGTCGAGGATCTGCAGATCGGTGGCTTCGTGGTGCACCGCACCCACGGCGTTGCCTGCTACCGCGGCATGGTCACCAGGGCCATGGACGGCGTCGAACGGGACTACCTGCTGCTGGAGTACCGGGGCGACGCGCGGCTCTACGTCCCCACCGACCAGCTGGACACCGTCCGGCAGTACACCGGCGGCGACGCCCCCAGCCTCAGCCGCCTGGGAGGAGCCGACTGGCAGCGCACGAAGAGCCGGGTACGCGCCGCGGTCTCCGAGATCGCCGGCGAACTCGTCGAGCTCTACCGCAAGCGACACGCCACCACCGGGCACGCCTTCGGCTCCGACGGGCCCTGGCAGGCGCAGATGGAGTCCGCATTCGCCTATCCCGAGACCCCCGATCAGCTGAGTGCCATCGCGCAGGTCAAGGAGGACATGGAGAGCCCGGTGCCGATGGACCGGCTGGTCTGCGGAGACGTGGGCTTCGGCAAGACCGAGGTGGCGGTGCGGGCCGCCTTCAAGGCCGTCGCCGACGGCCGGCAGGTGGCCATCCTCGTGCCCACCACCCTGCTGGCGCACCAGCACCACCAGACCTTCTCCGAGCGGTACGCCGGTTTCCCTCTACGGGTCGAGATGCTCAGCCGGTTCCTGTCGCCGGCGGCGACGCGCGGCGTTCTGGAAGGCCTGCGCAGCGGCGACGTGGATGTGGTCATCGGGACCCATCGGCTGCTCTCGGCCGACGTCGGCTTCGCCCGGCTGGGTCTCCTGATCGTCGACGAGGAGCAGCGCTTCGGGGTCACCCACAAAGAGGCCATCAAGACGCTCCGCCACGACGTGGACGTGCTCACGCTCACGGCCACACCCATACCCCGCACGCTCGAGATGAGCCTCACCGGGATCCGGGACCTGACCGTCCTGCAGACGCCGCCGGCGGACCGCAAGCCCATCGGCACCTACGTGGGCCCCTACGACGAGCGGGCGGTCGTCGAGGCCATCAGGCGGGAACTGCTGCGCGACGGGCAGGTGTTCTTCGTGCACAACCGGGTGGCCGACATCGACGGTGTCGCGGCGCACCTGCGCGAGTTGGTCCCCGGGGTGCGGGTGGCCGTGGCACACGGCCAGATGGACGAGGCCGCCCTCGAGCAGGCGGTGCTGGACTTCTGGGATCGGCGCTACGACGTCATGGTCTGCACCACCATCATCGAGTCGGGCATCGACATGCCGACGGTGAACACGCTGATCGTCGACCGGGCCGACCTGATGGGCCTCGCCCAACTCCACCAGATACGCGGCCGCGTCGGCCGGGCGCAGATGCGCGCCTACGCCTACCTGTTCACCCCGCCGGAGCGCTCGCTGAGCGAGGAGGCCTACGAGCGGCTGAAGGTTGTGGCCGAATCCACCGAACTGGGTTCGGGGATCCGCATCGCCATGCGCGACCTGGAGATCAGGGGTGCGGGCAATCTTCTGGGGGTGGGGCAGTCGGGTCACATCGCCGCGGTCGGCTACGACCTGTACTGCGAGATGGTGACCGAGGCGGTGGCGGAACTGGCGGGGGAGGTTCCCGAGCCCGCCGCGGAGTTGAACCTGGACGTGCCGGTGGACGCACACCTGCCGGCGGACTACGTGCCGTCGGAGTCGCTGCGCTTCGCCGCCTACCGGCGCCTCGCCGAGGCCACGAGCGCCGAGGGGGTCGCCGACGTGCGCGCCGAATGGCTCGACCGCTTCGGGCCGCTGCCCGCAGCCGCCGAGTCCCTGCTGGAGGTGGCGCGGTTGCGGGCGCTCTGCGTCGCCGCGGGGGTCACCGACGTGTCGGTCCGATCGCTGCCCGGCGGGGCGGGGGAGGCCCGCATCACGCCCTTGCGACTGCGCGAGAGCCGCCGGGTGCGCCTGGAGCGGCTCTGGCCGTCCGCCGTCTACGAGCCGTCCTCGGGTCGCCTGCGGGTGCCGCTGCGCAGCCGCTCGGCGGCGGTCGGGGCCATCGCCGAGGTGCTGGAGAGGCTCTCTGACCAGCCGCCGCCGGCCGCGGCGGCCCCACCGGCCGCATGAGCTCCGAGCCGCCCCGCGTCGTGGTGGTCGGGCTCGGCCCGGCCGGCGCCGACCTGGTCACCGACGGCACCCGGGCGCTCATCGAGGACACGCCGCCTCCGGCTCGCTTCCTCCGCACTCTGCGCCACCCGGCTGCGGCGGTCGTGGAGCCGGCCACGAGCTGTGACGACCTCTACCGCGCCGCGCAGCACGTGGAGGAGGTGTACCGAGCCATCGTGGAGCGCCTCGTGACCGCGGCGGGGCAACACGGGACGGTGCTGTACGCCGTACCCGGGTCGCCGGCTGTGGCCGAACGGTCGGTGCAACTCCTGCTCGGAGACGGCCGGGTACGCGTCGAGGTGCATCCGGCGCTGTCGTTCGCCGATCTGGCGTGGTCCCGGCTCGGCATCGACCCCCTGTCGAGCGGGGCGCGGATCGTCGACGGCCAGCGTTTCGCCGGCGCTGCGGCGGGCGAGCGCGGACCGTTGCTGGTGGCCCAGTGCGACAGCGCCGAGACCCTGGCGGCGGTGGCTCTGGCGCTGCCGGAGCCCTCCACGGAGGTCTGGATTCTACACCATCTGGGGCTGGAGTCAGAGCAGGTCGAGCGGCTCCGTGCCGACGAGTTGGCGCGCTGGGGGCCCCTGGACCACCTCACCTCGCTGTACATCCCGGAGATGGCCGAGGCGCCGGCCGTCGAGCTGGTCCGGTTCGGCGAGTTGGTCGCGACGCTGCGCGCCGAGTGTCCCTGGGATCGGAGCCAGACCCACCGGAGCCTGCGCCGTCACCTGCTCGAGGAGGTCTACGAGGTGCTGGAGGCCATCGACTCGCTGCCCGAACCGGCGTCGCCGGGAGGCGCCGTCGTGGCCGGCGGCGGCTACGAAGACCTCGAGGAGGAACTCGGGGACCTGCTGTTCCACATTTTCTTTCATGCCACGCTGGCTGCCGAGCAGGGCCAATTCACGATCGCGGACGTGGTGCGCCACGTGGACGCCAAGCTGCGGCACCGCCATCCCCACGTGTTCGGCACGGGGTCCGGCGAGGCCACCGACGCCGGCTCGCTCGACGCCGGTTGGGAGGAACTCAAGCGTGCCGAGAAGGGGCGATCCTCGGCGATGGACGGCATTCCCGAGGCGCTTCCCGCGCTGCTGGGCGCGCTGAAGGTCCAGAAGCGGGCCGAGGCGGCCGGTCTGGACACCGGCAGCGAGACCTCTGCGCTGGCGCGCCTGAGTGCCGCCCTCGACATCGCTGCGGGGCAGCGGGATGAGGCATGGTTGGGGTCGTTGCTCTTCGACGCGGTCGAGTTGGCACGCCACTGCTCGCTGGATCCGGAGTCGGCGCTGCGGGTGGCCACGAGCGCCGCCCGCGAGGAGTTTCGCCGGGTCGAGAACGGCTGAAGCTCGTCGACGCCGGCGCTCGGCGTGCCGGCAGCCAGCGGCGGAATCTGTGGACAAATCCGGCCTCAACCCTTTTCAAGGCTTCACAACACGTGTAACTTTTGCCACCTGTTCCCCTTTTCCAACAGGAACAACCCCTCGGGAGCAGACCGGGCACATGAGGCGCACCGCATGAGCGCAATAGTCCACGTCACCGGACGAGAGATCCTCGATTCGCGCGGCAACCCCACCGTGGAGGCCGACGTCACCCTGGCGTGCGGGGCGCGCGGGCGCGCCGCGGTTCCCTCCGGTGCCTCCACGGGCAGCCTCGAAGCCCTCGAACGCCGTGACGGCGGGACGCGCTACGGGGGGAAGGGGGTCCGTGACGCGGTGGCCGCTGTGAACGGTGAGATCGGCGCAGCCGTCCGGGGCCTCGAGTCGGGCGATCAGCGGGCGCTGGACCGCGCGCTGATCGAGTTGGACGGGACGCCCGGCAAGTCCCGCCTCGGCGCGAACGCCATTCTCGGCGTGTCGCTGGCGACGGCGGTGGCCGATGCCGCCGGCCGCGATGTGCCCCTGTACCGGCGGATCGGAGGCGACGGCGCCACAACGCTGCCCGTGCCGCTCATGAACCTTCTCAACGGCGGCGCCCACGCCGACAACAACATCGACCTGCAGGAGTTCATGGTGGCGCCGCTCGGGGCGGCGTCGTTCTCCGAGGCGCTGCGCTGGGGTGCGGAGATCTACCACGCGCTGCGCAGCGGGTTGTCCGCGGCCGGCCTGTCGGTGGCCGTCGGCGACGAGGGGGGTTTCGCGCCGGACGTGGCGAGCAACGAGACGGCGCTGGGGTTCCTGCTCGACGCCGTCGAGACCGCCGGGCTTCGACCCGGCACCGATGTGGCCCTCGCTCTCGACGTGGCGGCCACCGAGTTCGCCACCGACGGTGTCTACCGGTTGGCCGGCGAGGGCAGGAGCCTGGACCGCGCACAGATGGTGGACTACCTGGAGCACCTGGCCGACAACTACCCGGTCTGCTCCATCGAGGACGGGATGGCGGAGGACGATTGGGAAGGCTGGAGGATGCTCACCGATGCGCTGGGCGACCGCCTGGCGCTGGTGGCCGACGACCTCTTCGTGACCCGGGTGGATCTCCTCCGGAAGGGCATCGACTCCGGCGTCGCCAACTCGATCCTCGTCAAGGTGAACCAGGTGGGCACTCTCAGCGAGACTCTCGACGCAATCGAGGTGGCGCAGGCGGCCGGGTACGGCGCGGTGGTGTCGCATCGCTCCGGTGAGACCGAGGACACCGTGATCGCCGACCTGGCGGTGGGCGCCGGCACGGGACGCATCAAGGCGGGCGCGCCGGCCCGCAGCGATCGCACCGCGAAGTACAACCGCCTGCTGCGCATCGAGGAGGAACTGGCAGCGTCGGCCGGCTACGGGACGCCCGGTGACGCAGGTGGCTCGACGCCTCCAGGAGCGGCACGATGACCCGCCCGGCCGCCCGGCGCGTGCTCCGAGCGCTGGTCATCGTCGCCGTGAGCGGCGTGGCTGTCGCCGTCACCTGGACCTGGGGTGTGAACCCCGTGCGAAACTGGTTCGCTCAGCGCGACGAGATCGCCCAACTGGAGGCACGGCTGGCCGAGGTGGAGGCATCCAACGCGGCCCTTCAGGCCGACATTGAACGACTGCAGACCGACGGCGAGATCGAGCGCATCGCACGGCGTGACCTCGGTCTCGTGTTCCCGGGCGAGGAGGCCTACTCCATCGATCTGCCGGCGGAGGTATTGGGCTCCGGCTGAACCGCCTCCGGTCGCCCGGTGCCGCCGGCCGGCGACGGCGCGCCGCAGTGGGAGCACCCGGTCGCGTGCGCTACTGTGGTCGCCCGGCGGGCGGCGAGAAGGTCGTTCGATCCCCGGAGTCCGGCCGCAGTCAGGGGTCGCAGGAGGCGCAGGTGGAGATATCGGTCACGATCAATGGGACGGCCCACACGCACGATGTGGAGCCCCGAACGCTCCTGGTTCACTACATCCGCGACGTGGTCGGCCTGACGGGCACCAACATCGGCTGTGACACGTCGTCCTGCGGCGCCTGCACCATCCACGTCAACGGCGAGTCCGTGAAGTCCTGCACCATGTTCGCAGTGCAGGCCGACGGTGAGGACCTGCTCACCATCGAGGGCCTCGCCGACGGCGACACGCTCCACCCGATGCAGGAGTCCTTCCGGCAGTGCCACGCCCTGCAATGCGGCTACTGCACGCCGGGCATGGTGATGGCCGCGGTCTCGTTCCTGGACGAGAACCCCGACCCGACCGAGCGAGAGGTGCGGCTCGGCCTGGAGGGAAACCTCTGCCGCTGCACCGGCTACCACAACATCGTCAAGGCGGTTCTGCACTGCGCGGCGGGAGGTGAGCAATGATTCCTGCAGCGTTCGACTATGTCCGGGCCGGCTCTGCCGAGGAGGCCATCGCCACCCTCGCCGCCCACGGTGACGAGGCGAAGCTCCTGGCCGGAGGGCACTCGCTGATACCCCTCATGCGGTTCCGCCTCGCACGACCGACGGTCGTGGTGGACATCGGGCGCCTCGAAGACCTGTCGTACATCCGCGACGGGGGAGACCATGTGGCGATCGGGGCGCTGACGCGCCACCGCGCCGTCGAGACCAGCGAACTGGTGGCCGCCCGGGCGGGCCTGCTGGGCGAGGTGACCTCCCACGTCGGCGACCCCCAGGTGCGCCATCGGGGGACCATCGGCGGGGCCGTCGCCCACGGCGACCCGGCCTCGGACATCCCTTCCGCGCTCATTGCGCTCGGCGCCACCCTGGTGGCCGCCGGGCCGCAGGGCACCCGGGAGATCGCCGTCGACGACTTCTTCAGCGGTTTCCTGGAGACCGACCTGGGTGACGACGAGATGCTGACCGAGGTGCGTGTCCCGGCTGCCGACGGCGCCGGCTGGGGGTTCGAGAAGTTCAACCGCCGTGCTCAGGACTGGGCGATCGTGGGCGTGTCCGCGGTGGCGCGCGCCGGCGGCGAGGTCGGGGTCGGCCTGGTGAACATGCATTCGACCCCCGTGCGGGCCGCTGCCGTCGAGAGCGCGGCGGCGAGCGGGGCTTCGGCGGCCGAGGCGGCGGAGCTCGCCGCCGAGGGCTGTGAACCCACCGAGGACCTCAACGCCACCGTCGAGTACCGGCAGCACCTGGCCCGGGTCCTGACGCGACGGGCACTCGAAGCCGCCGGGTTGTAGCGGCCCGTGGGAGTCGCCCCCGGGTCGGTGACCGAGGTCGCCGACGGCCTCCGCGCCAACGACTACCTACCGTCGGAGGGGCTCGCCACGGCGATCTTCCTGGCGCTCTCGCTGCGTCGCCCGCTGCTGCTGGAGGGTGAGGCCGGGGTCGGCAAGACCGAGGTGGCCAAGACGCTGGCCGGATGGTTGGGCGGTCGCCTCATCCGACTGCAGTGCTACGAGGGCATCGACGTGTCCCAGGCCGTCTACGAGTGGGACTACTCGCGCCAGCTGCTGCACCTGCGCACCGCCGAGGCCACCGGCGGGGCGTCCGGCGCGGATGCCGCCGCCCTGGAGGACTCCCTGTACTCCGAGCGCTTCCTGGTGAAGCGGCCTCTGCTGGAGGCCATCTCCCACGCCGACGCGGCGCCGCCGGTCCTGCTGATCGACGAGGTGGACCGCGCTGACGACGAGTTCGAGGCTTTCCTGCTGGAGGTTCTGTCGGACTGGTCCATCACCGTGCCCGAGTTGGGGACCTTCCGTGCCGCCGAGCCGCCGATCGTGGTGGTCACCTCGAACCGCACCCGGGACGTGCACGACGCCCTGAAGCGGCGTTGCCTCTACCACTGGGTGGAACATCCGGGTTTCGAGCGCGAGGTGGCGATCATCTCGCTGCGGACCGACGGTGTCGCTCCCGCCCTGGCACGACAGGTGGCCGCAGCGGTCGCCAGGTTCCGCGATATCGGTCTGTACAAGCCTCCCGGAGTGGCCGAGAGCATCGACTGGTCGATGGCGCTGGTCCGCCTCGGCGTGAACGGTTTGGATCCCGACAGCGCCGAGGTGACCCTGGGAGCCGTGCTCAAGTACCGGGAGGATCAGGGGCGGGTGCAGGAGTTCGGCCTCGACAGGATCATCACCGAGGCCACGAGCCGCTAACGGGATGTCCGGTGGTCCCCCGCCCGCCGGCGCCGGCGACTCTGCGACCGTGACCGGTAGCGGACCAATGGTCGCGGCGGCGCGACCAGAGAACATCTGCGCACTGGCGGCCCGCTTCGGGGCGGCGCTGCGCAGCGAGGGCGTGGACGTGCCGGTGGGCTCGATGATCACGTTCATGGCGGCACTGGGCTCCCTCGGGGTGGACACCCGTGCCAAGGTGTACTGGTGCGGCCGCGCCACGCTCGTGCACCGGCCCGAGGACTTCGACACCTACGACGTAGTGTTCACCCACTTCTGGGAGGGGATCGATCCGCGGAGCCTGCTCCCGCAGCCGCCCGCCGCCGAGGTCACGCTCGCCTTCGATGACCTCGAGGGCGACGGTGGCGAGGGCGACCAGCAGGACGATTCGGACACGATCGCGGTGCGCTACAGCCCCTACGAACTGCTGCGGGAGAAGGACTTCGCCGACTGCACCGTCGACGAGCTGGCCGAGCTGGCGCAGCTGATGAGCAGGCTGCGGCTCGGGGGCCTGATGCGCCGGTCCCGGCGGCTTCAGCCGGTGCGGTTGCCGCGGGGGCGTCCCGACCTGCGCCGGACCGTGCGGCGGGCGCTGCAGGCCGGCGGTGAGCCGATCACCCGGTCGTTCCGCCAGCCCGGTGAGCAGCCCCGGCGCCTGGTGCTGCTGCTGGATGTGAGCGGCTCGATGGAGTCCTACGCCCGGGCGCTGCTGCGGTTCGTGCACGCCGCGGTGGTGGCTCGCCGCCGGGTGGAGGCGTTCGCCCTGGGAACCCGCCTCACCCGTCTCACCCGTGAGCTTTCCACCCGCGATCCCGACGCCGCCTTCGACCGGGCAGCCGGGGCGGTCCAGGACTGGTCCGGCGGGACCCGCCTCGGCGAATCGATCGGCGTCTTCTGCGACTTGTGGGGGGTTCGGGGTATGGCGCGGGGGGCCGTGGTCGTGGTCCTCTCCGACGGTTGGGATCGAGGCGAGCCGGCGGCCATGGCCGAGAGCATGGCGCGCCTCAGCCGGGTGGCGTACAAGGTCGTCTGGGTGAACCCTCTCAAGGCCACGCCGGGCTACGCCCCGCTGGCGCAGGGCATGGCCGCGGCGCTGCCGTTCGTGGACGAGTTCGTGGAGGGCCACTCGCTCGCCTCGCTGGAGGAGTTGGCCGTTCGGGTCGCCGCCTGATTCGGCTCGGTGAGCCGGTCGCGGCCTACGCTTCGGTGAGCCGGAGATCATCGAGCCAGGGCTCGAGGAGGTTGGGATGCAGGAATTGCTGGACGACATCGACAGGTGGCGGGCGGCCGGTCTGCGGGTGGCGGTGGCTCGCGTGACCGATCTCGACGGGTCGGGTCCGCGTGATCCCGGCGCCGCCATGGCGGTGAACGAGGCGGGCGAAGTATCCGGCTCGGTGTCGGGCGGTTGTGTCGAGGGCGCGGTGGTGTCCGAGGCCCTGGAGGTGCTCGAGGGCGGTGACCGGCGGATGGTGAGCTTCGGCTACAGCGACGACGAGGCGTTCGCCGTGGGACTCACCTGCGGCGGCACGATCCACCTCTTCGTCGAGCCGCTGGACTGGTAGGGCTGCCGTGCCTGCCGATCCGGCACCGCTCTATGAGGCTCTGGCCGAGGAGCTGCGGGCCGACGAGCCGGTGGCGCTCGCCACGATCGTCGACGGCGTCGGCAAGGGGGCCCGGCTGCTTGTGCGTCCCGGCCGGGAGGTGCTCGGCAGCCTCGGCAACCCCGAACTCGACGACGTGGCGGCCCGGGACGTGCTCGGCGAGCTCGAATTGGGACAGACCTGCGTCCGCCACTACGGCGCCGGTGGCGAGCAGCGGATGGAGGACCTCACCCTGTTCGTGGAGTCGTTCGCCCCCCAGCCCAGGATGCTCATCTTCGGCGCCGTGGACTTCACCTCGGCCCTGGCGAGGGTGGCGAAGGTGCTGGGCTACAAGGTGGTGGTGTGCGACGCCCGCAAGGTGTTCGCAACGCCGAAGCGCTTCCCCATGGCCGACGAGATCAGGGTGGAGTGGCCTGACAGCGTCTTCGACGCCTACGGCGGGAGACTGCGGCCCGTCGACGCCGTGTGCATCCTCACCCACGACACCAAGTTCGATGTGCCGGCGGTCGTGCGCGCCCTGCAGACCGACGTGGGCTACATCGGTGTGATGGGCAGCCGCCGCACGCACGCCAAGCGGGTCGAACGTCTCCGCGAGGTCGGGGTGGACGAGGACGGGCTGGCCAGGCTCATGGCCCCGATCGGCCTGGACATCGGGGGTCGCACGCCAGAGGAGACGGCGGTGTCCATCGTGGCGGAGATCATCGCGGTCCGCGCCGGCCGGGCGGCCCCGTCGCTCCGGGACAGCGCCGGCCCGATTCATCGCTGAGTGCGGCCGGGGCCCCTGTTGTGGTGGCTGACCGGCGCGGTGGCATCGCCGGGGTGGTGCTTGCCGCCGGGGAGGGCTCGCGTTTCGCCGGTCCCGTCCACAAGCTGCGGGCCGAGTTCCGCGGCCGGTCGCTGGTGCGGTGGGCCGTCGACGCCGCCCTCGAGGCGTCCCTGGACGCCGTCTACGTGGTGCTCGGGGCGGAGGACCTCAGCGACCTGCTGCCGCCCGAGGTGACCATCGTGATGAACCACGAGTGGCGGCGCGGCCAGGCATGGTCGTTGCAGGCCGGTGTGCGAACCGCCGAGATGGACGGGCACGCCGCGGTCGTGGTGGCGGTGGCCGACCAGCCCCTCGTGGGCGCCGAGGCCTGGCGGCGTGTCGCCGCGGCGCCCGGACCCATCGTCACCGCCCTGTACGGCTCCCGCCGGCGCCCACCCGTGAAGCTCGACGCCTCGGTCTGGCCGCTGCTGCCGCTCGACGGCGACGAGGGTGCCCGCCAGCTCATGCGCCGCCATCCCGAGATGGTCCGGGAGGTGCGCTGCCCGGGTGATCCCGCCGACATCGACACTCTCGAGGACCTCCGCCGGCGCTGAGGGACATGCTGCGGCAGTCTCTAGAGCGCCGAGACCGCCCGCAGCGGGTTGAGCGCCGCATCCACGTAGTGCACGCCTGAGTTCCCGAGGCGGCGGGCCATCACGGCGATCGCCTCGGCGTTGTCGTCGATCAGCACGAAGCGGCGGTTCATGTCCTGGGCCACCGCGCCTGTCGTGCCCGACCCGGCGAAGAAGTCGAGGACCCGGTCACCCTCCTGCGAGGAGGCGCTCAGGATCCTCCGCAGGATTCCTTCGGGCTTCTGGGTGGCGTAGCCGGTTCGCTCCTTTCCGCTGGTCGTCACGATGGTGTGCCACCAGACGTCGGTCGGCAGCTTGCCCTGGGCCGCTTTCTCCTCCGAGACGAGTCCGGGAGCCATATAGGGGATGCGCTCGACGGCGTCCTGGTCGAAGAAGTACTCGTCGGAGTGGCGGGCGTACACCAGGATCGTGTCGTGCTTGGCCGGCCAGCGCCGCTTCGAGCGGCCGCCGTAGTCGTAGGCCCAGATGATCTCGTTGACGAAGCACTCCCGCCCGAAGATCTGGTC
>JAPPDX010000068.1 GCA_028824415.1 bacterium | reverse complement strand
AGTCGCCCCCACCCGGGATGGACGGATCGACGAAGCAGCGCTGGAAGTCCACGACCACGACGGCAGCGTGCTCGCCGAAGCCGACGCGGCCACCGAGTTCGGCCTGCTCGTAGATCCGGTGCTTGTCCTCCATGACGGTTCGCATCTTCTCACTCATCGGTCGGTGCGGCGTACCGGCGTTCCGAGCGTCGCCATTCGCCCAGCCCGACGAATTCGTTGAAGGCGTCGAATCCGGTGAGGAGGTCGCGCAACTCATCGGGTGAGTCGATCTCCGCGAGTCGCTCGTAGAACCCTGCTGCGGCTCGGTGAACCGCCAGCGCCACGTCGGCGAAGAGGATCCAGGCGAAGCCCAACTCCTCCAGCCAGCGACGGGAGACGTGCGGGGTTCTGCCCTCATAGGCCCAGTTGAACAGCTGCGGCCCCGACAGCTCGCCGGCGATGCGTCGGATCTCGTCGCGCGACTCGGGTGCCTCCACGAAGAGCACGTCGGCGCCCGCGGCGGAGTAGGCGTGCGCCCGCTCGAGGGCGGCGTCGAGTCCCTCGGGAGCCCGGGCGTCGGTGCGGGCGATTATCACGAAGTCCGGGTCGTCACGGGCGTCGACCGCCGCGGCGACCTTGGCGACCATCTCGGCGGTGGGGATCACGGCCTTGCCAGCCATGTGGCCGCAGCGCTTGGGTGTGACCTGGTCCTCGAGGTGCAATCCCGCTGCTCCGGCCGCCTCCAGTGCCCGCACGGTGCGCATCACGTTGAGCGGGTTGCCGTAGCCGCAGTCGGCGTCGGCGATCACCGGACGCTCGACGGCGTCGCAGATCCGGCGCGTGGTCTCGACCATCTCCGTCATGGTCACGAGGCCGATGTCGGGACCGCCGGTGATCGCGGCCGCCGATCCGAAGCCTGTGACATGCAGGATCTCGAACCCAGCGGCCTCGGCCACGCGGGCGGTCAGCGCGTCGTAGGCGCTGACAACCAGCCTGCTGTTGCCGTCGCCGAGCGTGCTGCGCAGCGCAGCCGCTGTCATGGCACGGGCCGGGCGGAGCGGCTCAGTCCGCCCGGCGGTGTGCCGCCTGTGTCACGGGGTGACGTCCTGCAGGTAGAGGGCGCCGAGCGGGTTGGGTGCGATCCCGCCGAACTCTCCGAGATGCACCCACGGCAGCACGGTCTCGACCAGCGGCACGTACGGCACGTCCGAGGCCAGCAGCGACTGCATCTCCGACAGCAGGGCGTCCCGGGCCGGTCCGAGGGGCTCGGCCACGATCCGGCCGAGCAGGTCGTCGACAGCCTCGCTTCCGTAGCCCTCGAGCTTGACCGACATCGGTCCGACGGCCAGCAGCAGGAAGTAGGCCACGTCGTTCACCAGCGGACGGGTGCCGAACAGCCAGGCGTCCAGCTCGCCGCCGCGGGTTGCGGTGTTGAAGTCGGCGGGCGAGGAGATCAGGTCGATGCTGACGCCGATGCCCACATCGCGCAGCTGATCCTGGATCAACACGGCGACCTGCTCGGCGTACGGTCCCGGACCCGAGCTGGGGTTGATCGACAGCGTGAATTCGAAGCCGTCGGCCAGTCCCGCCTCGGCGAGCAGCGCCCGTGCCGCGTCCGGGTCGTAGCGGGCCGCCACGTCGGTGGGCGGATCGGGCTGCGGGATCGCCGTGGAGATCGGGTAGAGCCCGGGGTTGCCGAGACCGGCGTACGCCCCCGCGATGAGGGCGTCACGGTCGAGGGCCAGCGAGATGGCCTGACGCACCCGCACGTCGTCGAACGGTGCGAAGCGGGTGTTGAGCGACAGCTTGTCCAGGTTCACGTCCAGCCCGGCGATGGGATCGATGCCGTCGCCTGCCGAGGCGACGACGCTCTGGAACAGGTCGAACGTCAGGCCGCCCACGAAGTCCACCTCGCCCGCTCCGACCAGCAGCATCCGGCTGCCCGGGTCGGGCACCGCACGCATGACGACGTTCTCCACGGCCACCGCGCCCGCGTTCCAGTAGTTCGGGTTCTTGGTGAGCCGGATCTCCTCGCCGGGGATCATGGACTCCACCTGGTAGGCGCCGTAGCTGGCCGAGTTGGTGGCCATCCACTCCTGTGCCCACGGGTCCTCGTCGGTGGCGTGGCTCTGCGCCTCGACGCTGTCGAGGATGCCCATGCCGTACCACGTGAGGACCGGCAGCGTCAGCGAGTTGGCCGACGGCGCCACGAGCCGGAAGGTGCGGTCGTCGATCACCTCGATGGGGTTCTCGCGGTCGATGCCGCCGACGCTCAGCAGGAACGGCGTGATGAAGTCGGTTTCGAGCCCGCGCTGGAACGTCCAGAGCACGTCCGCGGAGGTCGCCTGGTTGCCCGCCGGGCTGAGCGCCTCGCGCAGCGTGAACACGTAGCTGCCGCTGTCCTCCTGCGTCCACGACTCGGCGAGTTCGGGCTGCAGGTCGGCCGGTCCCTGCAGCGCGGTCGCCCCCTCGGCCAGCGGCACGTAGCGGACGAGCGTGCTGACCACGCTCTGCGTCGTCTCACCGGTCGGCCGGCCCTGGTACACCGCCGGGTCCACGTTCGACGGCACCGCCGGGAAGATCATCGTGAACGTGACCGGCCCGGGCTCCGGCTCGGGGGGAGGTGGCGGAGGTGGTGGCTCCGGTGCGGGCGGGGGAGGCGCTGCCGCGGCCGCCTCGGCTTCCGCGGCGGCTTCAGCGGCGGCTGCGGCGGCCTCCTGCGCCTCGGCCTGCGCGGCCGCGGCTTCCGCCTGGGCAGCGGCCGCCTCGGCCTGAGCGTTGGCCGCCTCGGCCTGCGCGGCCGCTGCCGCTTCCTGCGCGTCGGCCAGTGCCGCCTCCGCGGCGGCGACCGCCTCCTCGTTGCCTTCGGCCGTGGCGACGGCCAACTCGGCGGCTGCTATGGCCTCCTCGGCCCGCGCCGCGGCGGCGTCGGCCGTGGCATCCGCGGCGGCTGCGGCGGCATCTGCGGCCGACGCCGCGCTGTTCGCCGCCGATGCCTCCGAGCGAGCGGTCTGCGCCTCGGACAATGCGCCCGAGGCGGCGGAGGAAGCCGCCGCGGCCTCGTCCGTGCCGTCCTCGGCGCACGCCACTGCGAGCAGCGCGACCGCGGCCGCGAGCGCGACCAACCGGTAACCGAATCTCCGTTGCCTCATCCTGCACTCCCCTCCAGGCGAATGGAAATCGCCGGACACCTTACGCGCTCGGGACTTCCGTGTCGTTTGCCGGACGCAGGAAAGCTCGTCGTCGGGCAACCAAGGGCGGCAGGTCGTAGCTAGGTGGGTGACTTGGCGGGCTCCAGGACGACGACGGCTGTCCCGTTCGGACGGCGCTCAGCGAATGCGTCGAGCTTCTTGTTCACCTCGGCCCATCGTTGCCAGAGGCGTTGTCGCTCCTCGTCCGTCGCCACCCGTGCGACCACGTCACGTTCGCCGTCGACCAGCGCGACGTGGGCCTCGGGGGTGGCCTGGAGGTTCAGCCACCACGCCGGCTCAGCGGGGTCCCAGCCGTTCATGGCGAGGGTGACCAGGTTCGGGCCATCCTCGACATAGGCGAGCATCACCGGGCGTTCGCGCCCCGAGCGGCGCCCAATCGCTGTCAAGTGCATCAAGCCATACTGATTGGGCCTTGGTGGACGGAGGCCCTTCCGCCTTCTCGTGAGGCGGTACAGACCACTATGAATCCGCCAAGCAAGGCGAACGAACCAACGCGGCGGCATGAAGGGTTGCTTCGCGTTCGTCGGTGTCGTCACGTTCCGCTCCTCTCACAGCGGGCCGCGGGGGCGTCCGATGGGCTTTGAGGTCGAGCCGCGGTGACTGGTTGCCGGCTGTGAACTCGGTTGCGGCGAGGCTATCCCGCTGGGGGTAGAGCTGGCTCATGGAGTCCTCTGAGAGGTAGCGCCGGTCGGTTGCTTGCCATTCGACTGCCGGGACTCGCTCCGCTGTGGCCGAAGAACTCAGCGATCGCTGAGGAAGTTCTCGTAGAGATGCGCCACGCCGGTGATGTCGTCGGGGAGGGTGTCCCAGCGGCCGTCGGGGACGAGGCCTGCAGCCTCGGGGCTGTGGGCTTGGAGCGGGTCGTCGGGATGCGCGGCGATCAGTGTCGGCACCTCGATTCGACCGAGGCGGTCGGCGGTGGGGTAGGCCAGGGCCGCCCGGTAGGGGAGGTGGTAGGTGTCGAGGCGCTTGGCGACCTCGACGAAGGCGCGGTGGAAGGCGGCGAGCTCCATCATCGGGACCCAGCGGATGCCGTCGCGGGTGCGCCGGAACCACGGCCAGTAGGTGGTGAACGCCCGGCGGAAGTGCCACGCGGCCGCCAGGTGCGTGCCGTCCCAGGTCGGCTCGAAGGTGGGGAGGTAGTTGGCCAGCAGCTCGGGGCGGGGCAGGAGGTCGGGGCGATCGCCATCGTCGAACAGGGTGACCCCTTCGAGGATCAGCCGGTGGATCCCTCGGCGGGTGAGGGCGACTTCGGTGGCGATCAGTGCGCCGGTGTGCGTGCCGTAGAGGTCTATTTCGCCCATCTCCAGGACGTCCAGCGCGTCGTTGACGATGGCCGCGAAATCCCCGATGTTGAACGGGCCCTCGCCGACGGGCGGGTCGGAGTCACCGTTGCCGGCCGTGTCGAAGGCGATCACGGGACGGCCTGTGGCCAGTTTCTGCATCAGGGGCTCCAGCAGTGCCGACGATGTCGGCGAGGCGTGAAGCATCACGAGTGGCCGGCCGCTGCCGGCGATCCGGCGCATCAGCAGTTGGCCGCTGGTGGTCGTCAGGTAGCCACGTTCGATGGCTCCCGCGTCGGGTGTTCGCGCTGGGGTCTGCAGCGAGCGATCGGCACCGCCGTTGGCATCGAAGAGTTCGCGCAACTGCAGCGACCGGTCCGGGCCAGGCGGCAGGTCGATCAGCGTTCCGTGCGGGCCGGGCGCCGGAATACGCCCGCCGGGCGGCGTGAGCGGGTCGGCGGGCGACGTGACCAGAGTCCATGGAACCTCGAGCCGGCTCAGCGAGTTGGCCGGTGAGTGGGCGAACGCGGCCCGGAGCCCGTCGCCGTAGCGATCGCCGGCGCGGAGCACGTCGGCGGCGCGGCGTTGCAGCACGTCCGGCGGCGACTCGTCGGCGTCCAGGCGTGTCTCGGCCGCCGGCCGGTACCACGGCCGGAACAGGGACTGCTCGCGGCACCACCACCAGATGGCGGCGATGTGGGCCCCGTCCCACGACGGGTCGAACCGGGGGCAGAACCTCTCGGCAAGCTCGCTTCGCTGGGAATCCTCCAGGAGTGGGAGTTGGTCGAGGACCACGTCGGCGACCCGCTCGGGGTGACGGACCGCGACCTCCAGGGCGACCTGTGCCCCCGTACCGGTGCCGTAGAGATGGCAGCGGTCGATGCCCAGGGCGCCAAGATTCCCCGCCACGGCGCCGGCGTAGTCACCGAGGGTGGGGGAGCCGCCCAGGGAGTGCGAGTTGCCACAGCCGGGGAGATCCATCACGACGACCGTGAACTCGGCGGCAAGTGCCTCCGCGAGGGGCGACAGCGATCCGGCCGACCACGGGAACGCGGGTAGCAGAACCGCGACCGGCCCCGATCCGGTGCGCAGGTAGTGGAACTCCCGGCCCGCAGCGCTGGCGAAGTGCCGGGAAAGACCGCTGGGATGTGACGCCCCGCCCTCTGTCATGCGAACGCTGGGGGTGGCTCGTAGCCGCCGACCACCTCGCCGAGCCGCCGGGCGAAGTCGATGGTGCTGGCGTCCTCGAGGTACGGGCCCATGATCTGGACACCCACCGGCAGCCCGTCGGACGCCCGCCCAACCGGGGCGACGGTGGCCGGCAGGCCGGCCATGCTGGCCATTCCCGGCCAGATGATCTGGTCCCAGTAGTCGCGGGTCTCACCGTCGACCGTGATCGTCCTGCGGTTGATGTTGGAGTGGTCGTGGCGGATCGCCGTCGTCGATACCGTCGGGCACAGCAGGATGTCGCAGTCCCTGAAGAACTCGCGCCATCGTTCCCGGTAGTGGGCGCGTTCCTCGTCGGCGGCGAGCCAGTCCCGGTGCCGGGAAGTGCCGTCGCGCAGGTAGCGGGCGCTGCGCCCGTCATCGTCGGGCTCCAGTTCCTCGGCCTTCGCCAGGAGGGTGCCGTAGACCCGGTTGGCAAGGCCCGCGGTCGTGGCCGCGTAGAGCAGGCGTTGGTAGGTGCGGTGGGCCTCGGCGAGCGTGAAGTCGGGCCGCAGCCGCGCGTCGATCGCAGCGCCCGTGCGGGCCAGCGCGTCGACGGCATCGCTGAGGACGGCGCCCACGGCGCTATCGACCGGGCACGCCGGATCCTCCAGCCACACTGCGACGCGGTAGTCGGCAAGTGCCCTCCCTTGCGGCGGCGGCAGCTCCAGGTGCCAGGCGGTGCCTTCGGCCTCGTCGGGGCCGGCGAGTACGGCCATTGCCAGCGCCAGATCCTCCGCGGCGCGCCCAAGCGGCCCGACGACGGCGAGGTCTACGGGGCTCAGCGCGCCCGGTGGCGGGGGGATGTGCCCGCGGGTCGGGATGACGCCGAAGCTGGGCTTGTGCCCGTAGATGCCGCAGTAGTGGGCCGGGTTCCGGACCGAGCCCCCGATGTCACTGCCGAGTTCCAGCGCCGTCTGCCCAGCGGCGAGCGCTGCGGCCGATCCACCCGACGAACCGCCCGGTGACCGGTCGGTGTTCCACGGGTTGCCGGTCGTGCCGAAGACCACGTTCTCGCTCTGGGCGTCGCCGCCGAGGAGAGGGCAGTTCGTCTTGCCGAACACAATGGCCCCGGCGGCCTTCAGGCGGGCGACGGCGGTGGCGTCCCGGTCCGGAACGTGCCCGCCCAGCCAGGGCGCCCCCGCCGTCGTGCGCAGCCCCTCGGTCTCGATGGTGTCCTTGATCGTGATCGGCAATCCGTGCAGCGGCCCGGCCACTTCGCCGCGGGCCGTCGCCTCGTCGGCCTCGGCGGCCAGCCGGTGTGCACGCTCGGTGTCGAGGGCGACCACGGCATTCAGAGCCGGATCGGCCGCCTCGATCCGGCTCAGGTAGAGATCCAGCAACTCCCGGCTCGACACCTCGCCGGCCTTGAGTGCGGCTACGAGTCGTGCGGCACCTGCGTGCGCCCAGTCGGCCATCGCTCCACGATATGCGCCCGGCGCGCCGAGTCTCGGGGCCGAGCACATCTGTGGAGCGTGCCGGAGCATTGCGCCCAACCACCGTTCAGGCACCGCCTGCCGCGGCCGGCGGGTCGCCGCGACCACCGCCGGTCAGCGGCCACGGCAGGACCCAACAGCTAGCGTTGCCCGCGTGGCGGCGGACCCGATGACACCGGACGGCCTGCTCTGGACGCCGCTGCAGATCGGTGCCACCACCGTGAAGAACCGGATCATGCTGTCGCCCCACCGCCAGGCGTACGGCGACGACAACCAGCCCACCGACCGCATGATCGCCTACTACGTGGAGCGGGCCAAGGGTGGTGTAGCGCTGGTCGATGGTGAGTCGACGTCGGTGAGCCGGCGCCTCGCCCGGGCCAGCGCCGAGTCCGGGCCGTCGGGGTGGCGCCTCACCGCCTGGGAGGAGCGGGTGATCCCGGCGTTCGCCCGGCTCGCCGAGGCGCTGCACGCCCACGACTGCAAGATCTTCATGGAGTTCAGCACGTTCGGCGTGAACCAGGGCGCCCGCATCGACTTCGACGACTGGTACCCGGTGCGGGGGCCCTCGCGCGTGCCGTCACCCGGGGGCACCGAGATCCCCTGGGAGATGGACCAGGAGTACATCGACGAACTCGTCGAGGACTACGGCCGCTCGGCCGCCAACATGAAGCGCGCCGGGATCGACGGTGTCGAGGTGCATGCCGCGCACGGCTACCTGCCGATGCAGTTCCTGAGCCCGGCGTTCAACAAGCGCACTGACCGCTACGGCGGCTCGCCGCGCCACAACGCGCAGCTCCTGGTCGAGATGGGCGAGAGCATCCGCGCGCAGGTCGGCGACGACTACACGGTCGGTATGCGGTTCTCCTTCGACGAGTACATCGGCGACGCCGGCGTCACCCCCGAGCTGGCCGAGGAGTACCTGGACATCTTCGCCGAAACGGGCTTCTACGACTTCTTCAGCATCTCCAGTGGCAGCTACCACAGCTTCCACTACGCCGTGCCGGCCATGGGCTCGGTGCCGCAGGCCTTCCTGGTGGACTACGGGAAGCGCGCCAAGCAGGTCGTTGGCGACCGGGCGAAGATCTTCCTGGCCGGCCGCATCCTGGATCTCGACACCGCCGAGCGGGTCGTCTCCTCCGGCGCCGCCGACATGGTGGCGATGGTGCGCGCCCACATGGCCGACCCGTTCCTGATCGCCAAGACGCTCGAGGGTCGGGAGAGCGAGGTGGTGCGGTGCGTCGGTGCCAACGAGTGCCTCGCCACCGGGTTCCGCGGTCGGCGGATGCACTGCGTGATGAACCCGGCGGTGGGCAGGGAGCAGCGCTGGGGCGAGGGGACGCTGCAGCCCGCCGCGGTGGCCAAGCGGATCGCCGTGGTCGGCGCGGGCCCGGCGGGCCTGCGGGTGGCCGGCGTGGCGGCCCGGCGGGGCCATCAGGTCACGCTGTATGAGGAGAACACGGACGTGGGCGGGCATCTGGATCTGCTGAAGCGCCTCCCCACCCGTGGCGACTGGCAGAAGATGATCGACAATCTGGTGACGGTCGTCGAGGCGAACGATGTGGAGGTGCGGCTCGGCGCCGCGGCCACGGCGGCGGGCATCGGCGGCGGGCGATTCGATGAGATCGTCTGCGCCACGGGTTCGGTATGGGATCGAAGCGGGCTCTCCGGCGGGCGGGCCGACCGCGCCGGGATCCCCGGAGCGGACGACGGCGGGGTACTGGACGTGGCGACCGCGGTGCGGCGGGCGCTCGACGATCCGGCGGCGCTGGGCCGCAAGGTCATCATCCTCGACGACTGCGGCGCCTACCTGCCGCTCGGGCTGGCGGAAATCCTGGGCAATGCCGGTGTGGATGTGGAGGTCGTCAGCCGTTTCGCCGTCATCGGGCAGCACCTGGTGGAGACGCTGGAACTGCCGTGGATGCTGCCGCGGCTGGCCGACGCCGGGGTGACGCTTACGCCGAACCACTTCGTCGAGGAGATCCGTGGCCCGCAGGTCGAGATCTACACCACCTGGAATCGCCGGACCCGCCTCGTGGATGATGTCGACACGGTGGTGCTGGCGATGATGCGCAGTCCCCGCGACGAGCTCTACGGCGAACTGCGGGCGAACGGGGAGCACTCGCTGCATCGCATCGGCGATGCCGTCTCGCCGCGCACCACGTCCGACGCCACCTATGAGGGCGAGAAGCTCGGTCGAGAGCTCTGAGATGGCTGACCTCGAGCTGATCTGGCGGCCGCTGCAAATCGGGTCAACGGCTGTGAGGCACCGCATCATGGTCGCGCCGCACGGGCAGGCCTACGGCGAGAACCACGCGCCGGGCGACCGCATGATCGCCTACTTCGCCGAGCGGGCCAGGGGAGGCGCGGCGCTCGTGGGGGTCGAGGCCACCTCCGCCAGCCGCCATCTCAGCGGCGCGCAACCCGGCGGGGCCACGTCGGGCTGGCGGCTCACCGCCTACCAGCAGCGCACGATCCCCGCGTTCACCCGGCTTGCCGAGGCGGTGCACGCCCACGACTGCCGGATCTTCGTGCAGCTCAGCACCGGCGGCGTCAACGACGTCGGGCGGGCCTGGACCGACAACTGGCACCCGGTGCGGGGCCCGTCGCGGGTGCCGTCGCCGATCATGAACGAGACCCCGGTGGCGCTGCAACGATCCGACATCGAGGAGCTGACCGGCGACTACGGGCAGTCGGCCGCCAACCTGGCCGAGGCCGGCATCGACGGCGTGGAGATCCACGCCGCGCACGGCTACCTCGGGATGCAGTTCATCAGCCCCGCCTTCAACAAGCGCACCGACGCCTACGGCGGGTCGGTGGCCAATCGCTGCCGCTTCTCCATCGAAGCGGCCGAGGCGATCCGCCGGCGCGTCGGCGACGCCATGACCGTGGGGTTGCGGCTCTCCTTCGACGAGTTCATCGGCGGCGCCGGCGTGACCCCCGAGCTGGCCGAGGAGGCCTTGGAGGTCCTCGCCGCCACCGGCCTATTCGACTACTTCAGCATCTCGTGCGGGAGCTGGTACTCGCTGCACCGCACGGTCCCGCCGATGGGCTCGGCTCCGGAAGCATTCATGGCGCCGTACGCCAAGCGCGCCAAGGCGGTGGTGGGTGACCGGGCCAAGGTGTTCGTGGCGGGTCGCGTACTGGACCTGGCCACCGCCGAGCGGGTGCTCGCCGACGGGGCCGCCGACATGGTGGCGATGGTGCGCGCCCACCTCGCCGACCCGTTCCTGGTGACCAAGACGAGGGAGGGCCGCGAGCGGGAGATCGTGCGCTGCGCCGGGACGAACGAGTGCATGGCCGCGCCCGCCAAGGGACGGCAGGTCACCTGTGTCGTCAACCCGGCCACCGGCCGCGAGCGCGAATGGGGTGAGGGCACACTCCGTCGGGCCGCCGAGCCGAAACGGATCACTGTCGTGGGCGGCGGGCCGGCCGGCATGAGGGCGGTAGGGGTTGCGGCCAGGCGCGGCCACGAGGTCACGCTCATCGAGCGCCGGCCGAGGCTCGGCGGCCATCTGGACCTGCTCCGGCGGCTGCCCACCCGAGGCAACTGGCAGATGGTCGTCGACGATCTGGCAACCGTGCTGGAGATGAACGGTGTCGAGGTCCGTCTCGGTGAGACGGCAACGGCCGAGTCGCTGTCTGCCGGCGCCCCCGAAGCGGTCGTCTGCGCCACCGGCTCGACGTGGGATCGCACGGGATTCTCAGCCGCCCGCCCCGATCGGGAGATGATGCCGGGCGCCGACGGGGACCACGTATTGGACGTCGCAACCGCGACCCTGGCCGCACTCGACGACCCCGAGGCACTGGGCGCCAAGGTTCTGATCCTCGACGACACCGGCACCTACCTGCCGCTGGGTCTGGCGGAGGTCCTGGGCGAGGGGGGAGTCGAGGTCGAGGTACTCAGCCGGTTCCCCGTCATCGGCGAATTGGTCGCGGGCACCCAGGACCTCCCCTGGCTGCTCCCGCGCCTGGCGAGGCTCGACGTCCGCCTCTCGCCCAACCACTTCATCGAGTCCATAGACGGGCACCGGGTCGACATCTACGAGACCCTCACCCGCCGCCCGAGGCACGTTGACGGCGTCGACACGGTCGTGCTCTCGATGATGCGCAGCCCGCAGGACGCCCTGTTCCGGCAGCTGCAGGCCGCAGGCACGATCCCCACCCACTGCATCGGCGACGCAGTGGCTCCCCGATCGGTCGCCGAGGCGATCTACGAGGGCGAGAAACTCGGCCGAGCCCTCTGATCAGAGCGAGACGGGCGTCGAGCCGACGTCGCAGAAGGTGGCGGCCCAGTGGTTGGGGCCGACTTGGCGCAGGGGTGGATTCTCGGTGGCGCAGCGGGGGTCGCCGCGGTAGTTGCAGCGGCTGTAGAAGAAACAGCCCTCCGGTAGCTGGGTGGGGCTGGGGATGTCGCCGGTCAGCGCGATGTGGGGTGGCTGCTCGGTGGGGTCGGCCGGCAGCGCCGCCGACAGGAGGGCCTCGGTGTAGGGATGCCGCGGCGTGTCCAGCACCGCGGCCTTGGGGCCGGTCTCCACCACCTGGCCGAGATACATGACGGCCACACGGTCCGAGAAGTAGTCGACGGTGCCGATGTCGTGGGAGATGAACAGGTAGGCGAGGCCCAGGTCCCGTTGCAGGTTCGCCAGCAACTCCAGGATTCCCGCCTGCACCGACAGGTCGAGTGACGACGTGGGTTCGTCCAGGACCACGAACTTGGGGCCCGTGACGATGGCGCGTGCCACGCCGACCCGCTGCTGCTGCCCCCCGCTGAGCTCGCGGGGCCGGCGTTCGTAGAGGCCCGGGTCCAGGATCACCCGTTGCATGGTGTCGGTCACCCGCTCGCGGCGCTCGGCGGGAGTCAGGGAGGGCTCGTGGATGACCAGCGGCTCCTCGATGATCCGCCCGACGCTCATGAGCGGGTCGAGGGACTGGAAGGGTTCCTGGAACACGATGGTCATGTTCTGCCGGGCCGCCTGCAGCGTCTTGCGGTCCAGCCCGTCCAACTGCATCCCGTCCACGGTGACGTGGCCCTCGTCGGGCTGGATGAGGCCCAATGCCAGGCGACCCACGGTGGACTTGCCTGAGCCGCTCTCGCCGATCAGCGCCAGCGTCTCGCCCGCCTCGATGTGCAGATCCACGCCGTTGACGGCATGCACCTCGCTGCGGCCGCGCCGGAACGTCTTGCGCACCTCGCTGAGCGTGACGAGCGCCATCATGTACTCCCGGCGCCCTTGTCGTAGTGGACCGCCGCCCAGTGTCCGGGGCCCACTTCTCGCAGGCTCGGCGCCTCGGTGGCGCAGCGCGGGTCGGAGCGGTACTGGCAGCGGTCGTAGTAGAAGCATCCCGGCGGCAGCTCCAGCAGTGTCGGCACGGTGCCCTGGGCGCCCACCAGGCGTTCGCCGCGCCGGGGCACTGCGGCGAGCAGCGCCTCGGTGTACGGGTGGGCGGGTTCGGTCAGCACCCGCCGCACCGGACCCGCTTCGACCACCTGCCCGGCGTACATCACCAGGACCCGGCTGCAGTACTGCGCCACCACGCCGACGTCATGTGTGACCAGCAGCATCGAGCGCCCCTCGGTCTCGGCCAGGTCGCGGATCAGGTCCAGGATCTGGCGCTGGATCGTGAGGTCGAGGCCGGTCGTCGGCTCGTCGGCCACGACCAGCCGCGGGTTCAGGACCATGGCGAGCGCGATCACGACCCGCTGCGCCATGCCGCCGCTCAACTCGTGGGCGTAGCCCCGCAGGACGCGCTCCGGATCGGCGATCCCCACCGCGTCCAGCATGTCCAGTGCCGTGCTGCGGATCTCGGCGCGCCGGCCGCGGCCGTGCGCCCGGATGACGTTGCGGAACTGGCGCTCGATCCGCAGCACGGGGTTGAGGGCGCCGAACGGGTTCTGCGGGACGAACCCGATGCTCGCCCCCCTGATCTGGCGGAGCTGGCGGGGGTGGAGTCCGACGAGATCGGTCCCCTCGAGGCGAACCGATCCCGCGGTGACGCGCCCCGGCGACTTCAACAGGCCGATGATCGCCCGCACGGTGGCGGATTTTCCGCAGCCCGTCTCGCCAACCAGGCCCACCGTCTCGCCCTCGTCGATGGCGAACGACACGCCGTTGACGGCGTGCACCGTGCGGCGCCGGCTGCGGAACTGGACGCGGAGGTCGGTCACCTCCAGCAGTGAGGCGGTCGGGGGCGCGGCGGCAGCGGTCACGGCGCTCAGTCCTCGGCCCGCCCGATGAGGCGGGTCACGCCGTCGGCCACCATGTTGAAGGCGACGATCGTCACGAACACCATCGCACCGGGGAAGAACGACACCCACCACTGGCCGGTGGCGATGTTCTGGGACCCCACCCGGATCATGACGCCCCAGGAGGCGTCGGGAGGCGTGATGCCGATGCCCAGGAAGCTCAACCCGGCGATCACGATGATCGCGTGGGCGGCGGCCAGCGACGCCTGGGCCAGCACGATGCCCATCGTGTTGGGCATCACGTGGCGCAGCATCACGCGGGTGCGGCTGGCGCCGATGGCCGTCGCCGCCTCGATGAAGCGGCTCTCCCGCAGCACCAGCGCCTCGCTGCGGACCAGGCGGATGAAGCGCGGCACGTTGACCAGGGCGATGGCGAAGATGATGTTTTGCAGGGTGTTGCCGGTGAGCGCCACGATGGCGAACGCCAGCACCAGCAGCGGGAACGACTGGAACATGTCCAGGCCGCGCATGATCCTCTCCGACCAGCGGGACTTGTTCGAAGCCGCCAACCCCAAGGGGATGCCGACGGCGATCGACAGCAGCGTGCCGGCGAGGGCGATCGGAAGGTCGAGTCGAGCCGAGGCGAACACGCGTGAGAACACGTCGAAGCCGAAGCGGTCGGTCCCGAACCAGAACTCCCCGTCGGGCGACTGCAGCGTGCTCTCGGGGTTCGGCTGGATCGGATCGTGGGGGAGTGGCGCGAAGAACCCGGCGAGCAGGATCAGCAGGATCACCACGAAACCGATGGTCAGCCCCTTGTGGGTGAGAGCGCCCTTGCCGAGGGCACGAAGAGCGCGGCCGGCGCGGCCGCCTTCGGAGGGCTCCGTGGCGCGCTGCGGCAGGGCCCGGGCCAGGACGAGACGCGCCCTACTCATAGGACACCCTCGGATCCAGGGCGACCACGATGAGGTCCAGCAACAGGTAGACGAGTAGGGTCAGCAGGCCCACCACGAGGATGAACCCCTGGATGGCGGGCACGTCCAGCTTCAGCATCGCGTCGATCGCCCACTGGCCGAGCCCGCCCCAGGCGAACACCGTCTCGACGATGGCTGCCCCGCCGAACAGTGCGGCGAAGAGGATGCCGATGTAGGTGACGACGGGAGTGCGGGCCTCCCGGAAGGCGTAACCCACGACCCGCAGCTCCGACAGCCCGCACGCGCGGGCGAACTCCACCTGGTCGGAGTTCAGCGCCCGCGACAGCACCGCCCTCGAGGTCTTGGCGAAGTGCGACGAGTAGAACAGCGCCAGCGTCACCACCGGCAACATGGCGTGGTGGAACGCCGTCTTCAGCAGTCCCCAGTCGCGGGCGATGAGCGTGTCGAGGATCACCGCGCCGGTGACCCGGTCCGGCGGGCGGTCGAGCAGCCCGATCCGTCCGACGGGCGCGGGCGCCCAGCCGATGATGTAGAAGATCACGTAGATCAGCAGCAGGCCCATGAAGAAGTCGGGGATCGACTGGGTGATCGTGACGCTGGTTCTCGAGAGGGTGTCGGGCCACCGGCGGCGGAAGTAGGAGCTGAGCGTGCCCAGCAGGCTGCCGTAGAGCACCGCGCCGAGCAGCCCTAGGACCACCAACTCGAGGGTGTCGGGGAATCGCTGGGTGATCTCGTCCCAGATGGGGCGTTTGGTGAAGAACGAGGTGCCCAGGCTGCGCTCGGTGAACAGTTCCCGGACGTAGGCGGCGTAGCGCTGGGGCAGCGGCTTGTCGGTGCCCAGCTCGGCGCGGATCTCGGCGACGTGCTCGTCGGAGGCGAGGTCGCCGGCGATCACCAGGGCCGGATCACCCGGCGTGAGATTGACGAGCCCGAACGCCAGCGTGATGACGATGAACACCGCGACGGGGATGAAGAGCAGGCGCTTGGCTATCGCTCCCGTTCGGTATCTCACATCACTGTCCGTCACTCACCGGTCGACCGCCCGGATTGTCGCGCACCGGACACCGCGGGCGGCTCTCGCTGGGCCGCCCGCGGTCGTTCTGTCCGGCGACGGTTGGATCAGTTCTTGGCGAGTTCCTCCGGGATGATCCGGCGGAAGATGTCCATGCGGAACGACTCGACGTCGGGCCCGAGTGAGATCGGGTTGACGAGTTCGATGAGCGGGACCCACGGGACCTCGGCGATGAGGATCTCGTGCGCCTCGAGCACCATGGCGTCGCGGTCGGGTCCGTACTGGGTGAACGCCATCAGGTCGATGAGTTCGTCGATCCGGGGGTTGTTGTAGCCGTGGGCGTTCTCGAACGCCTTGGCCGAGTGGTGCACCAGCAGCCAGGCGAACTGCGGGTCGCTGATGCCCGGCGTCTGCGACGAGAGCCAGGCCTGCAGCGCACCCTCCTGCAGCTTCGTCTGGAAGTCGGCGGAGGACGCCATGACCTCGATGCTCATGTCGATCCCCACCTCCGCCAGCTGCGCCTTCATGAGGACCGCTATGTCCTCGGAGAACGGGCCGGGGCGGACCGGGTTGATCGTCATCGTGAACGCCAGGCCGTCGCCGTAGCCGGCCTCGGCGAGCAGCGCCCGAGCCCGGTCGGGATCATGCACTGCCGGATCGCCCGGTGGCGGCGGCTGGGGCACCTCGCTCAGCACCTGGTAGAGCGCCTCCTTGGCCGAGCCCTGCATCGGGCCCTGCACCAGGGCGGTGCGGTCGATCGCCGAGGAGATGGCCTGGCGTACCCGCACGTCGGCGAACGGCTCGAAGCTGGAGTTCAGCACCAGCGGCACCGTGGTGTTGCCCTTGGCCGCGATGGCCTGAAGGTCGCCGCCGAGGCTGGCGAACTGCGCCAGGGTCAGCTTGTCGGCGAAGTCCACCTCGCCCGCCTGCAGGAGCTGCAGCCGGCCCGCCGCGTCGGGAATGGCCCGCACGACGATCAGGTCGATGTCGGGCGTGGGGCCCCACCAGTTGGGGTTCGGCACGAGGCGCAACTCCTCGCCGGGCGTGATCGACTCGAGCATGTACGAGCCGAAGCCGGCCGAGTTGGTGGACAGCCACCCGGCACCCCACGGGTCGTCGTCGGTGGCGTGCGAGAGCACCTCGACGCTGTCCAGCGGAGCCATGTGGTGGTAGGTGAGAACGGCCAGGGAGTACGGGTTGTTGGTGTCCAGCACCACCAGATCGAAGGTGCGGTCGTCGATGACCCTGATCGGCCCCTCGAGGTCGATGCCGCCGCCCCAGCTCAGCAGGAAGCGACCGACGCCGTCGTTGGCGATGATGCGGTCGAAGGACCAGCGCACGTCCTCGGAGGTGATGGTGTTGCCGTAGGGGCTCACGGCGTCGTCGCGCAGCACGAAGCGGTAGCCGTCCTCGATCGGGGTGACCGATTCGGCCACGTAGGGCTCCACGTCGGCGGGACTCGGCCAGGTGGTGGCACCCGGGTCCGGCTTCACGTACTGCAGGAGGGTGCCGGCGAACATCGGGTTGAGCTCGGTGCTGGGCTTGCCCTCGGTCACGGCCAAGTCGGCGTTGGACGGCACCGCGGCGACCGCCATGACGAACACTTCGGGCTCGGCGGCCGGCGGCGGCGGGGGTGGTGCGGCGGCGGCCTCAGCCTCCGCGGCCGCCTCCTCCGCCGCGGCCCGCGCCTGCTCCGCCTCGGCCTGGGCCGCGGCTGCTTCTTCCAGGGCCGCCTGCGCCTCTGCCTGGGCGGCCGCGGCCTCTGCCTGAGCGGCTGCGGCCTCCGCTTGGGCGGCCGCGGCCTCTTCCTGGGCGGCCGCGGCCTCTGCCTGGGCCGCCGCAGCGGCGTCCTGAGCGTCGGCTAGTGCCGCCTCGGCGGCGGCAACGGCCTCCTGGTTACCCTCGGCCGTGGCCTGCGCCAGATTCGCGGCGGCGATCGCCTCCTCCGCCAGGGCGGCGGCCGCGGCGGCCGCTGCATCGGCAGCTTCGGCCGCGGCATTCGCCGCGCCCGCTTCGGCTGCCGCGGCAGAGGCCTCGGCCTTGGCCGCGCTTGCCTCGGCATTTGCCGCGGAGGCGTCGGCGGCGGCCGCCTCGGCCTGCGCCTGGGCGCCTGCGGCGCCGTCGGTGATCGCCGAGTCGTCATCCTCGGCGGCGCACGCCGAGGCGACAAGGAGCAGGGCGCCGATCAGCAGCGATACGCGCAGGAGTCGGGAACGGATCATGGTTGAACCTCCTAGGGGATGGCCAGATCTTGCGGATAGAGGAAGCCGGTCGGGTTGGGCCGTGCTCCCTGCAGGTCCTCACGGAACACCCACGGGATGATGGTCTCCACGAGCGGCACGAACGGGAACTCCGTGGCCAGGATCTCCTGGACTTCGGCGATGAACACGTCGCGGGCTGCTCCGGGAACCTCGGCGAGTATGGCGTCCGACAACTCGTCGACACGGGCGTTGGTGTAGCCGTCGTATCCCAGCCCGTCGGCTGCGAAACCGTTGGATGTGAAGAGCAGCGGGATCGTGTAGGCGGGCTCGCTGAGAATCGGGCGCACCGAGTACAGCCACGCCTCCATCTCGCCGCCGCTGACCGCCGAGT
>JAPPDX010000054.1 GCA_028824415.1 bacterium | reverse complement strand
AGTCCCCGCAGCCGGTCTGGCGCCTGCTCGCACATCGCCACCAGCCCGTCGTTCACGGAGGCCACGAAGGCGGCCGCCCGGTCCGCCGGAGCGTCCAGAGCGAACGTGAACGGGGGCGGCGACATCGCTCGAACCGCTAGCCCGTAGGTGTCCATGTCCGCGACGATCATGTCCATGTCGTACATCGTCACCGTCCGGATGGACAGCGACAGGTTCCCCAGGTGAAGTTCGCCGTTCACCTCACGCAACTGCAGCTCGCCGGTAGCGGTCGGGATGGCGAGGCAGTTCTCGGGCAGCACGTGCGCGTGAATGTCGATGGGTCCGGATCGCATGGCTCTCCCCCGGATGGGCGACGGATCCCGCACAAGCTAGCGGCCGGCGCCCGGCGCCCGCCTTCCAACTGCCTGCCGTCTAGGAGGGCATTTTCGGGCGAATGAAGGGCAGCTCCGCCAGCCCGGTAGCGAATCCCCAGGTCAGCTAGCCCCGGCAGCCGCTGAAGCCCGGATCGGGGCCGGGGCGGCGAGGTGGGGCGAAGAAGTCGTTCTCGTTGTCGGCGAGTTGCTTGCGCTTTCGCATGATCGCCCTGCGCTCGGCTTCCAGGAACAGGTATCGCTGAACGTCCTCGGGAGTGCCGGCGTCCATGAAGAGGCTCATCGCCGTCGGATCGCGGCACAACTCCCCGCGGATGTCATCCCTGGTGACGGCCCCGGCCACGCCGCGGCCTGCCCGCCCGCGCTCCAATCTCCGGCGATACCAGCTGTTCCTCGTGACCGGGACGAGCAGGCCCAGGCCGAAACTCGCAAGTCCGAACCACACAAACATCGCGATCATCGCTGGCTGCGCCACAGCACTCGCCTCCTGAACGAGTCGACGACTGTCGCCTCGGCGACCGGTACGTCGATGACATGTCACACTATTAGTGAACTAATAATATATTTTAGTTATTTCTGCTTGACAACTCCGGGCGCTTCAGCCGATCTCAGCAGCCGGTGGCCGCCATGAGCGCCCGGCAAGCATCGGCCATGCGTCCCGGCGAGAGTGTCGTGACACGGCGGCGAAAGTGATCTCGTCGGATCGTGTAGATGGTGTCGAAGTTGACGACACAGTCTTGCGGTACGCCGTCGCGGCGTGCCGTCAAGATCAACTCGGCGGCGGTTCCCCGCTGCGTGCGTGTCAGAGCGGCGGACACCACCGCGCCGATCCGGTCGGCCACCGGGTCACGGGTGAGCACCAGAACGGGCCGATCTCCGCCGGGTGTGCGGGCGAACCAAATCTCACCCCGTTGCATCGGCCCAGTCGCTCCAGTCTTCGTTCGGGCCCCAGTGGACGATCTCTTCGAGGGCCAACTCGTCCTCCGTCAAGGGCGTCTCCTCGTAGATCAGAACGTCCTGGTTCGCCTCCAGTCGCTGGAGGTGCCGGCGGAGTGCCTCACGCAGCAGTTCTGACCGGTCGATGCCGAGGGTTGCCGCCCAGCGGGTGGCCCCGGCAACCTGCTCCTCATCGGTCCGGAAGCTGAGCATTGTCATACAGATACTTTATCCTGTATGACGCTCGAATGTCAGCGTTCGGGAGGCGATGGGTGTCGGATTGGCGGAGCTGTCCGCCGGGCTCGAAAGTAGGGTCGAGCCGTGTCGATGCTGGTGGGGAGGCCGGACGAGCCGGCCACCGGTCGCAGCCCGCGCGCCCGAGGGCCGCTGCATTGGGCCCTGCTTGCCGCGGCCGGGCTGGCGCTGGGGTTGACGCTGTGGGGGGTTCTTCGGGAGACCACCCCGGTCGAGTCGTTCGTGACGGTGACTGCGGTCGGCTGCAGCGGCCGGGCGCACGCCAGCGGGTTCGCCGTGGCCGATGACCTCGTGGTGACAGCGGCGCACCCGGTCGCCGGGCGACGCCAGGTGGCGGTGACCGATACCGGTGGCCGCAGCCGGAACGGTTTCGTGGTGGCGCTGGATCCGGTCCTGGATGTGGCCGCGGTGCGGGTGCCGGGGCTCAGTGCTGAGCCGGTCACCCTCGCCGCCGGTGATGACGCCTCGCTGGCTCCGGCGGGTGGCAGCGGTGTCGTGGCGGCGATGGCCGCCGGTGGCGAGTTCACTCGCAAGCCGGTCGAGGTGATGCGCCGCGTCCGGGTCAACATCGAGGACGTCTACCGCACCGAGCGGGTCTCCCGCCGCGGCTTGGAGTTGAGTTTCGACGGCGGCTACGGGGACTCCGGGGCCGCAGTGCTGGACGCCGATGGCACCGTCGTGGGCATGGTCTTCGCCACGTCGCGATTCCGCGAGGAAGTGGGCTACGCGGTGCGGGCCGTCGAGGTGCGGGACCTGCTGTCCCAGGTCGCCGAACTGCCCCAGCGCAGCGCCTGCCCGTAGGCAACGCCGGAGTCGACCTCGGCGCCGCTTCGCTGCTCAGCCGCCGTCGAGAGGGAAGCGCAGCTGTTCGTGGCCCGGGCCGTGCCTGCGCCCGTCCAGCGGGACGTAGCCGGGCACCTCGTCGTGGCGGGTATCCAAGTAGATCTTGGCCTCCGGCGGGCCGCAGAACGGCCGGTGGCTCCAGCGGATCTCCACATGGCCGTGCACCTCACCCCGGCGGCCGCCCGCGCGCTCTCGGTAGCGCGCCGCCCAGTTGACCCGCGGCTGCCCTCGCCCGTCCGCCGAGACCTTGAACGACCGGAACTCGAAGGCCTGCCGCCACTCCCAGGGAGTCATGACGCGCAGTCGCATCGTCCGGCGACGATCGATGCCCAGGATGTAGTAAGTGGCCGAGTAGATGCGCAGCAGCCGCCACAGCAGGCGCTCCTGCTGTGCGGGCTCGCCGAGAGCCTCCTGCCAGGTCTCCGTCGACTTCTTGCTCACGGCGGCGATGAGGGCGTCGTATGGCGCTCGCAGTTCGTCGGGCATCCCGCGGCTGCCGTGCTCGCGGAAGGCGGCCCGGAGTCGCGCGCGCTGCGCCGAGTCCAGCCAACCGGGTGTGTCCGGCATGCCCTCCAGATCGAGCAGCTTCAGCGCGCCGCGATAGAGCGCCAAGTGCTGATGCGACGCCACTTCGGCGAACCAGTCGGGATGCCTGGCCCGGGGTGACGGGGCGAGAATTTCCTCGAACACCCGCGCCGGTGCTGTGTTGTGCAGGATCTGCGACAGGTACTTGCAACTGATCATGTAGACCCGGTCGATGAGCAGGTCGGCGGGGACGGCCTGGTCGCCGGGAATCCGCCGGTCGCCGCTCCACTCGATCAGTCTTGGTGCCCGCCCGTCCAGGCCCGCTGGGTGACCGGCGAAGAACGCCCCGTTGGCGAACGCTGCCAGGGCGATGGCCGAGTACTTTCGGCCGGCCAGGATCCGCTCGAGCCGTTCCCAGGACTCGTCGCCGATGGCCAGGTTGCCGGGGCGTTCGGCCGTCGCCTCCTTCAGCGAGCCGGCCCCGGTCGTGCCCAGCGCGGTGGCCAGCTCCGTGACGGTCGTCCGGTCGTCAGGCACCTGTCTCTTCGAACAGTGGCGTGAATTGAAGTTCGAATTCGATGGGCCGGTCGTCGGGGGCGGATCCCCACACCGGCTCATCGGGGTAGCAGTCGACGACGTGGCCGGTGGCGCCCATCCAGGCGACGACGGCGTCTGCCCAGCGGCGCTCCAGTAGCGCTCCGCGGATCTCGCCGACACTCGAGCCGAGTTCGCGCGGCGATGTCCTCGCGATGACGTGGAGGGCAATGGCCTGGCCGATGCTCTCGTCATCCTCCGCGATCAGCACCCGGCCGGGATCACCGGGTTGGTAGATCTGGGCGTAGGTGACTCGAGGGCGTTTCCGCTCCCAGTCGATCAGGTCACTCATCGCCTGAGGATCGGCTTCTTGCCAGGACGGAGAGGCGCTCGATTCCGCCCGGCTCGCCGAGGTCAATGACCGCGGTGACGGGCCGGCCGGAACCGGTCACCGCCGCGAGTGCTTCATGGCCGGCGGTTCCGATGGGTGGCAGGCCGGTGGTCAGCAGAACGAGGGGAGCGGGATCGCTCACTTGCAGCATGGTCGCTTTCCCTATCGCCTTCCAGAGCGACTCGTGCGGGCCCAATCCGGGTTGGGACACCTGTGTGAATCCCCCGGATACCTCGAAGCGCCAGAGATGCCCCCCCGAATCGGTCGCAGTGTAAGTGACTTTCACGTTGTCACAACAACTTACACTCTTCCGAATGTCGTTGAACCCGGATTCGCGAATCAGGAGACGCGCCAGCTGAGTCGCGCTCCGCCCCTCGCTCAGCGCGCGGCTGTGCGGATCCGAGTCACCCGAGTCTGTTCCGTTGGACTTCGCCGGGATCGAGACCTCCCACCGCCGGAACCCATCGTGCCTCCCACCACACGCCCGCTCGGTTTCGACTCGCCGTTCAGCCAGGGTGACGTAGCCGGCGTCGGTGTCGAAGCCCACGTAGTGGCGACCGGTCCGCACGGCGGCTACGGCTGTCGTCCCCGCGCCCATGAACGGGTCCAGAACGAGGTCGCCACGGTACGTGTACAGATCTATCAGCCGTTGTGGCAACTCGATGGGAAACGGAGCGGGGTGCCCGACGCGCGTCGCCGAGGCCGGGCGGATCTCCCACAAGTCGGTCGTCGCCTCCATGTACTCGTCGGCCGTGGCCGAGCCGATCGCGGGCAGGTTGGCGGCTGCTCTCGCCTCCGCCGGTCTTGCCCGGTCGAAGCGACCCTTGGAGGCGATGACCACACGCTCGGTGAGATCCCGCAGGACCGGCGTCCCGGGCCGCTGGAACGAACCCCAGGCACAGCTTCCGCCCGCGCCGCGGGCCTTCCGCCAGATCACCTCGCCGCGCAGCAGCAGGTTCAGCCGGTCCTGCAATATCTCGATCACGTCGGCCGACAGCGACCGGTACGGCCGCCGGCCCAGGTTGGCGACGTTGACGGCGATCCGCCCGCCGGGCTCCAGCTTGCGGACGCACTCGGCGAAGACGTCGTGCAGCATCTCCAGGTAGTCGATGTAGCTGGCGGGAATGTGACCCTCGCCGATGGCCTCCTCGTACTCCTTGCCGGCGTAGTACGGCGGTGACGTGACGACCAGCGCCACCGAGGAGTCGGCGATTTCGCCGTGACGGTCCATGTCCCGGGCATCTCCCACCCAAAGCCGGTCCACGCAAGCGGGACGGACGACCTCGGAGTCCTCGCTGATCTCCGGAACCGGGAAGCGGCTGTAGAAGGCGGAGGAGTCGTGGCCCTCGCGCCTCCCCACTCCGAAGTTGGACGTGGAAGTGCTCTCCCGCCGTCGCTCTGGTCTACTCACGCCGCCTCCGAAAGGGCCCCGAGGTGCTGGTCAACCGTGGCGCGCTGCGGAAAACCTCCCGGTCAACACCTGTGTGCAACCTACACGAGCGGTGTGACAGTCTTGGGGAACCCGAGGGGACAACGGCGCGGTCGGCGGTGGATATCGCCGGGCCGGCGGAGGTGACCGATGAGTGAGATCCGACTGGTGCTGTGTGGTGTCGGTGGCGTGGGGCGGAACGTCGCCCGCCTGGTCCTTGGCCGGCTCGGTGGAGACGTGGTGGCGGCCTACAGCCGGAACCCCGATCTGCGGGGATCCGACATCGGCGAGTTGGCGACGGGGGAGCCGATCGGCGTGACGGTGACCGACCGGGACACCGCGCTGGCCACGCCCGCCGACGTGTTGCTGATCGCCACGACCTCGTTCATCGCCGAGGTCGCCGACGAGATCGCCGCCGGCGTGGACGCCGGGCTGAACGTCATGTGCACCGCCGAGGAGATGGGCTACGCCTGGGCGATCGATCCCGACTTCTCCGCCGACATCGACGCCAGGGCCTGGAAGGCCGGCGTCACCGTGATCGGCGCGGGCGCCAACCCCGGCTACATCTACGAGGTGCTGGGCCTGGCGCTCACCGGCGCCGCCTGCCGTGTGGACCGCATCGTGGTGCAACGCGTCGTGGACCTGTCGGGCTTCAGCCACACGGTGCAGCGCCGCCTGGGCCTCGGCTTCGAGCCCGACGAGCACGCCGCCGGCGTGGCGGCCGGGCGCATCTACGGCCACATCGGCTACCCGCACACCATGCGGACCTTCGCCCGACGCTTCGGCCGCACGGTGGAGCGTTTCACCGAGACCATCGATCCCTTCCCTGCACCCGAGGCCATCGACACCGTGGCGGTGCCCATCGCCCCGGGCCAGTCAGCCGGCTTCAAGCAGGTCACTTCGGGCTACACCGGCGACGGCGACGAGCCGTGGTTCCAGGCGACGTTCCTCGGCCACGTGGACCTTGCCTCCATCGACCTGGCTCCGGAGGACTCCTACAGCGTCATCGGCGATCCCGAGTTGCACGCCGTCGTCCGCCCCGGCTTCAACCCGCAGACCACCACCATGGCTGCGCTGGTCAACACGATCCCGCACGTCGTCGCGGCGCCCCCCGGCCTGCTCTCCATGACCGACCTGCCGATCCCCGCCCCCTGGGGCTGATCCCCTCGCCGGCGGCCTCCTCTGGCAGCCGCGAGCGCAGCGAACTACCGTGACCTGAGACTGCGCCGACTCCCGGGGGCATGGGGAGAGCCGTGCCCGGCCGGCGCGTCGAGGGGAGGGGGGTCCCATGCGGCACTCGAGCCGATCTCGCGCACTATCTCTGTTCGTCGTCATGCTGGGGGTGATGGCACTCGTCGCCGGTGCGTGCGCCGCCGACGAGGGGGAGGACGTCGCGCCGCCGCCTGCACCCGCCGCCGAGCCTGCGGCGCCGGATTCGCCGCCGGCAGCAGAGGAGGCGGCCCCCGCCGAGCCCGCCGAAGCGCCTGCGCCGGGCGAAGCCGGCGACGACGTGATCCGTCTTGGGTATATCTCGGGTGGTGATTCGGATCCGTTTGTGTTGATTGTGACCGAGTCGATCCGGGTTGAGGCCGCCAAGGCCGGTGTGGAGTTGGCGGAGTGTGACAGCAACTTCAGTGCCGAGGAGGCGTTGGAGTGTGCGCGCACTTTGGCGGTGCAGGACCTGGATTCGATGATCAACTGGCAGTTCTACCCGGACTCGGCGCCGGAGATCTGCGAGGCGTACGGGAACCTGCCGACTGTGGCGTTGGACACCGATGAGAAGCCGTGCCAGCGCGTGTGGATCGGCGCCAACAACCACTTCGCGGGCGTGGTGTCGGGCCGCGGTCTGGGCAACTTCGCCCAGGCGACCTTCGATTGCAACTACGACGCGTACGTGTCGTTGGACATTCCGAGCATTCCGGCGGTGAACACTCCCAGAGCCGGGGGCAGCAAGGACGGCTTCGAGGAGGTCTGCGGGCCGGTGCCCGATGACAAGTACTTCTCGATCGACACGCTCAGTGGCGGCGGCGATCAGCCCGAGAACACGCGCCGGCAGTTCACGGATCTGTTGACGACGTTGCCGACGGCGGAGGTGATCCTGGTGATCAGTCCGTCGGGGGATTCGATGCCGGGCGCCGCTTTGGCGGCCGCGGAGGTCGCCGGCCGTGAGGGCCACGTGTGGGTTGTCGGTCACGGCGCCGACGGTTCGATCCTCGATGAGATCCGCAACAACCCGTACTGGGTTGGCGACGTGGCGTACTTCCCCGAGAGCTACGGCTCGATCGCGGTGCCCGCGGCGATCGCGCTCGCCAAGGGCGAGCCCGTCGACGAGGAGATCCTCATCGACCACGTCTTCATCGACAAGACCAACATCGACGACTACTACCCGCTCGAGGGGGCAGAGCCCCCCGAGGACATCCGTCTTGGGTATATCTCGGGTGGTGATTCGGATCCGTTTGTGTTGATTGTGACCGAGTCGATCCGGGTTGAGGCCGCCAAGGCCGGTGTGGAGTTGGCGGAGTGTGACAGCAACTTCAGTGCCGAGGAGGCGTTGGAGTGTGCGCGCACTTTGGCGGTGCAGGACCTGGATTCGATGATCAACTGGCAGTTCTACCCGGACTCGGCGCCGGAGATCTGCGAGGCGTACGGGAACCTGCCGACTGTGGCGTTGGACACCGATGAGAAGCCGTGCCAGCGCGTGTGGATCGGCGCCAACAACCACTTCGCGGGCGTGGTGTCGGGCCGCGGTCTGGGCAACTTCGCCCAGGCGACCTTCGATTGCAACTACGACGCGTACGTGTCGTTGGACATTCCGAGCATTCCGGCGGTGAACACTCCCAGAGCCGGGGGCAGCAAGGACGGCTTCGAGGAGGTCTGCGGGCCGGTGCCCGATGACAAGTACTTCTCGATCGACACGCTCAGTGGCGGCGGCGATCAGCCCGAGAACACGCGCCGGCAGTTCACGGATCTGTTGACGACGTTGCCGACGGCGGAGGTGATCCTGGTGATCAGTCCGTCGGGGGATTCGATGCCGGGCGCCGCTTTGGCGGCCGCGGAGGTCGCCGGCCGTGAGGGCCACGTGTGGGTTGTCGGTCACGGCGCCGACGGTTCGATCCTCGATGAGATCCGCAACAACCCGTACTGGGTTGGCGACGTGGCGTACTTCCCCGAGAGCTACGGCTCGATCGCGGTGCCCGCGGCGATCGCGCTCGCCAAGGGCGAGCCCGTCGACGAGGAGATCCTCATCGACCACGTCTTCATCGACAAGACCAACATCGACGACTACTACCCCGAGTAGCGGTTCGTCGATCAGGCAGGAGACCGGCCAGGCGACGACGCGTGGGAATCGACCGGGGCGGCGAGACCGGAACCGACCGGCTCGCCGCCTCGCCCGAGGCCGAGTCGAGCGGCGCGGCGGCGCCTGGCACGAGGACAGGGACTGCGTTGCCGACGCGTCCGCTGCGCTGGCTGTTAAGCCCCGACAACGCGCGCCTGCTGGTCCTGATCGCCCTCGGGGTGATCTTCACCTTCGCCAGCCCCTTCTTCCTGACCACCAACAACCTCATCAACGTGCTGATGAATGCCGCGGTGGTGGGCATCGTGGCGGCGCCGTCGACGCTGCTGCTGGTCGCCCGGCAGGTGGATATCTCAATCGGCTCCGCCGTCGGTTTCGCCGCCACCACGCTGACTGTGGTCGCAGAGAGCCGCTTCGGTCTCGCCGTCGCCGTGCTCGCCGCAATCGGGGCCGCCATGGGCATCGCCGCCATCAACGCGGTCGCGAT
Organism: bacterium; assembly: GCA_028824415.1. Taxonomy (GTDB): domain Bacteria; phylum Actinomycetota; class Acidimicrobiia; order Acidimicrobiales; family CATQHL01; genus VXNF01. The sequence goes on along the minus strand of JAPPDX010000054.1, from coordinate 9,219 downwards.
CACCAAGCTGCGCGTCAACTCGCTGATCGCCACCCTGGGCACCCTCGCCGCCTTCCGGGGCGCCGCGAAGCTCATCGGCGACGGCCGCTCGATCCGCCTGGACGGGTTCGGATTCCTGGGGCGAAGCCGCTTCGCGATCCCGGGCACCGACGTGCGCCTCCCGGTCGCGGTGCTGATCCTGCTGGGCGTCGCGCTGCTGTTCAGCCTGCTGATGCGCTACACCCGCTACGGGCTCCACATGTACGCCATGGGGGCCAACCCGAAGGCGGCGCGGCTGGCGGGCGTGTCGCTCGAGCGGAACGTGGTGATCGCATTCATGCTGTCAGGACTCTCGGTCGCCCTGGGCAGCTTCATCCTGGTGTCGTCGATCGGCGCCACGGCACCCACCACGGGCATGGGGCTCGAGCTCCTGGCCATCACCGGGGTGATCCTCGGCGGCGCCAGCCTCTCGGGCGGTCGCGGCACCATCGGGGGCACGCTCGTTGCGATCCTCATCCTGGCCGTGCTGGACAACGGGCTCACGCTGATGCGCGTCACGTCGTTCTGGCAGGAGGTCGTGCGGGGTGGTCTGCTGGTGACGGCCGTGGCCTTCGACCAGTTGCGGCTGCGGCGCGGCAAGCCGGAAGTGAGGTTCGAGCTGTGAGCACCTCGGCCGCTCCCCAGGATCCGGTCACGGTGGCCGGCATCGAGGCGCCGCTGCTGGTGGTCGACCACCTCTCCAAGGAGTTCGGCGCCGTGAAGGCGCTCCAGGATGTGAGCTTCTCGGTGAACGCCGGCGAGGTCGTCGGCCTCGTCGGCGACAACGGTGCCGGAAAATCCACCCTGGTCACGATCATCGCCGGTGTGCAGCACCCGACGAGCGGCCACGTCTTCCTCGACGGCAAGCCGCTGGACGTGGCAACGCCCGCCGAGGCGCGCGATGCCGGCATCGAGACCGTCTACCAGGAGTTGGCCCTCATCGAGATGTTCGACATGGCCACCAACTTCTTCCTTGGCCGGGAGATCCTGCAGAAGGGCATCCGGCAGCGCCTCGGCGTTCTGAACCGCCGCGACATGCGCCGCCGGGCGCGCGAGAAGGTCAGCGAGATCCCCGCCAAGTTCCCCAACTTCGACGCCGCCGTCGAGACCATGTCCGGCGGCCAGCGCCAGATCGTCGCCCTCGCCAAGGCGGCCTTCTGGGGCGGGCGGCTGCTGCTGCTCGACGAGCCCACGGCCGCGCTCGGCGTGCAGGAGTCGGCCGGTGTGCTGGACATGATCAACGAGTTGGCCGGCGAGGATCGGGCCATGATCGTCATCGCTCACAACCTGCAGCACGTCTGGTCGGTCTGCACGAGGATCCTGGTGCTGCGCCGGGGTTACCTGGTCGCCGACCTGAACAAGGCCGACACGAGCGCCGAGGAGGTCGTGGCCTACATCACGGGGGCGCGATGAGCGGTTCGGCCGGGCCGTCGGCACAGAGTTTCTCCCGGGGAACTCAGCGCCCGCTCGCCGCCGGGCCGCGCCGTCCGAGGATCGACTAAGAAGGGCACCGCCGTACGAAGGGGGAGAGCAATGGTCAAGGACGCATCGGGATGGATCAGCGAGCTGCTCAGCGAGGCATCGGAGATGCCCGCTCCGGAGATCTCGCCGACCGGGGTGCTGCAGTACTCCGAGACGCTGGGCCGGCGGGTCCGGTCGGACACCACGTGGGAGTCACACGCCGTCGCCACCTACACCCGGGCGATCGAGGCGATCGAGGCGGGACAGTGGGCGGAGGCCGCCGAGTACGTGGACTTCTTCTACGACGAGGCCGCGGTCATCCACGGCTTCTTCGAAGGGCTGATCCCTGACGCCGTCGCCTTCCTGGCCGAGCGGGGCGTGGGCCGGGCGCAACTCCTGGAACTGAACCGGCGGCTCATCGACCTGATCCGCCTGCCGGACGGGCGGCCGTTCGTCTCAAGCGTGCGCTGGGCGGAGTTCGAGGCCGAGATGCGGCGCTGCTTGGTGGCCGTCGGGGCGCACGACCGCGCCGAGGCTCTGGAGTCCCTGGCCGAGCTGAAGGAGATCTGGCGACAGGTGCAGGATCGCGACGTGGACCACCTCTACGGCCTGCTGAACGAGGCGGTCGTCTACTGGGGCGAGGAGGCGGTCGGCGATTTCTGGAGCGCCATCATCGGGCCGCTGTTCGAGACGCGCTACGAGAAGTTCGACATCCAGAAGAACCCCTGGTCGGAGTCGCTGTGGACCAACGTCTACCTGGCCATGGAGGCGATGCGCGGCCACTTGGTGGGCCCCGAGCGGGACGGCAACATGGAATTCAGCGAAGACGAGGACCGCTACACGTGGCGCTTCAACCCGTGCGGGAGCGGGGGCCGGTCGATGCTCGTGGATGCCTTCGAGGGCTCGCCGCCGCGCATGGAGTCGCCCTTCGAGTTCGGTGTCTTCGAGGAGGAGTTCGACTACGCCTGGAACACCAAGGGCGTCTGCTACTACTGCGTGAACTGCTGCATGGTCATGCAGTTGATGCCCATCGACCACTTCGGCTATCCAGTGCGGGTCACCGAGCCACCCACGTACCCCAACGACGGCACCGCCAAGTGCACCTGGCACGTCTACAAGGATCCCGCCAAGGTTCCCGAGCGCTACTACACCGACGTGGGCCGCCAGAAGCCCGACGTCATCCCGGGGCTCGACCCTGGAGGCGACTCGGACTAGGGGCCGGCGGCGAGGGCGGCGACTGAGTTGGGCCACTGAGACGGCGGCGAGGAAGGAGACACCGATGAGCAACTCCGACGCACCTGAGCGGGTGGCGCTCCTGACCGGCGCGGGCGGCGGCCTGTCCGGCGCCGCGGCCCGGATCATCGCCGAGCGGGGCGGCTACCGGCTCGCCCTGGTGGACAACCGCACCGACGCCCTGGACGAGACGCTGAGCGACGTGCGGGCCCTCGGCGCCGAGGCGCACGGCATCATCGTCGACCTCGGCGACGCCGATCAGGTGGAGTCGGTGGTGCCGCAGGCGGTGGCGCACTTCGGGCGGGTGGACGCATTGGTGAACGCCGCCGCGGTGCTGTTCCGCACAGAACTGGAGGACATCACCGCCGAGCGGTTCGACTTCGTGTACCACATCAACGCCCGGGCGCCGCTGCTGCTGTGCCGCGCCGCCATGGCCGACATGGCCAAGCGCGGCTGGGGGCGGATCGTGAACGTGACCTCCACCGGGGTCTACGAGGGCGGCTTCACCACCACCTCGCTGCTGTACGAGACCACCAAGGGGGCGGTGGCGGTCATGACCAAGATGTTCGCCAACTTCGGGGCGGCCGACGGGATCCTCGTCAACACGGTCTGCCCCGGCGCCATGCGTACCCGCATGCTAACCGAGCAGACCGACCCGGCGCTCCTCGCCAAGGCCGAGCGGGAGATGATCCCCCTGGGCCGCCTCGCCGAGCCGCAGGAGGTGGCGGAGATCATCGTCTGGCTGCTCAGCGACGCCAGCAGCTACGCCACGGGCGCGGAGTTCGACATCACCGGCGGTATCGCCCTGCACTGAGCCGCAGCTCCGAGCCGCACCATTGAGCCGCATCGCTAGCGTCTGCGGGATGACGACGATGCGCAGGTTCGAGGGGAAGGTGGCCGTGGTGAGCGGCGCCGAGGGCGGCATCGGCGGTGCCACCGTGGAGCGGCTGGCTGCCGAGGGGGCCACGGTCTGGGCCGCCGTGCTTCCCGGGCTGGAGCCACCGGCCGGCCACCCGGCCGTCGAGGTCGACGTGACCGTCGAGGACCACTGGCTCGCCGCGTTCGACACCGTCGTCGAGACCTCCGGGCGCCTCGACGTGCTCGTGAACGGCGCCGGGATCCTGGGAATCGGGACCGCCGAGGACACCAGCCTCGAGCAGTGGCACCGCGTGCTGGACGTGAACCTCACCGGGGTGTTCCTGGGCTGCCGGACCGCCGTCGGGCACATGCGCCGCAGCGGCGGCGGGGCCATCGTGAACCTCAGCTCCTTCGCCGGCCTGCGCGGCCTGGTCGGCATGGTCTCCTACGCCACCTCCAAGGGCGGCGTTATCACGCTGACGCAGTCTCTGGCCAAAGACCACGCCGCCGAAGGCATCCGGGTCAACGCCGTGTGCCCCGGATCGGTGAACACCCCGATGATCGCGGCAGTGGTGGCCGCAGCCGACGATCCGGAGGAGCGGCTGAAGCGGACGGTGGAGGGCTACCTGATCGAGCGTCTCGGGGAGCCGTCCGAGATCGCCGCCACCATCGCCTACCTGGCCAGCGACGACGCCTCGTTCATCACCGGCCAGGCGCTGCCAGTGGACGGCGGCCGCACTATCCACTGATCCCCTGCCCTCGCGGGTTGCCGCCGTCCGCGCGGGGCCGCCGGTGGCGCTCCGGCGGCCTCTGAAAATGGCACGCCTGCGCTAGCCCCCGGCGCCCCCGCCCTCGCGGGTCTGCCCTTCCGAGACTGAGTTGCAGGACGCGCTGCCGCCCTCACCCTCCGCCCGGATTCATAGTCCCGCTCGCGCATATCGTGAGCAAGGTTCTCTATTTCAATGTGTATTGATGGATTTCAAGTCACACTAGCGTGGATCGACAACGAGGACGGTGAACGTTCACGCCTCTCCGGTCGAGCGCTAGGAGGTACGAGATGGAGGTCGAGGGAGCGAGACCGAAACAGAAGACCAGCCGATTGGCCCCCACTCTGGCGGTCCTCCTGATCGTGCTCGTCGTGCTGACTCTTATCGGTGTGGGTCTCGCTCTGGCCGGACCGGCCTACGCAGGCCACACGGCGTTGTAGTCCGTCGGCGGCTGGGCTCAGATGGCGGTCCAGCCTCCGTCAACTTTGAGGGCCGAACCGGTGATCATGGCCGAGGCGTCCGAGGCCAGGAACACCACGGCGCCGGTCACGTCGTTCATCTCGGCCAGGCGCCCGATCGGGATGCGACCGAGGGTGTCGGCCAGAAATGCCTCGTCCTCGAAGTAGGGCGCGGTCATGGGGGTCACGACGAACGTCGGGCAGACGGTGTTGACGCGGATGGTGTGCGGGGCCAGGTCGATGGCCATGGCCTTGGTCATGCCCTCCATGGCGTGCTTGCTGGCGCAGTAGACCGAGCGTCCCGCCCCGCCCACGTGGCCCATCTGCGAGGACATGTTGACGATGCTGCCGCCCTCACCGGCTGCGGCCATCTTGGCAGCCACCGTCTGGGCTACGAAGAAGGCCCCGGTCACGTTGATCCGCATGACCTCCTCGAACGCCTCGCGGGTCACTTCCAGGAACGTCTGCGGGCGGTTGGTGCCGGCGTTGTTGACCAGCACGTCCCAGTGACCGGGCGCCCCGCCGATCACCTCCGACACCGCATCGGCGTCGGTGCAGTCGCAGACCAGAACGTCGGCCCGGCCGCCGATGTCCTCCGCGGCCTGCTCCAGTTCGCTGCGGGTGCGGCTCAGCAGCGTCACGTGCGCACCGGCCTCCGCCAGGGCCTCGGCGCAGGCCAGGCCGATGCCCCGTCCGGCGCCGGTCACCAGCGCCCGCTGACCGTCCAGGCGCAATCCGCGGCCCGGCAGGCTCCCCGAGCCCGTCGCGCCGGAGCCCTCGCTCACGACAGCCGCCGCACCCTGATGTCCGCCTGCTCCTTGTGGCCGGCGAAGCCCTCCAGCGCGCACAGCCGCGAGCAGTACTCGCCCAGTAGCACCGAGGCCTCGTCGGTCAGCACTTTCTGGTAGGTGCAGGTCTTCAGGAACTTGCCGACCCACAGCCCGCCGGTGTAGCGGGCCGCCCGGCGGGTGGGCAGCGTGTGGTTGGTGCCGATGACCTTGTCGCCGTAGGACACGTTGGTGCGGTCGCCGAGGAACAGCGAGCCGTAGTTCGTGAGCCGCTCGGCGAACCAGTCTGGATCCGCCACCATGACCTGCACGTGCTCGGAGGCGATCTCGTCGGCGATTCGCACCATCTCCTCGTCGCTGTCGGCCACGATCACCTGGCCGTAGTCGCGCCACGCCGTCCCGGCGATCTCCCCCGTCGGCAGGATCTCCAACTGCCGCTCCACCTCGGCCATGGTGGCGATCGCGAGTTCCTCGGAGGTGGTCAGCAGGATCGCCGGTGACGTGGGTCCGTGCTCGGCCTGGCCCAGCAGGTCGGTGGCGCAGATCTCGCCGTCGCTGGTGTCATCCGCGATCACCAGCGTCTCGGTGGGCCCGGCCAGCAGGTCGATGCCGACGCGGCCGAACAGCTGGCGCTTGGCCTCGGCCACGAACGGGTTGCCGGGGCCCACCAGCATGTCCACCGGTGCCATCGTGGAGGTGCCCAGGGCCATGGCGCCGACCGCCTGCACGCCGCCGAGACAGTAGATCTCATCGGCGCCGCCGAGGTGCTGGGCGGCCACGATGGTCGGCGCGGGACGACCACCGAACGGCGGGGCGCAGGTCACGATGCGCTCCACGCCGGCGACCTTGGCGGTGACCACCGACATGTGTGCCGAGGCCACCAGCGGGTACTTGCCGCCGGGCACGTAGCAGCCCACCGACCCCACGGGGATGTTCTTGTGCCCCAGGATCACCCCCGGCAGCGTCTCGGCCTCCACGTCCTGCAGCGCGTCGCGCTGGATCTGGGCGAAGTTACGGATCTGCTCCTGGGCGAAGCGCACGTCGTCGAGGGTCTCGTCGGGGATCTCGTCGAGGGCGGCGACGATCTGGTCGTCGCTGAGCCGGAAGTCCGCCGGATCCCAGTTGTCGAAGCGGATCGACAGCTCCCGGACGGCCTCGTCGCCGCGACGCTCGATGTCGTCGAGGATCTTCGTGACGGTGTCCCGGACCTGGTCATCGCGGGCGCGCTTTTCGTCCTCGGCGATTCCTGTCTTGAGCCAGCGGGCCATGTCTTCTCCTGCTCGTCGGTCGGCGGCGTGCTGCGGGTGCGCCACCGCGCTGAGTCCTGAACCTATCGGGGCGGTCGGCGCTCAGCCTCCGGCGGCGAAGCGGGGCTCGGGAAGACCGCAGACGCCGGCGTCCACGGCGAACACGCCTCCCGCCTGGGGCTGGCCGGGCGCAGTCGGGAAGCCGCCGTCCGGACCGATCGATGTCACGTAGATGGTGTCGAGGTCGGCTCCCCCGAACGCCGGCATCGTCGGGATCTCCACCGGCAACTCCACGAGACGGTCCACGTCGCCGTCGGGTGTGAGGCGGGCCAGCGACCAGCCGAAGGCGCAGGCCGACCAGTAGCAGCCGGTCTCGTCCACCGCGGCGCCGTCGGGGAGCCCCGGCAGCCCCGTCCAGTCCGAGAACACCTCCGGGTCGGTGGCGCTGCCGGTGTCGGGGTCGTAGCGGTAGCGCCAGACGGTCGACTTCATCGAGTCGGCGAAATACATCCGGTCGCCCTCGGGCGAGAAGGCCAGCCCGTTGCAGACGCCCACGCCGTCACGCACGACGGTGTGCGTGCCGTCGGCGTCGACGCGGTGGAGCTTCCCGGTGAACACTCCCTCGGTCGCGTATTCGTCCATGCTGCCGACCCAGAAGCGGCCCACCCGGTCGCATTTCCCGTCGTTCATCCGGTTGGACGCCTGACCCGGCTCGAGATCGAGCCACGGGGTGAACGACCCGTCGGCGGGGTCCAGCCAGCCGGCGCCGTTGCGCATCGCCACCAGCAGCCGACCGTCACCGCACAGCGCCATCGAGCCCGGTTTGTCGGGCATCGGCCAGACCTGCTCGGCCTCACCGGCCGGGTCGTAGCGACGGATGTTGCACCCTTCGATGTCGAGCCACCAAAGCACGCCCGCTTCGGTGTCCCAGACGGGAGACTCGCCCAGCAGAGCCCCGGCGCCGGTCACGTACTCGGCCACCTCATTCCCCTCCTGCGTGCGTTGCTGCGGGACCAACTCCACCGCGGGAGTGCGCCACGCTCGCACACTCCGGCGATCCTGAAACGGTACTCCCCGCCTGCGCCGTCCCGCCGCTCCCACCTATGGCACCATGTCGCTCCCGCCGGTGGGGGTGCTCGGGGGCGCCGCCACCGGAGTCGCCAACGTCGACCTAGCGCCACCTGCGCGTTAGACCTGCTTATGACGTCCCTGAGATGCAACGACTACAGTCGGCAGGCACTGGAGGCCGTCATAACCGTTCGACCGCCAGCGGTAGTGCCGGAGAGAGATGCCCGCCGCCACCGGGCTTGATAGGGGGTTGCCATGTACCCGCCGTCGTTCGACCTGACGGTGGCCCGTTCCGTGGCCGAAGCCGTCGACGCACTCGCCGAAGGGGGTGAGGACGCCCGCATCCTGGCCGGGGGCCAGAGCCTGATCCCGATGTTGAAGCTCCGGTTCGCCGCCCCGTCGCTGCTCGTGGACATCAACGAGATCGAAGGCCTCGATGTCCTGGAGCGGTCCAACGGGCACCTGCGCATCGGCGCCACCGCCCGCCACGCCGACATCGTGGCCTCAGACCTGCCCGGCGGAGCGGTCGCCTCCGCCGCCCCCTGGATCTCCGACCCGCTGGTCCGCAACCGCGGCACGGTCTGCGGCTCGGTGGCGCACTGCGACCCCGAGGGCGACTGGAACTCGGTGCTGCTGGCCACAGGGGCCACGGTCGTGGCGACCGGCTCCGGCGGCGAGCGGTCCATCGACATCGGCGACTTCGTGGTCGACTTCTTCACCAACAGCCTCAACCCCGGCGAGATGGTGACCGAGGTCCGCGTCCCGGTGCCGGCGGGAGCCTCCGGCGGCGCCTACATGAAGCTCGAGCGCAAGGTCGGCGACTACGCCACCGTCGGGGTGGCGACCCACCTCGAACTGGCCGGCGACGGGACCATCAGCGCCGCAGGCATCGCCATGACGTCGGTGGCGCCGGTGAACCGCAAGGCCACCGACGCCGAGGCCCTGCTGGTGGGCGAGGCGCCGAGCGACGAACTCTTCGCCGCCGCCGCTGAGGCGGCCGCCGCGGCGTCCGAGCCGCGCAGCGACGTGCGGGGCTCGGCCGAATGGAAGCGCAACGTGGTGCGGGTCTACACCCGGCGGGGCCTCGAGGCGGCCCTGGCGCAGGCGCAGGCCGGCTGAGGAGGAGATCAGACATGGAGATCAGCGTCACCATCAACGGCACCGCGCAAACCAACGACGTGGAGGCACGGCAGCTGCTCGTGGACTACGTCCGCTCGACGGTCGGCCTTACCGGCACGCACATCGGCTGCGACACCACCAGTTGCGGCGTGTGCACGGTGCTGCTCGACGGCGTCCCGGTGAAGGCCTGCACGGTGCTGGC
>JAPPDX010000069.1 GCA_028824415.1 bacterium | reverse complement strand
CGGCTCGGGCGGCGGTGGCGGCTCGGGCGCCGGATCCGGCGATGGGGCCGGCTCGGGCGGCGGTGGCCGCCCGGGCGCCGGGGCCGGCTCGGGGGCCGGTGCGGGCGCCGGGGCCGCGGTGTCCCCTGAGTCGTCCTCGCCGCATGCGGTGGCGACCAGCGCCAGCGCCGCGAAGATTCCTATGACCGCAAGCAGAGTCTTCTTGCGCATGTCAGTTCCCCTCCCGCCGGCCGGCGAGCACCGCTCCCGAGCGAGCGGTTAAATCGAGATCGCGACAGCCGGCATTGTGCCGGAGGGGAGGCTAACGCGGGGCACCAGACCGGTCAATCGACGCCGAGTCTCAGCAACGACCCGGCGAACCTGCTTGACGGTGTCTGATCGGGTGGGGTCGGCGTCAGTGTGCGAGACCTCCGACCAGTGGGGGTTCGCAGGACCACGGGAAGTCGATCCAGAGGTCGGTGCGGCGCCAGACGTAGTCGCATTGGACCACCGAGCGGGGCTTCTCGTAGAGCACAGCGGTGCGCACCTCGCCGACCCGGGCGACACAGAAGTCGCGCACCATCTCGAGGGTGTGGCCGGTGTCGGCCACGTCGTCGGCGATGAGCATTCGGGCGTCGTCGAGGTCCACCAACTCCAGGTAGGGCGGCAGCACCACCGGCACCTCGTGGCGCTCGTCGACGTCGGTGTAGTACTCCACGTTCATCACGAAGATGTTCTTGGTGCTGAGGGCGTAGCCCAGGGAGCCGGCGATGAACAGGCCGCCCCGGGCGATCGACAGGATCACGTCGGGCCGGTAGCCGGAGTCCACCACCATCCGGGCGAGCTCCCGGGCGCCGACGCCGTAGGCCTCCCATGTCAGGATCTCCCGCTGCTCGCTCATCGGCTCTCCCCTATTGGTTGGTGCTGTTGTACGGGTTGGTGCTGTTGGTTGGTGCTGTTGGTTGGTCTGGCGGTGTGCGCCGGCCGGTGGTGGTCTTCGGCGCGGCGGTCTCGGTCGGTTCGGCGGTCTCAGCTGGTTGGGCGGTGTCGGTCGGTTCGGCGCTGTCGGCTGATTCGGCGGTGTCGGTCAGCTGGTTCGGCGGTCTCAGCTGGTTTGGCGGTGTCGGTCGGTTCGGCGCTGTCGGCTGATTCGGCGGTCTCGGGTGATTCGGCGCGGTCGACCGTCTTCAGGCGTACTCGTAGAAGCCGGCGCCGGTCTTGCGGCCGAGGCGGCCGGCGGCCACCAGGCGGCGCAGCAGCGGCGGCGGGGCGTAGAGCCGCTCGGCGTACTCGGCGTGCATCACCTCGGCGACGGCCTCGATGACGTCGAGGCCGATGAGGTCGCAGAGCTCCAGCGGCCCCATGGGGTGGGCGCAACCGTGCTTCATGCCGGCGTCGATGTCGGCGTACGTGGCCTGGCCGGAGTCGGCCAGTTCGATGGCCGCCAGCAGGTAGGGCACCAGCAGGCGGTTCACCACGAACCCGGCCCGGTCCTCGCAGCGGATGACGTGCTTGCCGAGGCGCTCGGTGCCGAGGGCCACCACGGCGTCGACGACCTGCTCGTCGGAGGCCACCGAGCGGACCACCTCCACCAGCGGCTGCACCGGGGCGGGGTTGAAGAAGTGCATGCCGACGACCTGGTTGGGGCGCCCGGTGGCCGTGGCCAGGTCGATGATGGCGATCGACGAGGTGTTGGAGGCCAGCACGGCGTGGGGCGGTGTGATGGTGTCGAGCAGGCCGAAGATGCGGCGCTTCTCGTCGACGTTCTCGATGACCGCTTCGATGACGAGGTCGCTGCCGGCCAGGTCGGCGAGGTCGTGGGAGTAGGAAAGGTTGGCGACGGCCGCGTCGTGGGCCTCGGCGGTGATGCGGCCCCGGTCCTGGGCACGGCCGAGCGACTTGGCGATGCGGCGCTGCACCTGCTCGACGGCGGCTGCGTCGATCTCGACGACGGTGGTGTCGAGGCCGCTGCGGGCGCACACCTCGGCGATGCCCGAACCCATGGTGCCGCCGCCCACGACCCCGACCTGCTGGATGTCCATCCGGCTACTCCCTCTGCCGCCCGACTCTCCGCCGCCCGATTCTCCGCCGCCCGATTCTCCTCGATTCGATCTGCACCATCCGGCGGGACGGCTGGCACCGTAGTGCGCCCGCCCCCGGCCCGCGGCGCATTCCGGGCGGTCACTGTCGCTCTGGATCCCGGCCTTCGCCGGGATGACGGATGGGGCGGGACGACGGATGGGCGGGACGACGGATGGGCGGGACGACGGATGGGGCCGGGGTACTTCGGCGCGGCCTGGATATCGTGCCGACGGTAATGAGTTCGCAGCGTTCTCCCGAGGTTGACCGCCCCAACGGCGACGCCAGCATCGTGGCCCGGGGACTCACCCGGCACTTCGGCGAGGTGCGGGCGGTGGACGGGGTGGACCTGGAGGTGGCCCCCGGCGAGGTGTACGGCTTCCTGGGTCCCAACGGCGCCGGCAAGACGACCATCACCCGGATGCTGTGCACGCTGCTGCGGCCCAGTGCCGGCGGCGCCACGGTGGGGGGCTTCGACATTGTGCGGGAGGCCGGGCAGGTGCGCCTCGCCATCGGGGTGACGCTGCAGGAGGGGGCGCTCGACGACAAGCTCACCGGCCGGGAGCTGCTGAGGCTGCAGGGCCGCTTCTACGGGCTGACCCGGGGCGAGGTGGAGCGGCGCATCTCTGAGGTGTCGCCGATCCTGGACGTGGCCGCCATCGACCGGCGGATCGGCACCTACTCGGGCGGCATGAAGCGGCGGCTGGACGTGGCGGCGTCGCTGATCCACAACCCCCGCATCCTGTTCCTCGACGAGCCCACCACCGGGCTGGACCCGGTGTCGCGGGCCGCCGTGTGGGAGCAGGTGGCCCGGCTGCGCTCGGAGTTCGGCATGACGATCTTCCTCACGACCCAGTACCTGGAGGAGGCCGACGCCCTGGCCGACCGGGTGGGGATCATCGACGAGGGGTTGCTGCGGGCCGAAGGGCACCCCGAGGAACTCAAGCGCCGGATCGGCACGGACGTGATCGTGGTGCGGCTGGCCGAGGGGATCGGCGGGGCCGAGGGGATTGGCGGGGTCGAGGGTGTCGGCGGGGCCGAGGGTGTCGGCGGGGCCGAGGGTGTCGGCAGTGACGGTGAGGTCGGCCGCAGCGGCGACGGCGGCGGTGGCCAGGGAACGGTTGCCCGTGCCGTAGCGGTGTTGGAGGGCCTCCCGGGTGCGTCGGGTGTGGAGGCCCACGGGCACGAGGTGACGGTGGCGACCGAGGACGGCGCGGCGACGATCAGCCCCGTGGCGGTGGCGCTGTCCGGCGCCGATCTGCCGGTGATGGACATCGCCCTGCGACGGCCGACGTTGGACGACGTGTTCCTGGACCTCACGGGCCGGCACATCGTGGTGGACGAGGATGCGGGCGGCGGCGGCGAGGACGCAACCGGCCGGGGCGAGTCCTGACGCGGCCAGTGGATCGCCTGCGGGTGCGGGTCCGGCAAGCCGGCGGCGGGCGGGGCCGTCCGAGGCCTGCCAGCCGGCAGGACGTCTCGCAGGCCATGGCGGCGAGCCCGGAGAGATCCAAGGGCCGCACACGGCGGAAGGATCGACCATGAGACGACGAGCGACGCAGAGGTGGCGATTCAGATGAGCGAGACATCCATTCGAGAACGCACCGGGGGTTCGGGCTCCGGCAGCCCTGGCTCCGGCGGCCGGGGCTCAAGCGGCCCGGACCACGCGCCGATCGGGGCCCGGCAGATGGGCTTCTGGCACGACCTGTTCGCCGTGGGGCACCGGGCGGTGATCCTGCTGCCCCGGGACATGGCCGCCATCATCCCGGCCCTCATCGTGCCGATCTTCTTCTATGCCGTCACGATCGGTGCCCTGCAGGACGTGGCCGCCTTCGCCAACATCGGCCTGGAGTACAAGGCCTTCCAGCTGCCGCTGGCGCTGGTGATGACCGTGACCGGCATATCACGGGCCCACGCCCTGGTGCTGGACGTCCAGGGTGGCTACTTCGATCGGTTGCTGCTGACGCCGGTGAACCGCTGGTCGCTGCTGCTGGGCATGTTCGTGGCCGACACCATCGTGCTGCTGTTCCTGTCGCTGCCGGTGTTGGCGTTGGGGCTGGGCCTGGGGGTGCGGTTCGCCACCGGCGCGGCGGGGATCATCACCTTCGTGGCCATCATCACCGTGTGGGGGCTGGCGTACACGGGGTTCCCCTACGCGATCGCGCTGCGCACCGGCAACCCGACGGCCGTCAACAACTCGTTCCTGCTGTTCTTCCCGTTGGTGTTCCTGACGCCGGCGTGGATGCCGCGTGACGCCCTGACCGGCTGGCTGGCGGCCATCGCCACCTGGAACCCGGTCACCTACATCATCGAGGGGCTGCGCACCCTTGTCATCGGCTGGGACGGGGTGGCGCTGGGCAAGACCCTGGCCGCCGTCGGCGGCATCGGCGCCGTGTCCCAATACCTGGCCTTCAGCGCCCTGAAACGCCGCACCACCCCCTGATCCGGGCCCTCCGGGCGACGTCGTACCTAAGCGGAAGTCAGTGGATCAAGCGCTGCTAATTCCGCCCGAGCCGTCTCTGGATCCTGCCGCACGGCCGCCCGAAGCTGTCCTGCCTGGAACTCCCGGCGGCTTTCCTCGACGACCTCGCGCCATCCATCGCGGGCCTTGACGACGCGGGCCTTGACGAATCTCTCCGTGACGAGCATCTCAATGACGTCTTCGAGAGACGGTCTGAAGCGGCGGCCGCCGACTGGAAAGTGGAGATCGCGCAGCCGCGTGCTCGTTCCTATCTGATCGCAGAGTTCATCGAGAAGCGGCGACTCGCCAGCCACATGAAGATGCGCCTCGGGATACTCGTTATCCGGATCGAGGCCGTATTCGTAACTGAAGACGTCCTCAGCTCCGTCCCCGTCGTCAGTGCGTAGTGCGATCTTGCTCTTGGTAACCGTCAGCCGATCGCTCTCACGATCGATATCGAGCGTCCATGCCGCGTATAGGTAGCAACGCGGAGGAGCCTGCGAGATCGTCAGTGGAATCACACGTGGTGTGAGGGATGTCTTGGTCACTCCGCGTGCGACGGTGCAGAGACCGTCACGCCGCACGACGGCACCGAGACGAATGCCGTCAGTGATCGTGTGGTTCAGAAGATCGCTAAGCCCGTCAGCCCAAGAGCTTGCCCGACCTTCAAGATCAGCTTTTGGCCCAGCCCGGCGGGATCGCATACCAAGCATCGCTGGCTCGGGTCGAAGAGAAGCGGCCAGACCTTGCCTGGGCCTCCAACTCTTCGTACGACGCGACGCCGGCATATTCCAACGTGGCCTCAAGGGCGCGTTGAGCTTCCTTCTCGGTCAAGACAAAGACTTCGGCGCTGTCGCCATCAGTCATGCTCGCACCTCTTTCGGAATCTCATTCAACCGCACTTGCAAGATACCAGGGCGGTGTGACAATCAATGTCACCTTGATCTGAGAATCCCGTACGGAATACCTGGTCGGGGCGACTTGTTGACCTAGTCGTGCGAGATCGACACGCGAGGCGACAGCCGACACGCCCCAATGCGACGCCAAGGAGGATTCCGTGAATCGTCAGTCTGGTCATCCGGAGCCCGGGACGACCCAGGAGGCGCCGAGCGCTCTGGACGTGTTCGGGCGGGATCTGACCGCGTTGGCCCGGGACGACAAGCTGGATCCGGTGATCGGGCGGGACAACGAGATCCGCCGCACCGTGCAGGTTCTCTCCCGGCGCACCAAGAACAACCCGATCCTCATCGGCGAGCCCGGCGTGGGCAAGACCGCGATCGTGGAGGGGCTCGCGCAGCGGATCGCCGCCGGGGACGTGCCCAGCACGCTCGCCGACCGGCAGGTCATCGCGCTGGACATCGCCGCCATGGTGGCGGGCTCGGCGCTGCGGGGCGAGTTCGAGCAGCGGCTGAAGGCCGTCCTCGAAGAGATCGTGGCGTCGAACGGGCGCATCATCACGTTCATCGACGAGATGCACATGATCGTCGGTGCCGGCAAGGCCGAGGGCGCCATGGACGCCGGCAACATGCTGAAGCCGGCGCTGGCCCGGGGCGACCTGCACATGATCGGCGCCACCACGCTGGACGAGTACCGCACCCACATCGAGACCGACGCCGCCCTGGAGCGGCGCTTCCAGCCCGTGCTGGTCGGCGAGCCGACCGTGGAGGACACCATCGCCATCCTGCGGGGGCTGCGGGAGCGCTATGAGGTGCACCACGGGGTGCGCATCGCCGATGTGGCGCTCGTGGCGGCGGCCACTCTTTCGGACCGGTACGTCTCGGATCGCTTCCTGCCCGACAAGGCCATCGATCTCGTCGATGAGGCGGCCAGCATGCTGCGCATGGAGGTCGACTCGATGCCCACCGAGGTGGACGTGGCGCACCGGCGAGTGGCCCAGCTGGAGCTGGAGCGGGTGGCGCTGGCCAAAGAGTCCGACCCGGCCTCGGAGGAGCGGCTGGCGGCCCTGGAGGCCGAGCTGTCCACCGTGCGGGCCGACCTCAACGACATGCGGACCCACTGGGAGGCCGAGAAGGTCGCCATCGGGGAGTTGCGGGAGCTGAAGCGGACCCACACCGAGTTGGCGGTGGCCGCCGAGGCCCGCCAGCGGGCCGGCGACCTGGCCGGCGCGGCGGAGATCATCTACGGGCGGTTGCCCGAGGCTGAGGCTTCGATCGAAGCCGCCTCGACCGAGTTGGCGGCGCTGCAGGCCGACCGGCGCATGCTCAAGGAGGAGGTCGACGACGGCGAGATCGCCGAGATCGTGGCCCAGTCCACCGGCATTCCGGTGGCCCGGCTGCTGCAGGGCGAGATCGACAAGCTGGTACATCTGGAGAAGGTGCTGGAGCGGCGGGTCGTGGGCCAGGACGTGCCCGTGGCCGCCGTGGCGTACGCCATCCGGCGCAGCCGGGCGGGGCTGAGCGACCCGGGACGGCCGGTGGGGTCGTTCCTGTTCTTGGGGCCGACCGGTGTGGGCAAGACCGAGCTGGCCCGGGCGCTGGCCGAGGCCCTGTTCGACGACGAGCGGGCCATGGTGCGAATCGACATGAGCGAGTACCTGGACCGGCACTCGGTGAGCCGCCTCGTCGGCGCGCCGCCCGGGTATGTGGGCTACGACGAGGGTGGCCAGCTGACCGAGGCCGTGCGGCGGCGGCCGTATGCGGTGGTGCTGCTGGACGAGGTGGAGAAGGCGCACCCCGAGGTGTTCGGCGTGCTGCTGCAGCTGCTGGAGGACGGGCGGCTGACCGACGGTCGGGGCCGCACCGTGGACTTCACGAACGTCGTGGTGATCATGACGTCGAACCTGCCGGGCGATCCCCGGGACTTCTTCCGGCCCGAGCTGCTGAACCGGATCGACGAGATCGTGCGGTTCGATGCGCTGAGCCGGACGGACATGGAGGCGATCCTGGGGCTGCAGCTGGAGCGATTGGCGGAGCGTCTGGCCGAGCGGCGGATCAGCGTCGAGGTGGGTGACGGAGGCCGTTCGGCGCTGCTGGCCGAGGGCTGGTCGCCGGAGTTCGGCGCCCGGGAGTTGCGCCGGGTCATCCAGCGGCGCCTGACCGATCCGATCGCCACAGCGGTGCTGGACGGTCGCATCGGCGACGGCGACCTGGTGCTGGCCGAGGCCGCCGGTGAGAACGGTGCCGACCTCGAACTGTGGACCCGGCCCGGCGTTCGGGACGTCTGGTCGCGCCTGTCCGACGACTCGCCGGGCATGTGACCGATCCGGGCGTGTGACCGATCCGACGAATGCTCGTGGGCCGACCCAACAAGAAACCGACCCAAGAAAAACAGAAAACCCGGCCCCTAACTGGGCCGGATAGACAACCCTTTAATTTTATCACACTCCGATTTTCGGCGCAGCGAGAGCGGCGCAGCGAGACCGTCGGGAATGCGCCGCGTGGCCGATCGCCTGCTTGGCTGCGAGACCTCCGGTCAGGTTGCGGGGATTAGCCAGGTGGCTTTGGGGGAGGCTTCCAGGGGGGAGGGGCCTTGGCGTTGGAGCTGGTGCCAGCCGGCGGCGGCGACCATGGCGGCGTTGTCGGTGCACATGGCCCTGGTGGGGATGAACACCTGGTAGTCCTGGGCGCCCAGGGCCTCGAAGCGGGCGCGCAACTCGGAGTTGGCGGCCACTCCCCCGGCCAGGCAGAGACTCGAGACGCCCCGGGCCTCGGCGGCCCGCAGCGTTTTGGCCTCCAGCACGTCGACGGTGGCCCGCTGGAACGAGGCGGCCACGTCGGCCCGGGCGGCCCGGTCGGTGGCGGGATGGCGGCGCAGGTGGACCGCCACGGCCGTCTTGAGGCCCGAGAACGAGAAGTCCAGGCCGTCGGCCAGCATGGGGCGGGGGAAGCGGATGGCCTCGGGGTCGCCCTCGGTGGCGAGGCGGTCGATGACGGGGCCGCCCGGGTAGCCCAAGCCCAGCAGGCGGGCCACCTTGTCGTAGGCCTCGCCGGCGGCGTCGTCGAGGGTCTGGCCCAGCAGCTCGTAGCGCCCGTGGTCGCTCATCTCGATGAGCATGGTGTGCCCGCCGGACACCAGCAGCACGATCATCGGCAGGCTGGGGCCCGGTGCAGGGGGTGCGGCGGCCGGGTCGGTAGGCCGAGCGGAAGCGGCCGGAGTGTTCCCGCCGTTCGCCCGACTGCCGGGCGGTGCTCCGCCGGTGTGCCCGGCGCCGTCCAGGAAGGCCGCGTACAGGTGCGCCTCGAGGTGGTTGACGGCCACGAACGGCACGTCCCAGGCCAGCGCCAGAGCCTTCGCGGCCGAGACGCCCACCACGAGGGCGCCGAGCAGGCCGGGGCCCGCCGTGGCGGCGACGGCGGCGGGGACCTGAATCTCGGCGTCGGCCAGCGCCTGATCCACAGCGGCCGGGAGCAGTTGCAGGTGGGCCCGACCGGCGATCTCGGGCACCACGCCGCCGAACGCCCGGTGCAGGTCGATCTGGCTGGTGACCACCGAGGAGCGCACCTCGTGGCCGCCGGTCACGACGGCCGCCGCCGTCTCGTCGCACGACGTCTCGATGCCCAGCACCACCGTGGCGGGCTCGCGGGTCCCCGGATCCGCGGCGCCCGCCTCAGAACTCTGCGGAGTGACGGTCACCGCATCGACGATAGGGCCGCGGGTGGCCCGTGACTCCCCGGCGAGTCGGTCCGGGAGTGCCGCCGCCGGAGCGCCCGGCCGGACGGCTAGAGGACCTCCATGACGGCGATGCAGGACGAGACGTCGATGCCCGGTCCCTGCTCGACCCGGAGCGCCGTGATGACTCCGTCCTCGATCACGGCGGCGTAGCGCTGGGAGCGCACGCCGAGTCCGAAGCCGGTGGCATCCATCGTCAACTCCATCGCCACGGCGAAGTCAGCGTTTCCGTCGGAGAGCATGTGGATCTCCTCCGCGGCGGTGGCGTCCGCCCACGCCGCCATGACCCACGGGTCGTTGACGGCGACGCAGAACACGTCGTCGACTCCCTTGGCGGCGAGTTCGTCGTAGCCGTTGATGTAGCCCGGCAGGTGAATATGCGTGCAGCCCGGGGTGAAGGCGCCGGGCACCGAGAAGAGCACCACCTTGCCGGTTCCCAGCACTTCGCCGGTCCGGACCGGCTTGGGGAATCCGTCGTCGCCGAGGACCTGCACCTCGACATCGGGAATCGTGTCTCCAACGGCGGCCATCTGATGTTCCTCCCCTGGTTTGCATCCCGGTGACCGGCTGTTGCCGGCCCCGTGAGCCTAGGCGACGGTCGGTCGCAGGTGTCCCGGAACGGCTAGGGCTGCGGTTTGGCGTCGGGGGATCTGAGGTAGAGGGCGTCGACCTGTTCGGGGGCGACGGTGCCGCCGGTGAGGGCTCGCTCCCGGCCGAGGAGTGCCACGGCGGCCGGTGAGGGGAAGCGCAACTCGGGGTCGGCGAGGACGACGTTCCCGGCCTCCAGCTGGTCGGCGTAGCGGAGGGCGCCGTCGCCGACGACGATGGTGCGGCCGCTCGGCTGGTCGCCGGGCGACGTGAGCGCCGGCAGGAGGTCGGCAGGCGGGCCGACCTGCGGGGCGCTCAGTTGGACCAGCCGGCTCGTGGGCTCGGCAGCGAGGCGGTACCAGGCCCAGAAGACCTCGCCGCGGCGGGCGTCGAGCACGCTGAGGACGGTCTCGCCCGGCTGGGCGACGGCTGCGGCCCCGTCCGCCAGGGCCTCGAGGCTCCCGACAGGTACGACGCCGATCCCGAGGGCGGCGGCGGTCGCCTTCGCGGTGGCTAGGCCGGCCCGCAGGCCCGTGAACAGCCCCGGCCCACAGTCGACGGCCACAACGTCGACGTCGCCGAGCGCCACACCCGCCTGCTCGCAGACGAACCGCATCTGCGGCGCCAGCGCCTCGGCATGCCGCCGGGGCAGCGCCAGCCGGGCCTCGGCGATGACGCCGCCGGTGGCGGCCAGAGCGCAGCCGCACTGGTCTGAAGCGCTCTCGATTCCCAGTACCAACATGGTGTTCGCTAAGCCGTCCCTCGAGTGCTGTCCTGATATGCCGATCCCGGGTTCGTCGGTTCGCCAGTTCGTCGGTTCGCCAGTCCGACGGTTCGCCAGTCCGTCAGTCCATCAGTCCGTTGCAGCGCCCGTCCTGTCTACCAGCGCCCGGCGATCGGTTCCTCCTTCCCGTGTCGGGCTTGGCCTTAGCCGGTGTCAGCTGTCCGGTCGAGGCCGCCGGCGTTCGACGGTGGGGCTCCGGCAACCTAGGGTTCTCCGCGGTCGAGCAGAGGGGGACGTTCGCAGTGGACTCGAGGCCCGGTGATGGTGCGGTGGGGCCGCAGGTCACGGGGGCCGGCTCTCGAGACGCGCGGGCGGACCGGACAGCAAGACGTTCGGAGCAGCCAGAAACAAGTGCAGACCGGGCAGTTGGGCGGGCAGACCGGGCAGTTGGGCGAGCAGACCGGACAGCCGCGCGGGCGGGCCGGACAGCTAGGCGCGTTGGACCGGCGGGGGGGGTGCTCCCGGTGAGGATGCCCTTGGCGGTGGCAGCGCTGGTTGCGCTCGCAACGCTAAGCACGGCGGTCATGTCGGCGGCCGCGGCCGGGCAGACATCGGGCAGCGGTTCGGACAGCGGTTCCGACGTGGTTCGCATCGTGGCCCGCAAGCTGGCCGACGATCGGCTGGAGTTCGGCATCCAGCAGCAGGACACCTCGGGATCCTGGAACGAGCGCATGCTGCCCCGGCTGCGCTTCTTCGCCGCCGACGCAACCATCGATCGCTGGTTGCAGAGCTCGCCGCTGACCGTGCAGGTCGCGGGTTCTCAGGCAACCGAGGTCGTGGTGCGCATCGTGGCCCGCCAACTCGCCAACGGCAAGGTGGAGTTCGCGCTGCGGAAGGTCCTCGCCGACGGCTCCTGGAGCGGCACCCTGCTGCCGTCGGCGCGCATGTTCCCGACCGCCGCCAGGGTCGGCCGCTGGCTGTCGAGCACGCCCATCTCGGTCGTCACGACACAACCCACCGAGAGCGCCGCCGCGGCCCGGGCAACCCGGTTCAGCGCGCTGGACGCCGGGATGTTCCACACCTGCGGGGTGCGCAGCGACGGCACCGTCGCCTGCTGGGGCGAGAACGCTCGGGGGCAGTCGGACGTGCCGACCGGGTCGTACACGGCCGTGGCGACCGGCAACCACCACACGTGCGCCGTGCGCAGCAACGGCACCGCAACCTGCTGGGGCGAGAACGGAAGCGGTCAGTCCATCGCCCCGGCCGGCCGATTCACGGCCGTGACCGCCGGTTTCTGGCACTCGTGCGGGCTGCGCACCGACGGCACCGTCGACTGCTGGGGCAACAACTCCCACAGCCAGCTGAATGCGCCGTCCGGACAGTTCAGCGCCATCGCCGCCGGTCAGGCGCACACGTGCGGCCTGCGCACCGACGGCACCGTGGCGTGCTGGGGCAGCAATCCCGCTCAGGAGTACGGCCAGGCGTCGCCCCCGGGCGGCACCTTCAAGGCCATCAGCGCGGGCGAGCACTACACGTGCGGCTTGCGCAGCAACGACACGGCCACCTGCTGGGGGTGGAACAGTTCCGGCGAGGTTGTCGCGCCGGGCGGCCGGTTCGCCTCCGTCAGCGCCTCGTGGTACCACACCTGCGGCGTGCGCAGCAACGGCACCGTCACCTGCTGGGGGAACAACGCCAACGGCGAGCGGGATGCGCCGAGCGGGCAGTTCAGCGCCGTCGCCGCGGCGCTGGCCCATTCGTGCGGGCTGCGCACCGACGGCAGCGTCACCTGCTGGGGGGTTGGGTACGACTTCGACCATGGCCAGACCGACGCCCCGTCGGGCCGGTTCTCCGCGGTCAGCACGTCGTTCAACCATTCGTGCGCGCTGAGGGTCGACGGCACCGTGGCGTGCTGGGGCGACAACTCCAGCGGCCAAGGCGACCCGCCGAGCGGGCGGTTCAGCGCGGTCCACGCCTCGTGGCACCACACCTGCGGGCTGGGCACCGACGACACCGTGACCTGCTGGGGCCGCAAGGACAGCCTGGATGACGGTCAGTTCGATCCGCCGGGCGGCACGTTCAGCGCGATCAGCGGATCGCGGAACTACTGGTGCGGGCTGCGCTCCGACGGCACCCTGGACTGCTGGGGCGCCAACGAGTCCGGGCAGACCAACGCACCGGGCGGGACGTTCGGCGCCGTCAGCGCCGGCGGCTTCCATGCGTGCGCCCTGCGGTCGACAGGCACGGTCAACTGCTGGGGCAGCAACACCTTGGGTCAGAGGAACGGCGTTCCGGGCGGGCAGTTCACCTCTGTCAGTGCGGGCGTCTTCCATTCGTGCGCGCTGCGCGCCGACGGCACCCTTGCCTGC
Organism: bacterium; assembly: GCA_028824415.1. Classification (GTDB taxonomy): domain Bacteria; phylum Actinomycetota; class Acidimicrobiia; order Acidimicrobiales; family CATQHL01; genus VXNF01. The sequence goes on along the minus strand of JAPPDX010000069.1, from coordinate 5,582 downwards.
TGGGGCAACAGCACTGCCGACCGGCTGGAGGTGCCGAGCGGGCGGTTCAGCGCCGTCTCCATCGGAGGTGGCCGGACTTGCGCACTGCGCACGAACGGGACCGTGACCTGCTGGGGCGACAACCAGTACGGGCAGAACGCCGCGCCGCGCGGGCGGTTCACCGACGTGTCGGCGTCGGGCTACCACTCGTGCGGGATTCGATCCGACGACACGATCGAGTGCTGGGGCGGCGCCCTGACGGTGAGCCCGCCGCGGGGAGTGACATACGTCTAGCTACTGAGCGGTCGGGAATCTTCAGGCCGGGTCTGCCGGCCGGGGTCTGTTGGCCGGGGTCTGCCGGCCCGGGTCTGTTGGCCGGGGTCTGCCGGCCGGGGTCTGTTGGCCGGGGTACTACGAGTCGGGGTGCTGGGGCGGGGTACTACGAGCCGGGGTACCGGGGCGGGATCTGCCAGCCGGGATCCTGGGGCGGGGTTTCTCGGGTGGCGTTGATGATCAGGTGGGTGGGATCTGGACGGGGCGCTTGCGCCAGCCGGCGCCGTGGGGGGTGACGGTGACAATCCGGTGGTCGGTTGTGTCGGGCGGCTCGGTGCCGGAGCCGCCTGGTGACTCGGGCGCCGGTGAGGGCGTGAAGGTCGTAGCCGGGGCGGTGTGAGGTTCCGGAGGGAACTCGAAGTGAAGATCGAGGCGGTCGGGCGGCAGGGTGAGGCGCTCGGCCCACTCGACGACCACGATGCTGTTGTCCTGTCCGCTGTCGAACAGCTCGGCCAGGGCCAGGTCGTCGGCGTCGGCGTCGCCCTCGAGCCGGTAGGCGTCGATGTGGTGAATCAGCAGTAGCGACCCGGCAGCGGGCGCCCGGTCTCCGGGGGCGCCGACCGGCGACCGGCGGCTCGACGGTGGGTGCCGGCCCCGGATCAGGTCCGACGCAGGCGCCGCGCCGGAACGATGATCAATGGCCCCTAGAGCGGCGTCATGGCCGCCACCAGCGGTCGCCGGGACGGTCGGCGCAGCATCAGAGGTCGGGCGAGCCTCGACATGCGTCGCCTCGTAGGTGTTCGCCAGGGTGAAGGTGGGGCTGGTGACCGGGGTGGTGACGCCGAGCGCCCGGGCCAGGTAGCGCACGAACGTGGTCTTGCCGGCGCCGAGGTCGCCGTCGAGGCCCAGCACGTCGCCCGGCCCCACCACCGCGGCGATCGACTCGGCCAAACGCTGCGTCGCCTGCAGTCCACGCAACTCGAGGGAGAACGGCCGCTCGCTCAGGTTTCCCGGGCCTCCATGAGGGAGAGCCTGGCCCGGACGAGGTCGGCTCTTGTCTCGGCGACTCGCTCGCTGCCTCCTCGGAGCAGGGCTGCCGGGTGGTAGGTGGGCACCAGCACGACGCCGTCACCCCAGGCATAGCGCCGGCCCCGCACCCGGGTGATGCCCTCCTTGGTGTTCAGCAGCACTTTGGTGGCGAAGTTGCCGAGGGTGACCAGCACCCGGGGCGCCACCAGCTCCACCTGACGCTGCAGGTAGGGGCGGCAGGCGGCGATCTCCTCCGGTAGGGGGTCGCGGTTCTCGGGCGGTCGGCACTTGACGACGTTGGCGATGTACACCGCTGAGCGGTCGAGCCCCACCTCCTGGGCCAGCAGCTCGTCGAGCAGCTTCCCGGAGCGCCCCACGAACGGCAGCCCCTGGCGGTCCTCCTCGGCTCCGGGCCCTTCCCCCACGAGCATCAGGTCGGCGTCGGGGTCGCCGGTGCCGAACACCACGGTGGTGCGCCCGTCCGACAGCGGGCAACGGGTGCAGTCCGCCGCCACCTCCGCCAGCCCGGCCAAGTCCAGAGAACCAAGATCCATCACCCGATACCTACCACACGCCAACGCGGCGCCACACGGCGGCGGCGAGACACCAGGGTGGCACAGGAGTGGTGCGGCTGGTACGGTAGGGAGAACCTTTCACGATCGTGAAGGTACTTGGAGGCAATCCCAGGTCTCCCCTCAGATTGGAACGACGAGGAGGAGACCGGCGATGCCGCCGAGTGACACTCAGCGCTTAGAGCTGTACGAAACACTGATCGACAAACTGGGAGACAAGGCGGCGGCGACGCTGATGGAGTACCTTCCCCCGGGCGGCTGGGAGAACATCGCCACCAAGGACGACTTGGAGCGCCTGACTGGCGAGCTCGAGCACGCCATGGCCCGCCAGACGCGCACGATGGTGTTCACGATGCTGGGTATCGCGATCACAATCTGGCTGGCCCTCCTCCTCCCCGCCGTCGCAGTCTGATCCAAACGGCGAAGCGGCGGCCGAGCCGGCTCGGACACCGGAGCGACGATCCCCTGCCCGGTTAGGAACCGGCGGTGGCGGGGGTTGGTTGGCCGGCTGCGGCGAGTAGCTCGCGGAGGGTTGCGGTGGGGTCGGAGGCGGTCACCAACGCCTCGCCGATCAGGGCGGCGTCGTAGCCGGCCTCGGCGACGGCGCTGAGCGGCGTCCCGCCGGGCACGCCCATGCCGGACAGCGCGATCCAGAGGATCCCGCCGTCGAACCCCTCGAACATGGCGGCCATCCGCTGGGCTTTGGTGTAGTCGACGGTGAAGCGGGTGTCCTTGGGGTCGTCGCGCTGGTTGATGCCGATCATGTAGGCGCCGCACTCCACGGCGAGTTCGACCTCGGATTCGGTGCGCACCTCGGTGAGCACGTCCATCCCCAGGTCGAGGGCCAGGTCCTGCATCTCCCGCATCCGCGGTCCGCCGACGTCGGGGAGGATCACCAGGATGGCGTCGGCACCCATGGCGGCGCTCTCATGGACATCCTGGACGGTGGTGAGGAAGTCCTTGCGCAACACGGGAATGCCGGTGGCCTTGCGCGCATCCTGCAGGTCCTGGGGTGATCCGCCGAAACGCTCGCTGTCGGTCAGCACCGAAAGGCAGGCCGCCCCGCCGTCGCGGTACTGGCGCGCCAGCGAGCCGGCGTCGGCGCCGGGGTGCAGGTCGCCGCGGGACGGCGAGCGGCGCTTGATCTCGGCGATGACCGCCAGCCCGTCACCCGCCAGGGCGTCCCGGAAGGCGAACCCCAGGCTCGCCGGCTCAGTGTTGTCAGTACCGTCCATGCGTTGCCTCGCCGTGATCCGATGCGCTCGTCCACAGAACTCGTTCGATCGAGCTCGTCGGATGGAACCCGTCCGATAGAACTCGCCCGATGCGGTTGTTCCGAGTTGGCCATTGCGAGTGTGGCCGATGGCGCCCCGCCCCGCAACCACGGGACTAGAAGAGGGTCGCCGGCGAGCGGGAGCTCGACGGGGCTCCGCGCCGGCCGGTTCCTCGACGAGACGCTCGGCGCCCGTTGTGCGACGGCGAGTCTGCCGAGTCGGCGCTGTCGGCGTCGGCGGGCGAAGTCGGGTGGGGGCGGTGGCGATTGTTCGGCGGCGGGAGCGATGGATCGGCACCGTCGGCGCCGGCCGCCGGGGCGCGTTGGGGGTGGTGGCCGTTGCGGGGTGGCGGGTGTGATCGGGTCTCGGCGCCGGCGGCGCCGGTTGGTGGGCCGATGGTGAGTTTGCCTCCGGGGTGGCGGGTGACCTGTTCGCCGTCTTGGTGGATGCGGACGTGGTGGCAGCGCCAGCAGACGAGGCAGGTGTTCTCCAGGGTGGTTTCGCCGCCGTGTTTCCAGTGGCGGATGTGGTGGACCTGGCAGATCTTGTGGTGGGCGCCGCAGCCGATGCAGCCGCCGTCGCGGGCAATGAGTTGCTTGCGCAGCCAGGGGGGAACCTTGCGGCGGGACCGGCCCAATACAGCGTCGCCGGTGTGCTTGTTGAAGATGCCCGGCAAGATCTTGGCGTCACACGCCAAAGCAAGGGCCTCGGCCTCGGTGAGGCGCGTGTCGTCGGCGAGGCGGGCGTTGGTGATCTCGTCGCATACCTGGTCGTAATCGGCGAGCACGATCAACTCCACCCCGGCCGGCGCGCCGTTGCCGTCGCCGGTGCCGAGGCCGGTGTCGGCGCCGGCGCAGACGAGGTCGGTGAGGGCGTCCGCGAAACGCTGCGGGGACGTCGGGCGATCCTTGGAATCTTCGTTGCGGAACAGCTGGTCGGTCTTGGCCAGCAGGGCGTTGCGGACCCGGTTGCCGGTGAGCGGGTCGAGCTGCGCGAAGAGGTGGAACATGCCGTCGTCCTGTTCGCTGATCGAAGCGCGGCGCCGGCGCCGCTGGCGGGCACGGCGGGCTTCGAGTTCCTCTTGGTTGGTGCGCTCGTTGACGTGCTCCTTGAGGGTGCGGCGGAACAGGTCGTCGGGCTCGGACTCCGCGGCCTCCAGCAGGACGCCGTGGTCCACCGGCGTCTCACCGGCGGCGTCGAGGATCAGGCTGGCGGCCTCGGGTGTGATGGCGCCGTCGGCGAGCTTGTCGGCCACCCGCGGCGCCCACTCCAGTTGCGCGGCGGTCTTCACGGCCTTGCGAGCGCCGGCACGGGAGCGCTTCTGGGTGCGTCGCACCGTCTCCTCGGCGACAGCGTCCCCCTCGCGGCGGGAGATCTCCGCGATGACGTCAGCTTCCGCCGCCGCCAGGCACGCCCGCGCCCGGCCCATGAAACCCAAGCGCTCCTGCAACACCTCCAGGTCGACCTTGTGCAATAGCGGCGGAGGCGATGCCAACCACTCGCCGAGGGCAGCCCATTCGCGGGCTCGGGCCGCGGCCACCCCGTCACGGGCAGCCGGATCGGCGCCGGTCGACTCGGAAGGTAGGGCGGCGGGAGCGGGCGACTCGGGGCGCTTCGGAACATTGCCACCAGTCGACTCCGAACGCACAGGACCGGTTGAATCGGAAGAAGGGGTTGCGGCTGCGGGCGACTCGGGGCGCTTCGGAACATTGCCACCGGCGCCGGTTGACTCAGAATGCGCAGCGCCGCGATCGGCGCCGGTCGACTCCGAACGCATAGGACCGGTTGATTCGGAGGGCAGGGCGGTGACTGAGGCCGATTCGCAGCGCTTCGGATCGCCGTCCATCTAACCGTCACCCCCTCTCACACATTCCCCCGAGCGACCCGGCCGCCTCGAAGTGGCCTCGCCGCTCTTGGTTACTTCTAGACATAGTATAGTTTGTCTCTTCCAGAATAGCAACGTTTATTCGAACTATTTTCTGCCTGAATGTTTACCTAGAGGCCGACAGCTGGTCGGGGCCTGGCCGGGGCGGGGCATCGTTCGACATTGTGGGCGGCGGATCGTCGGGTGAGCGGCCGTCCGGGGACGCGGGGGAAGGGGCCGAACATGCGCGCACGGCGCCGCGCCACCAAGCCGACTCAGGGCCCGCACAGGCCCGCCCGCCGACCCGCAACACACCCCAGGCGGCGGATTGTCGGGTGAGCGGCCGTCCGGGGACACGGGGGAAGGGGCCGAACATGCGCACATGGCGCTGCTCTCCCGGGCCAGGCTCTTCCCCACCACCGCGGCGGTCGGAAGCTGGCTGCAGAGCACCCCGATCTCGGTCATCTCGACCCAACCCTCGGCGACCACCGGCACAGCCCCCGCGGTCCCCACCACCTTCAGCGCCATCGACGGGGTGAGCTTCCCCCCGTTGGGTTGACACGTGGTTTATGCGGCTTGGTCTAGTTCGTG
>JAPPDX010000010.1 GCA_028824415.1 bacterium | reverse complement strand
AGGCGCGCATCCTGCAGGACGCCGGCGTGAAGCCCGAGATCGCCGTGTACACCGACGCCGACGTCGACAATGCTGACCGCTACCTGATCAAGTCGGGGCTGGTCCGGGGACCGCTGTATTGGGTGGTGCTTCCCGCCCTGCCCGGCTGCAGCCCGATGCACAACCCACGCCAGATGATCCAAGGGCTCATGCGCATCGTGGACTCGATCCACGACATCGACCCCGAGTCGGTGATCTCGGTTTGCGCTGCCGGGCGGGCGTCGGTGTATCTCGTGACGCTGGCGATGCTCATGGGTCTGCACGTGAGGATCGGGATGGAGGACACCGTGTGGCAGTACCCGCACAGGGACGACCTCGTGAACTCCAACCTGGAGACGCTGCACACGGTCTCGGGCATCGCCGGTCTGCTGGGCCGGCAACCCATGACCACCCCCCGCTACAGGGAACTGCTCGGGATCGGTTCGTGACGAGCGAGCAGCACATCCGGCAACTGCTACGCCCGCTCAGCGGCGCACTGGAGGCCGACGGCTACGCGCTCGAGGTCTCCCTGCGACCCGGCGTGATCGCCCTGCAGGTGGTGGCCGGTCCGGACGCCTGCGCCGACTGCTTGGTGCCGCGGGAGATGATGGAGCAGATGCTCCGGTCCCGGCTGCCGACACACGAGACCGGGCTGAGCCATGACAACGTCTCGCTCCGCTACCCCGAGGGCAGCTAGCGACCTCTGCACAATCACCCGCCGGGCTCAGAGAGCGGACAGCTCCCAGGGCAGTTCGGCTCGGTCCACGGTGCAGCGTGCCGTCGGCAGGAAGTTGGCGACCTGGCAGATGCCGACGTTGGCGATCATGGCCAGAACCAGGGCCGTGTCAGCGCGCGAGAGCCCCGAGGCGGACTCGCACCACGTCAGCATCTCGGCGAAGGCCATCCTGGACCCCTCGTCGATGCTGCGGGCGGACACAACCGTGACGAGTTGGGTATCGCTCAGAATGCGCGGCCAGCCCATCCCCGCCGGCCGCGGCCCCACCTCCACCGACACCTCCAGCCGGGTCCCCACCTCCGGCGACTGCACCACCTCGCCGTCGCCCATCCGGGCCTTGCTGTCGCCGAAGTAGAGGTAGGCGCCGTCCACCTCGACGGGCAGCACGACGGTGGCGCCCTGGCGCACCTCGTTGCAGTCCATGTTCCCGCCGTAGCGACCCTGCATCTTGCTGAACACCGTCTCGCGGTCCGGCGCCGTGGCGATGCAGCCCACCAGCGGGCGGGCCGCGATGCGCAGCTCGCCGACGTGCACGTGGCCGTCACGCACCTCGAGGTCGTCGCAGGCGTACCACTCGCCCCACCAGTCGGCCGGCGAGGCGGCCTCGCAGCGGCTCCAGGCGATGCTGCCGGGCGTCGTGACCTCCACGCGGTGCAGCGTGACCGCCACGGCGTCACCGCGCTCGGCGCCGGCGACGGCGATCGGGCCGGTCACCCCGTCGAGGTTCTCCAGCACCCAGGCCAGGTTCTCGGGTGTGAACCCCTCGGGCCGGCGGAAGCGCGTCGTGAAGCAGTCCTCGGTCTCCACGACGAAGGTCTCGCCGGGCTCCACAGTGCCGATGGGGTCGTGGTCGCCGCTGTAGGTGAACTTCAGGTCGTCGGGTTGAAAGATCTGCACCCGGGATCTCCTAGTCCCGACGCAGGGCTTTGCAGTTCTCGCGCACCAGGCGGAGTTGCTCGGTGAGCCCCAGGTCCGAGTCGGCACGGCGGGCGGTGGCGTCGTCGCGCTGGCGCGTCCGCAGGTGGATGTCGGCGACCTCCGGCGCGCAGAAGGGCACATCGTCCCCGTCGATGTCCTCCAGCCACACGTGCCGGGGCACGTTCTTGCCGCAGAAGGCGCAGTTGTACACGTCGAAGGACAGATACATCGGCTCGCGCTCGATCCAGCGGCCGCTCATGATGTCGCCACCTGCTCCACGGTGAGCGCTGCGTCTTCGCGCCGGATCACGATTCGCCGACCCGTGCCGCCGTCGGCGTGGCATCCCAGGAGCCGTTGCGGCGCTCGACGGTGAGGCCGTAGTCACGTCGGGCCGACTCCGGGGTGACCAGTCCCTCGGCCACGTCGGCCACGACCCTGTCCGCCTGGCGGTCCAGCGGATCGCCCCATCCGCCACCCCCCGGCGCCACGATCTTCACCTGGTCGCCGCGTCGGAGGCGGATGTTGGAGAACTTGGAGGGCGACATCGTGCCGAACTTCTCACTGAACGTACTCCAGGGCTCCTCGCCCGCGAGCCGCACGTAGATGCCGCTGTTGGCACCCGGCTTGCCGCCGTGGATCCCGAACGGGTCGACGCGCATGCGGTTGAAGATGGCGCTGACCGTCACCTCGTCGGCGACCATGGTCAGGATGCGCTCGATGCCCAGGCCGCCGCGGTTCAGTCCCGGCCCGCCGGAGTCCTCCAGCAGGCGGTACGAGTCCACGCGCAGCGGATAGCGAGACTCGAACACCTCCACGGGCGTGTTCCGGCAGTTGCCGTTGATCACGATTACCTGGCTGTTTCCGTCGGCAGCGGGACGTCCGCCCCAGCCGATCCCCTCGAAGTGGAAGTGCGAGTACAGATCGTCGGTGTCGGGATGCTGCCCGCCGAACAGGAAGCAGCAGGAGGTGCCGCCGAGGGAGGCCGGGATCCGCTCCGGGAGCGGATCGGCGAGAGCACCGAAGATGATGTCGGTGATGCGGGGGGAGACCTCGGTGTTGCCGCCCACCAGCGGCGCCGGGAACTCGCAATTCACGATGCTCCCCGGCGGGGCGATGATGTTGATCGGCCGGTAGCAGCCCTCGTTGCGCGGGATGGTGGGGTCGGTGATGTGCATGAAGGCGTTGTAGACCGCCGAGGCCGTCACGGCGTAGGTGGCGTTCATGGGTCCGGCGGCCTGACCGTCCGAGCCGGTGAAGTCGCAGGCCACGTTGCCACCGTCCACGACCACCGTGCAGTCGATCACGTAGGACCCCTCGGCCACCCCGTCGTCCTCGATCACGTCGCTGAAGCGGTACTCCCCGTCGGGGATGCGACGTATCTCCTCGGACATGCGCCGCTCTGCGATCCCGATGAGGTCCTCGGTGGCGGCGGTGACGGTGTCGTACCCGTAGGTGTCGATGAGGCCGGTCAGCCGCCGCTCGGCGACATTCAGCGAGCCGACCATCGCCATCAGGTCGCCGTAGGTGACCTTCGGGGTGCGGTGGTTGGCGAAGATGATCTTCCAGACGTCCTCCTGGGGGACACCCTCGCGCTGCAGCCACAGCGGCGGGATGCGCAGGCCCTCCTGGAAGATGTCGGTGGCGTCGCCGGCCAGGCCGCCCGGTGCCTTGGCGCCCGGCTCGGCCAGGTGGGCGCAATTGGCCACGAAGCCCACGATCTCGTCGCCGTGGAAGACCGCCTTCAGCAGCGTGTGCTCGGGGATGTGGCCGCTGCCCCGGTAGGGGTCGTTCATGATGATCACGTCGCCGGGGCGGTAGATGTCGGGGCCGAGTTCGTCGATCATCCACTCGACGGTGAACTTGATCGTGCCGATCTGGGAGGGGCAGAACTCGGCCTGTGCGCTCAGGCGGCCCTTGGCGTCGAACAGCACGCAGGAGAAGTCCAGCGACTCGTTGAACATCGGCGAGTAGGCGGTGCGCATCATGGCGATGCCCATCTCGCGGCAGGTGGTGGCCAGGTAGTTGTCGATGACCGTGAGCGTGACCTGATCGGCAACCAGGTCGGCGGCCATCGACCGGCTCTCCGGGGGCGTACCCAGCGCGGTCATGGGCTCATCTCCACAGTCATCACGTCCTCAGCGGTCGAACAGGCCTGCCTGCCCAAACCGTGAGCGTAGTTGAGTGCCTCGCAGGTGCTCCATGCCCACGCAGGGCGCTGGATTCCGGCCCTCGCCGGAATGACACACGACAGTGCCGCCATCACAGAGCGGCGGGAGCGGTGGCGAGCGCCGACCTCTCCGGCGACGGCGTGGCGTCCAAGGTGCCGTCGCGCGACTCGACGGTGAGGCCGTAGTCGCGCCGCGCCCCTTCGGCACTCACCAGGCCCTCGGCCACGTCGGCCAGGACTCTGTCCACCGGGCGCTCCAGCGGATCGCCCCAGCCTCCGCCGCCCGGCGCCAGGATCTTCACCTGGTCGCCGCGGTGCAGCAGGACGTTGGAGAACTTCGAGGGCGACATCGTGCCGAACTTCTCGCTGAACGTGTGCCAGGACTCCTCGCCCGCGAGCCGCACGTAGATGCCGCTGTTGGCGCCCGGCTTGCCGCCGTGGATCCCGAACGGGTCCACCAGCATCCTGTTGAAGAGTGCGCTCACGGTGACCTCGTCGACGTCGATGGTCAGGATGCGCTCGACGCCCAGACCGCCGCGGTTCAGCCCCGGCCCGCCGGAGTCCTCCAGCAGGCGGTAGGACTCCACGCGCAGCGGGTAGCGGGTCTCGAAGATCTCCACCGGGGTGTTGCGGGCGTTGCCGATGATGACGATGACCTGGCTGTCGCCGTCGCCGATCGGGCGGCCGCCCCAGCCGACGCCCTCGAAGTGGAAGTGCGAGTACAGCTCGCCGGTCTCGGGATGCTCACCGCCGAACAGGAAGCAGCAGACGGTGCCGCCGTGGGAGGCCGGGATGCGCTCGGGCAGCGCGTCGGCCAGGGCACCGAAGATGATGTCGGTGATGCGCGGGCTCAGCTCGGTGTTGCCGCCCACCAGCGGCGCCGGGAACTCGCAGTTCAGGATGGTGCCCGGCGGGGCGATGACGTTGATCGGCCGGTAGCAGCCCTCGTTGCGCGGGATGGTGGGGTCGGTGATGTGCATGAAGGCGTTGTAGACCGACGAGGCCGTGACGGCATAGGTGCCGTTCATCGGTCCCGCGGCCTGCCCGGACGACCCGGTGAAGTCGCAGGTCACGCCGCCGCCGTCCACCACGACGGTGCACTCGACCACATAGGACCCCTCGGCCACCCCGTCGTCCTCGATGATGTCGCTGAACCGATACTCGCCGTCGGGGATGCGGCGGATCTCCTCGGACATGCGCCGCTCGGCGATCCGGATCAGGTCCTCGGTGGCCGTCGTCACCGTCTCGTAGCCGTAGGTGCCGATGAGGCTCTTGAGGCGTCGCTCGGCGACGTTCAGCGAGCCGACCATGGCCATGAGGTCGCCGTAGGTGACCTTGGGCGTGCGATGGTTGGCGAAGATCAGCTTCCAGATGTCCTCCTGGGGGACGCCTTCGCGCTGCAACCACAGAGGCGGCAGTCTCAGGCCCTCCTGGAAGATGTCGGTGGCGTCGCCGGCCAGCCCGCCCGGCGCCTTGGCGCCCGGCTCGGCCAGGTGGGCGCAGTTGGCCACGAAACCCACGATCTCGTCACCGTGAAACACGGCCTTCAGCAGCGTGTGCTCGGGGATGTGGCCGCTGCCCCGGTAGGGATCGTTCATCACGATCACGTCTCCCGGCCGGTACACGTCCGGGCCCAACTCGTCGAGCATCCACTCGATCGTGAACTTGATGGTGCCGATCTGGGACGGGCAGAACTCGGCCTGGGCGATCATCCGCCCCTTGGCGTCGAACAGCACGCAGGAGAAGTCCAGCGCCTCGTTGAACATCGGCGAGTAGGCGGTGCGCATCATGGCCACGCCCATCTCGCGGCAGGTGGTGGCCAGGTAGTTGTCGATGACCGTCAGCGTGACCTGGTCGACGACCAGGTCGCCGCCAGCCGGAGGGCTCGGGGGGGACGCCAGCAGTGCGGTCACGGGCTCACGTCCACGATGAGCACGTCCTCGGGCGTTCGCCGCAGCCGCATGCCCGGCTCCACGAGCGTCGTGGAGCCTTCCTCGGAGACGATCAGCGGACCTTCGTGCACCTCGTCGATCGGCAGGGCGCGGCGGTGGATGACGCGGCAGTCCACGAGCCCCTCGCCGGCGAAGTGGATCTGCCGGGTGCTGTCGGGGTAGCCGCTCTCCGGCCGCACGCGGGCCAGGCGGGGGTGGGGAATGGCGCCGATGGCCGAGACCCGGAAACTGATCATCTCGATGACGGCGTCGGCGATCACGTACTCGTACATGGCCCGGTGGCGGTCGTGGAAGGCCTGGTAGGCCCGCTCCAACTGCTCTGCGGCGCCGGCGGCGTCGAGGGCGTCGATCGGCGGGACCTCCACCTCGGTCTCGTAGTTCTGACCCAGGTAACGCATGTTGATGGCGTACCGCAGCTCGCACTCGCCCTCAAAACCCTGGGCCCCCAACTCCTCGGTGGCGGCCCGGGCGATGGTGGCGAAGCGCTCGGCAACCTCGCCGGGCCCGACCCTGTCCGAGCGGAACGACTGCGTCCAGAGCTTGTCGACGCGCAGATCACCCAGCAGCAGCCCCAGCGCCGAGAAGCTGCCCGGGAACGGCGGCACCACCAGGGTCGGGATGTGCAGCTTGCGCGCCACCGCCGCGCCGTGCAGCGGGCCGGCACCGCCGAACGCCAGCAGGGCGAAGTGGCGCGGGTCGTGGCCACGGTCGATGCTCACCATGCGGATGGCGTTCGCCATGTTCTCGTCCGCGATCTCCACGACGGCATGGGCGAGTTCCAGCGGGGACATTTCCAGGCCCGCCGCCATCTCGGCGGTGGCGCCACGGGCGAGGTCCCCGTCGAGGCGCATGGTCCCGCCGCAGAAGTAGTCGGGGTCGAGGTGGCCCAGAACCAGGTTGGCGTCGGTGAGGGTGACCTGCCGCCCGCCGGCTCCGTAGCAGATGGGTCCGGGATCGGCGCCGGCGCTCTGCGGGCCCACCTGCAGGAAGCCGCCGGCATTGACCCAGGCGATGGACCCGCCCCCGGCGCCCACGGTATGAATGTCCATGAGCGGGATCGCTGCGGGGATCCCCCACTCCACCTCGTAGGAGGTGGTGTAGCCCACGTCGCCGCCCAGGATGAGCGCGACGTCGGCGCTCGTGCCGCCCACGTCGATGGTCACGACGTTCTCGAGGCCCAGCAGGCCGGCCACGTGGCGGCTGGCCACCGCGCCCCCCGCCGGTCCCGACATCGCCAGGTGGATTGGGTGGTCGGCGGCGGCCTCGGCCTTCATGAGGCCGCCGTTGGACTTCATCATCGCCCAGTTGACGTCGATGTCGGCCTCCGCCAGCCCGCCGGCCAGGCTGGCCACGTAGCTCTGCATGAGCGGCTTGACATAGGCGTCGGCGATGACGGTGCTGGAGCGCTCGTATTCCCGCCAGATGGGAGCGACCTCGTGACTCACCGACAGCGGCAGATCACCGAAGCGCTCGCGGAGAGCCGCGGCCAGAGCGGTCTCGTGGTCGGTGTTGAGATACGAGAACAGCAGGCACACGGCCAGGGCCTCGAGTTCGTCGTTGGCGGCGAGCCGCTCGCAGAGGTCGTCGATCGCCTCGGCGGTGAGCGGTGTCAGGACCTCGCCGTCGGCGGTGATGCGTTCGGCGAGGCCGTAGCAGTCGCGCCGGCTCACCAGCAATGGCCGGGGCTTGTTCCAGGTGAGGTCGTAGAGGAACTGCCGGTTGACACGCTGGATGTAGGGGATGTCCTCGTGGCCGGCCGTGCAGATGAACCCCACCCGGGCACCGGCTCGCTGGATCATGGTGTTGGTGGCGACGGTGGTGCCGTGCACCAGGAAGGCGATGCCCTCCGGCGCGACGCCTGACGCCTCGATGGAGCCCAGGAAGGCGCGCAGCGGCTCAGCCGGTGTCGACGCCACCTTGAGCGAGCTGACGGTGCCGTCAGCGGTGTCGAAGGCGATCAGGTCGGTGAAAGTGCCGCCGGTGTCGATCCCGACGCGTGTAGAGGTCATCTCGCCCCGTCATTCTTGCTGCGGTTGCTCCAGTAGATCATGCCCCTGCCTGTCAGTTCAGCGCTTCGCCGCCGGCCATCATGGCAGCGAACGGGTGCGTGCCGGAAACCGCCGACGGGCAGAAGTTCAGCCTCTGGCCGCGCACGCCCCAATTCACGGCCACCATCTCCCCGGTGTCATCCACGGTGATGAACAGCGTGGCATGGTCTGGGCCACCGAAGCAGACGTTGGTGGGGGACGTACCGCCGCAGCCGATCCGATCGACCTCGACACCTTCGGGGTCGTAGACGAACACGAACCCCGAGCCGAAGTGCGTCACCAGCAGGTTCCCCTCGGAATCGAACGCCATGCCGTCGGGCCCGTAGACGGGAACATCGGGCACCGGCGGCTGGCGGCAGAAGAGTCTGCGGTCCGCCGCCTCGCCCGGTCCGGTGACGTCGTAGACCCAGACGCAACTGCGCAGGGTCTCGGCCACGTAGAGGCGCTCGCCGCGTAGCACGATGCCATTGGGGAAGCCCATGCCTGAATCGATGCGGTGCATGTCGCCGGTGGCGGCCCGGCCGTACACGGCACCCACCGTGTTCTCCAGCGAACTGCCCCACGGGTCGGTGAAGAAGCAGCTTCCGTCGGCGTCGAAGCAGAGGTCATTGGGGCCGTTCAGCGGCTCGCCCCCGAAGGTGTCCACCCAGCGGCTGCGGGAGCCGTCGGGACCGACCCGCAGGATGGCCCGGTGTCCCTCGTCGGTGACGTACAGCGCACCGTCGGGGCCGAACGCCAGCGCCGCCGGGATGCCGCCCACACCGTCACCTGAGGTGTTGAAGAGCCGTTCGGTGGTACCGGGAGTACCCACGTGCGTGGCGCAGATGTCGCCGCCGCGGGTCGGCCAAGCTTCGTCCCGCGTGAAGGAGCAGACATTGAGGATCCAACCGTCGGGACCGGCGACAGGCCCCTCCGGCGCGCAGAGGCGCGAGGCGAACTGCACCGGTCGGGTCATCACTACAACGGGCCTGCGCCGGAATGGCGACGTGGAAGCGGTCGGACCCGGCCCGGACATGGATTCCGGCCCCGGATCGAGTCCGGGGCAGGCTCTGCGCCGGAATGACGACGTGGGGAACCGCCGGAATGACGATGTGGAAGCGGTCGGACAGGGCCCGGCATCGTGGGGCCGGCTAGCCGTCGACCGCCTCGCGCAGCCGCCCGACGAGCCGATCCACCTCGGCCAGCGTCTCGGGGTCGGGGTCGTAGCCCACTGGTCCGCGCCGGCGGGCGCTACTGAAGATGCCCTGTGCCACCAGCAGATGCTTCTCGATGGCGACGAAGGCGTCGAGGCTGTCCATGAGCGACACGAGGCGCGCCAGCGGATCGGCGATGGCCTCGATGCGCGCCTCGTCGCCCGCCTCCAGCGCCCGCCAGAGCGCAACCAGCGCCCACGGGGTGTCGCCCGCCGGCATGGTGCCCACGATGCCGCGCCTGTAGTTGTCCACGAGCGCGATGCCCCCGGATCCCTCGAACACACGCGCCCGGCCATCGGTCGCGTCACGCAATTCGGTCAGCCGCGGGCCGATCGGCACGGCCTCTGGCTTGAAGAGCACCCGATCGCCGTAGGCGTCCAACAGGTCCGCCTGCATCTGGATCGACATCGGCCGGCCCACGTAGCCGCTGGCGTCCTGGACGACAACCGGGATACCGATGGCCGCCAGCAGCGCCTCGTAGTAGGCCGAGAGCTCGCTGTCCGGAACCCCCACCGAGATGGGCGGGATGGCCATGACCGCGGTGGCGCCGACGCTCTCGGCGTGCCGGGCGAGATCGACGGCAACCTTCGTGCTCTCGGCCCCAACCGAGACGATCACCGGCCCGTGCGACAGGCCGAGCCTGCACGAGAGCTCGGCCAGATGCCGGCGCTCGTCGGTGCTCAACCGCAACACCTCCGACACCATCGCCAGCACGATCCCATTGACCTCGCAGGCGTAAACCCACTCGATCTCGGCGGCCAGGGCTGCGGCATCGATCTCGTCGTTGTCATCGAAGGGCGTCTGGAAGACCGGGAACACCCCGGCCAGAGACTCGGAGGGGTACTTCATGGCGGCGATGCTACCCGAGCGGTCTGAGAGCGCTCGGACCGACGCATCGGCGGGCAGGTATGCCGATCCGGGCACTCGTGTGACCGATCCGGGGGCGTCGGGGCGCCGGGAGGCAAGCGGCCCGCCGCTCCAACTAGGTCGGCAATTCCCCCCGAAGCCAGCGGACCAGGGCCTTGTCGGGATCGGCGATCTCCTCCGGAGAGGTGTACCAGTAGTCCTGCCAGTCCTGCTCGCCGAGGCCGGTGAACAGCATGAGGTTCAGCGGGTACGTCTCGCTGTCGGCGCAGCGCCGGAAATCGTCGCGGAACAGGAACGTGGGCTTGCCCCAGGCGATGGCCATACCGAGTTCCACCATGACACCCTCGTCGGGAGGGCACCCGTTCACGACCGCGAAGATGCCGTCGGCCTCCCGGACGAGCCGCATGTCGTTCTGCCCGATCTTGTAGGCCCAGGAGGGCTGGCCGACCCAGCCCTCCTGGTCGCCGAGGGCGAACGGCTCCCAAGGCTCGGCGCCGATGCCCTCCAGCGCGGCGATGAGGTCGTTGAGAGGCCCGGCGCGCTGCGCAGGTGAGAACCCGTAGGGGTTCGCCAGGTAAAGGGTCTTGCGCCTGCTCACGACGTCAACCGACTGATGGACCGGGCACCGACGGTGACACCCGGAGTTGCGTGCAGTGACGTCGGGCAGTGCCCCGCCGGGAAGTCCGGCAACCGGTTCATGCGCGGATGGTAACCCGCACGCCCCCGTCCAGGTCACTTGCAGGGACCGCGGTCACGCTGAACCGCGGCGGCTTCGGGGGCGGTGTCACTAGGGTATGGCGCGAGGGGACAACGACCTGGGGGGACGTCATGGCCGACGGCGGGAGTGACCATTCGGGTGCCGGCGGGAGCGCTGCGAGCGCCCCGCGCGTCGGATTCATCGGTCTCGGGAACATGGGATGGCCGATGGCGGCTCACGTCGCAGCCGCCGGGCTGCCGCTGCGCGTCCACAACCGCACCCGCGCCAAGGCGGAGGCGTTCGTCGAGCACGTCGGGGCAGATGTGCAGATCTGCGAGACGCCGGCAGAGGTGGCGGCGGGCAGCGACGCGGTGCTGAGCATCGTGTCCGACGACGCGGCCGCCACGGAGGTGTTCACCGGTCCCCACGGCGTCGCTGCCGGCATCGCTCCGGGAGCCGTCGGGGTGGAGATGAGCACCATCAGCCCGGGGTGCGTCCGCCACCTCGCCGGGGTCATGGAATCCGCCGGCGCCGCACTCGTGGACGCCCCGGCCGGCGGCAGCGTCTCGACGGCCGAAGCCGGTGTGCTGCTCATGATCGCCGGCGGCGACGCGGCCGCCGTCGAGCAGGCCCGGCCGGCGCTGGAACCCTTCAGCGGCAGGATCGCCCACGTCGGCGGCCAAGGCTCGGGCGCGGCCATGAAGCTGGCCCTCAACACGCTGGTGCACGGTCTCGTGAACAGCGTCGCCGAGGGACTCGTGCTGGCCGAGAAGGCCGGGATCGAACGTCTCGTGGCCTACGACGTGTTCGCCTCGAGCCCATTGGGCTCGCCGTTCTTCCAGTACCGCCGGGACTGGTACGAGCGCCCCGGCACCCAGCCCGCCATCTTCCGCCTGGATCTGGCGATCAAGGACCTCCGCCTGGCGCTCGACCTGGCTGCCGAGTGCGGGGTGGATCTACCGCAGATCGCCAGCAACCACGGCGCTCTGCAGGCCGCCTCGGCGGCGGGCTTCGGCGACTACGACGTCGCCGGCGTGGCGGAGTCGCTGCGCGGCAACAGGCGAGACCCGGACTGAGCTGCACCGGGCCCCGGACCGGCCGCACCGGGTTCGGGCCCAGGATCGAGTCCGGGGCTGAGCTCCTCGCCACAGTGGCGAACAGCTCAGCGGCGTGCGGGAGCGGGTCGGCTGTGATCCAACCGGCGTCCTACGCGGTGTGCAGGTCGAACGCGTCGTGCAGGACGGACACCGCCCGGACGACGTCGGTCTCGCGCACGACGCAGGAGATCCGGATCGCGGAGGTGGAGATCATCTCGATGTTGATCCCGGCGGCGCCGAGGTGCTCGAACATCGAGGCAGCCACACCCGGGTTCGTCTTCATCCCCGCGCCGACGAGGCTCACGCGCGCGATCGTGGCGTCGGAGGTGACGGTGCCCGCCCCGATCTCGGTGGCCAGGGACTGGGCCACCGAGGTGCTGTCGCCCAGCTGGCCCCGCGGGACCGTGAAGGAGATGTCGGTGACGCCGTCCTCCGACACGTTCTGCACGATCATGTCGACGTTCACGTCGAGATCGGCGAGTTGCCGGAAGAGCGTCCCGGCGATCCCGGGGCGATCCGGGACGTTCGGGACGGTGATCTTCGCCTCCGAGGTGTCGTGCGTGACAGCCGAAACGATGGCCTGCTCCATGGCGGAATCCTCCTCGCCGATCCATGTGCCCGGCTCCCAGGTGAACGCCGAGCGCACGTGCAGGCGGACACGCCGGGCCCGTGCCACCTCCACCGACCGCATGGCCGGCTTCGGGCAGCCGGTCGCGGTCATCTCCAGCATCTCGTCGTAGGACAGCGTGTCGATGCGTCGGGCTCTGGGCACGACGCGGGGATCGGCGGTGAACACGCCCGACACGTCGGTGTAGAGCTCGCAGGCGTCAGCGCCCAGCACGTGCGCCAGTGCCACCGCGGTGGTGTCCGAGCCGCCGCGGCCGAGGAACGTGACGTCGCGGTCCGACGACACCCCCTGGGAGCCCGCCACGACCGGCACCCGCCCCTCGGAAATGGCGGTGCGCACCCGCTCGGGGCGGATCTCGACGATGCGGGCGTTCTGGTGCGTCGTGTCGGTCAGGAAACCGGCCTGGCTTCCCGTCAGCGACTCCGCCGGCACGCCACGATCAACCAATGCCATACACATGAGTGCGGTGGCCTTGCGCTCACCGGCGGTGATCAGCATGTCCATCTCGCGACCGGGACGCCGGTCGGCGACCGCGGCGGCGAAGCGCAGCAACTCGTCGGTCTCGCTACCCATGGCACTCACCACCAGCACGACGTCATCGCCCTGCAGGCGCCGGAGTTGCACCTGCTCGGCGATCTCGCGCATCCGCTCGGGTGTGGCCACCGACGTGCCACCGAACTTCTGGACCACTAGCACCATCGACGTCAACCTAACGCCGCCCGGCGCGACTCTGCGCCACTCGCACCTGTAGCTTTGGTCACGTGGGCACCGAGAAGCGAGCTCGCCAGAAGGCCGGGACGCACGCGCGACGAGCTGAACGTGAACAAGCGGCGCTGCGGGCCAAGCGCCGCCGCGGGATCATCAGGGTGGGCGTCATCGCGGCGATCGTCGTGGGCGTCTTCCTGGGCATCACCCTCAGCGGCCGAGAAGACGAGCCGGGGGAATCGCAACCGCCGCCACCACCGGTCGGCGCCGAGGTGACGCCCGAGACGGCCGACGAGCCGGAGGAGTCCGGCGGTGATGCCACCTCCGGCGAGGAGATGACCGACGACTCTGGCGGCGACCCGGCCCCCGACCCCGAGGAGGAGACAGCATCACCCGGCGGCGAGGCGACCGAGGACGAGCCCGCCGCGACGGCCGAGCCACCGCCGACCGGTGGTCCGGACTTCACGCCGTACACCACGGACGATTACGGCACCGAGGCATGCGCGCCCCCTGCGGGCGCCGCCGAGCCGGTCCTGGACTTCGGCGGCGCGCCGATGCTGTGCATCGACACGTCGGTGCCGCATACCGCCGTCTTCGACACCTCCCGGGGGGTCGTGCGGGTGGCACTGGACGCCGCGAACACGCCGGGCACGGTCAACAGCTTCGTCAACCTGGTCCGCTTCGGCTACTACGACGACACCCTCGTCCACCGCAGCGACCCCAGCATCGGCATCCTGCAGGGCGGTTCGCCCCACACCAACAGCGCCGCCGACCCGGGGCCGGGCTACACCCTTTGGGACGAGGGAACCGGCTTCACCTACCGGCCCGGTCAACTCGTGATGGCCCGCCGCGGCGATCCCAACAGCGCGGGCGCGCAGTACTTCTTCACCGTGACCGAGGCTGCGGGCCTCCTCGACGGCCAGGGCACCTACGTGGTCTTCGGCGAGGTGATCGAGGGGCTCGACGTGCTGACGGACATCCTGGACAGCCACGTCACCGACCCTGACAGCCGGCTCGGCGGTGCTCCCGACCCGCCCGTCGTCGTCAACAGCGTCACGATCGACGCCGGGTGATCCCGTAAGTGCGCCCACGCGGGACGCGCTCGCGGACCAACTCAGCCGGCCAAGTCCTCCAATGCAATCCGGGCTCCGCCCCGGTAGAGGACGACCTCGCCGACGGTCTCCCAGGATCCGCCGGTCGGGCAGATGAGTGCGCTGCGTTCGGCCACCGCCGCCACCGGCAGATCCCGAGGCGCCAGCCGGACGGTTCGAGAGATCCGCTCCGCCGACAGCGTGTCGGCCCGGGAAATGATCGCAAGCTCGTCGGTCAGGCCGAGGCCGAGCGTGAAGGCGCCGCCCCGCACATCGACCATGTGGTCGCACAGCACGTTGCCGCCGGCTCCCGACCCGACGACAGTGGTCCCGCCGGCGAAGGCACCCACGACAGCCTCCCAGACGGCGGTACGCATCAGGGTGGAGCGGGCGTGCAGGGGCGATCCCCCGGTGAGATAGATCATGGTGGCGTCGGCGACCACGGCGGCCGCGGCAGGGTCCTCCGCGTCGACCCGCCGGTAGACGTCCAGCCAGCGGCAGCCGGCACCGAGGGCGCCGAACCACTCCTCGGCTCGTGCCTTCAGCCGCGCCGGGTTCTCGTACGCCGTGGCCGTCGGCAGCACCACGACCTCCCGAGCCCCGCTCCTGGCCACCAGGGCGGCGTCGAAGTCGCAGCCGGCGGAGAACTCGCCGCCCCCGACGAACGCCAGAGTTCCCCGGCTCACGGCACAACCCCCGTCACGTTGAGTTCAGCCGGCTCTTCGAGCCGGTGCGGGTCGAGCCGGGCGATGCCGACGACCACCCGCAGGAGCCCCGGAGGGCCGCCTCGCAGCGGGATCCTGTCGAGCGAGATCACTTCGAAGCCACCCGCCCACAGCGCCCCGGTGACGTCGCGGGCCATCGACAGGCCCCAGCGCCGCCGGGCGACGCCGTCCAGGCGCCGGCGCCAGCCGCGGGCGTCGCCGTCGAGCTCGACGAACAACAGGCGACCGGCAGGTGCCACGAGCGGGCGGAGTGTCGCCACGAGGGTCTCCAGGCACGGGGCTGCCGCCATCGCCCCGAACGAGCAGACCGTGTCGAAGGGTTCGCCGGCCCTCTCGCCCAGCGATCGGGGTGGCGCCACCACCAGCTCGCGGATCGCCTCGTAGGCGAAGCCCCCCGCCAGCGGGCCCCGGATGTCCAGAACCCTCCCGGTGGCCCGGTGCTGCATGGCAAGCACCTCGGGGCGGAGCACGTCCCGGAGTGCCCCGCCGTCGCCGGCCAGCCGCATGTTCGAGCCGGGATCGGCGTCCGCCCAATCCGGCTCCCCCCTCAGCGCCACCAGCGGCCGGCGAACCGCCACCCGGATCGCTGTGGCGCCGCCCGCGGCGCCTCAGGCCGCTGCAACAGCAGGCGCACAGCGGCGGCGATCGCCGCAACCTCGCCTTCGTCGGTCGGCGGCGGCGCCACCGAGACGATCCCCCCGGCGGCGTCGCCCGGGCCGCTCACAGCGGGATGACGCCGTGCTTGCGACGGGGACGCTCGGCCCGCTTGGAACGCAGCGCCTCGAATCCGGCGATGACCTTGCGCCTGGTGTCGGCCGGATCGATGACGTCGTCGATGTACCCCCGCTCGGCGGCGACATACGGGTTGGCGTAACGCTCGATGTAGTCCTCCACAAGTTCGTCGCGGCGGGCCTCGGGATCCTCGCTGTCAGCCAACTCGCGCCGGTGAAGGATCTCCACGGCGCCCTGCGGCCCCATGACCGCCAACTCGGCTGACGGCCAGGCAAAGCAGAGATCCGAACCCACCGACTTGGAATCCATGACGACGTAGGCCCCCCCATAGGCCTTGCGTGTCACCACCGAGATGCGCGGCACGGTCGCCTCGCAGTAGGCGTACAGGAGCTTCGCCCCATGGCGGATGATCCCGCCGTACTCCTGATCCACCCCCGGGAGGAATCCCGGCACGTCCACCAGCGTCAGCAGGGGAATGCCGAAGGCGTCGCAGGTGCGGACGAACCGGGCGGCCTTGGAAGACGACTCGATGTCCAGCACGCCGGCCAACACCAGGGGCTGGTTGCCCACAACACCGACGGTGTGCCCGTCGAGCCGGCCGAACGCGCACACGATGCTCTGCGCCCAGTTGGGGAAGTACTCGAGGTACTCGCCGTCGTCCAACACCGAGGCGACCACTTCCCGCATGTCGTAGGGCAGGTTGGAGCTGGCGGGCATGACGGCGCGCAGTTCGGGACAGCTGCGGTCGGGAGAGTCGAGCGGTTCGTAGTGCGGGGGATGTTCCAGGTAGTTGGACGGGAGGAAACTCAGCAGCTCCTTCACCGCGTCGAGAACGTCGTGTTCGGTGTCGCGCACGAACGTCGCGACGCCCGACTTGGTGGCGTGGCTGCGAGCCCCACCGAGGTCCTCCAACGAGACCTCCTCACCCGTCACGGTGCGCACCACGTCGGGACCGGTGATGAACATGTGTGACTTCTCACGCACCATGAAGATGAAGTCGGTGATCGCCGGGCTATAGACCGCGCCGCCCGCGCACGGCCCGAGAATCACCGAGATCTGCGGCACCACCCCCGAGGCCCGCACGTTGCGCGAGAAGATCCCCCCGTAGGAGTCGAGGCTGACGACCCCCTCCTGGATGCGCGCTCCGGCGCCGTCGTTCAGACCGATCACGGGCGCCCCGGTGGTGACGGCCAGGTCCATCACCTTGTGGATCTTCGCGGCGAAGACCTCGCCGAGGGCGCCGCCGAACACCGTGAAGTCCTGGGCAAAGACGAACACCTTGCGCCCGTCGACAGTGCCCCAGCCCGTCACCACGCCGTCGGTGTACGGGCGCTCGCTGAGCCCGCTCTCGGTGGCACGGTGCCGGGCCAGCATGTCGAGCTCGTGGAACGAGTCCGCATCCAGCAGGTAGTCGATGCGCTCGCGGGCCAGGAGCTTGCCCTTGGCGTGCTGGCGCTCCACCGCTCGCTCGGGGCCGGCGTGCCGGGCCTGCTCCTTGCGCTTGGCGAGTTCCGCCAGGCGATCGGCCATGGAATGGTCGGCCATAGGCCCGAAAGCGTACAGGCGCATCCCACCGGAGGCCGCTCAGCGCGCGCCGGTCCCGGACCGCCGGTCCGGATCGATCCGGTGGTGGCGGCGGCCGCTAGGGTGCCTCGCATGCGGGTGCAGTTCTTCCCCACCTGCCTCGTGGAGTTGCTGCGACCCGACGTGGGCGCCGCCGCGCTGGCAGTGCTGCGGGAAGCCGGGCACGACCCGGAGGTGCTGAAGGGCGCCACGTGCTGCGGTCAACCCGCCTACAACGCCGGCTACGGCGCCGAGGCTCGGCGGGTGGCGCGGCGCACGCTGCGGGCTCTCGGCGACGACGACCGGGCGTGCGTCGTGGCATCGGGCTCGTGCGCCACGATGATGTCGCACCACTGGCCTGAGCTGTTCGAAGGGACGCCCGAGGCGCCGGCGGCGCGCCGCGCCGCCACCCGCACCGTGGAACTGACGGCGTTCCTCACCGGCGCCGGCGCGGATGGCTCGGCCGGCGGGTCCGGCGGGTCCGGCGGCGAACCCCGACCCGCAGACGCCGTCGTCGTGCACGACTCCTGCCACGCACTGCGCGAACTCGGCGCGGGGCCCACCGTGCGGCGCGCTCTGGCCGATGCGGGGCACGCCACGGTGGACGCCGACGGGGCCGAGCGATGCTGCGGATTCGGCGGTTCCTTCTCGGTGAAGCTGCCCGCCGTGTCGGTGGCGATGGCCGACGAGAAGCTGGACAACCTCGCCGCCACCGGTTGCGAGCAGGTGACCAGTTGCGATCTGTCGTGTCTCCTGCACCTGCAGGGTCGGGCTCGGCGGCGCGGCCTGGGCTTGCGTTTCGACCACGTGGCCACGCTCCTGGACCCGGGCACGTGAACACCTCGCGCCCTCGGGAGGCGCACTGCTGCGACGGTACGGCCGCGTGAGCGTGCCCACCGCCACCCCTGTCACCTTCAGTGGCCGCGCCGGACGCGCCCTCGTCGACGAGCGCATGCGGGCGGCCATCGCCCGCGGCACAGGCCTCATGGTGCAGCGGCGCCACGAGGCGATCGCCGACTTGACCAACGCGGAGGAGTTGCGCGATGCAGCCTCGGCGATCAGGGCAGCGACCCTGCAGCGGCTCCCCGAGTTGCTGGCGCGCTGGTCGGACAATCTCGCCGCCCTCGGCGGGCACGTGCATTGGGCGACCGACGCCGACGAGGCCACTGCCATCGTGGCCGACATCGTCGGCAGGCGCGGCGCGAAGGTCGTCGCCAAGGGCAAGTCGATGATCTCCGAGGAGATCCATCTCAACGAGGTCCTGGAGCGGGCCGGCGCCGAGGTCGTCGAGACCGACCTCGGCGAGTTCATCCAGCAACTGGCGGGCGAACCCCCCTCGCACATCGTGGCGCCGGCCATGCACAAGGACCGCTTCGAAGTGGCTGACCTGCTCAGCGCCGACCGCG
>JAPPDX010000006.1 GCA_028824415.1 bacterium | reverse complement strand
CGGCCTTCGAGGAGTACTGCGAGACGATCTTCGAGTTGGCCGAGGACGACCTGGACGTCATCCAGGCTCGCATCGCCGAGCGGATGGGAATCTCCCGCCCGGCGGTGTCGGAAATGATCCACCGGATGCAGGATCACGGTCTTCTCGAGCCGGGAAGGCAGATCACGCTGACCGACGACGGCATGGCGCTGGCACGGCAGGTGGTTCGCCGGCACCGTCTGGCCGAGCGGTTCCTGACCGACGTGCTGGGGCTGTCCTGGGCGGAGGCCCACGCCGAGGCCGGCAAGTGGGAGCACGTGCTGTCGCCGCGCGTCGAGGAGGCCATGAGCAAACTGCTGGGGAGCCCCACCACCTGCCCGCACGGAAACCCGATCCCGGGTTCGGGCTACTCCCCGCCCGAGAGCGTGGCGCTGAGCGAGATGGAGGCGGGCGGAGCGTTCGTGGTGTCGCGGATCACCGAGGAATTGGAGTTCGTCGATGGTGTGCTGGACTTCCTGGAGGACTCCTCGATGTGTCCGGGCAACAGCGGGGTCGTGACGTCCAGCACTCCCGACGGACCCACCACGGTCAGCATCGACGGCGAGTCGGTGGAGATCGACCGCCACACCAGCGAGCGACTCCTGGTCGTACCGGTTCCCGCCGGCGCCTGAGCCCGGGTTGGTCCAGATCGGGACCGGCTGTTGCGTTCAGGCTGACTCAGGCGAACTCCGAGCGGCGCAGCACCAGCAGCCACGTCAGGACGCCGGATGCCGCCACCAGAACGAGCGACTCCAGCCCGGCCTGCGCCAGGAAGAACGACTCCATGGAGTCCCAGATGTCCGCCGAGAGCATCGGCAGGTTCGTGGGTCGCATCAGCAGGGTGAGTGGCAGCTCCTTCATGACCGACAGGAACACGAGGCCGCCCGCCGCCAGCAGTCCCGGCGTCATCAGCGGCATCTCGACGGTGCGTAGGCGTCGCCAGCGTCGAGCGCCGAGCGTCCGCGCGTTCTCGCTGAGCCGCGCCGGCACTGCTCCCACAGCCGCCTGCGCCGCGTTGGCAGCCTGCGCCCCGAAGAGCAGCACATAGCCTGCCACGAGCAGCGGCAAGGTCTGGTAGATCACGTCGGCGAACGGCATCTGCAGCGCCCAGAAGACCAGCGCGAGCGCGACGACGATGCCGGGCAGCGCGAAGCCCGCCGTGACCAGGAGGTTGGAGGCCGAGGCGCCGAGCGAGGGCCGGCGGACCAGCAGCCACGCCAGCGGCAGCATCACGAGAACGGTCACCGCCGCCGCCACCGCGCTGACCGCCACCGTGGAGACAGTTGCGGTGGCAACCCCGGCCCCGTCCAGCACGAACGCCCCGATGCGCCGGCCGGGATTGGCGATCCCCCTGCCGGCCCAGTAACCCAGCGCGGCGAGCGGCGCCACCAGCGCCAGCAGGAGGACCGCAACGACCGCAGCGCAGGCCGGCCAGCGCCACAGACCCAGGTCGGTCAGTCGCGGGGGCCGCGCGGAGGTGGCGGCGAAGCTCCCGGAGCGCCGCCGTGCGAGCGATCGCTCCAGGACGACCACGCCCAGCGCCACGACTCCCAGCAGCAGGCCGTGTGTGAGCGACACGGGCCGGTTGAAGAGCCTGTTGGCGTAGATCGAGCGGGTGAGGGTCTCGTAGCGCAGCAGTTCGACCGCCCCGAAGTCCGAGAGCGTGTAGAGGCACACGAGCAGACCCCCGGCCGAGACGGCCGGCCGGATGGCCGGGAGGGTGACGGTTGCGAACACCGCCGCCGGGCGGCGCCCCAGCACGCGCGCGGCCTCCTCGTAGGCCGGATCCAGATGGCGCAGCCGGGCACGGGTCGGCAGGTACACGTAGGGGTATGTGAAGAGGGTGAGCACCAGCCAGGCGGCCCAGAAGCCCTGCAGACGGGGAAGGCTGCCGAACCCCAGCGGCGACAGGAGCCGCTCGGCCAGCCCGCCACGGGCCAGGAGGGCGATGAAGGCCGTCGCACCGACGAAGGTGGGGAAGACCAGAGGCAGCGGCGCCAGGGCCGCCCAGAACCGCCGGCCCGGCAGGTCGAGGCGGACCGTGGCCCAGGCCATGGTGGTTCCCACGATCATGGCGGCCACCGACACCGCGGCGGCCAGCATCACGGAGTTGCGCAACGGGCCCCAGGTCCGCCACACCCCCAGGATGCCGAGGACGTCGGATCTCAGCCGGATGTTCTCGTAGACGAGATAGCCGAGCGGCGCGGCGAAGAACACCCCGAGACCCAGGCCCCAGAGCCGGCACAGGCGCCCGGCATCCATCCTTCGGGCTGCCGGATTCGGTCGAGCCCGGTCGGCGGCCGCGCCGCTCCGCCCCGGCCCTAGCGCGCCGGGCTCGCCGGCGCCCCGCGCCACTGCTTGCCGTTGCGTCGCAAGCCGGCCATCACCGACGCCGGATACGCGACCACGGGTGGGCCGTCGTAGCGCAGTACCACGTCGTCACCCACGCGCACGCTCGGCATCCTGTCGCTCCGGGCCAGGAGGACCTCGTCACCGAACCGCACCCGGCACTCGGTGGCATGGCCGAAGAAGCGCATCGCCTGGACCTGGCCAGTGGCGCTCCCGTCGGCGCCCTCAGCCGATGGTTCGAGCAGCCGGATGTGCGCTGGGCGCAGCAGCACCGCCACCTCCCCGGACACCGAGCAGCATGTGGACAGCCTGCCGAGCGGCGTCGCGACCGTTGATCCGGAACCGACACCGTTGACGAAGTTGGCGTCGCCCACGAACGAGGCGACCCAGGGTGTCTCGGGGTGCGAGTACACCTCGGTGGGCGTGCCGCGCTGGCGGATCCGCCCGTCCTGCATGACCGCCACCTCGTCGCCCATTATGAACGCCTCGTCCTGGTCGTGGGTGACGATCACCGCGGTCGCCCCGAGGGCACCGAGCAGCGCGCGGATCTCGATCTGCAATTCAACGCGCAGATGCACGTCCAGCGCCTGGAACGGCTCGTCGAGAAGCAGCATCCGGGGGCGCGGCGCCAGCGCGCGTGCGATGGCGACCCGCTGCTGCTGACCGCCCGACAGCGAGTCCGGCATTCTCTTCTCGAACCCGGCGAGGTCGACCATCTCCAGAACCTCGTGCACACGGGCGACACGATCGGTCGCCCGGCCCAGCCCGTAGGCCACGTTCCCTCCGACCGAGAGGTGCGGGAACAGCGAGCGCTCCTGGCCGAGTAGCCCGATGCGACGCGCCTCGGGCGCGACGTGCACTCCGTTGCCGGCCAGCAAGCGGTCACCCACATGGATCTCGCCGCTGTCGGCTACCTCCAGGCCCGCCACGATCCGCATCAGGGTGGTCTTGCCGCAGCCGCTGGGACCCAGCAGCGAGAGGGTCCGGCCGCTCTCGATGCTCAGGTCGACATCGTGGAGAACCTTCGAGGGCCCGAAAGACTTGTGAACATCGAGCAGGCGCAGGTCGCGGAAGCCGTTGCGGTCGCCGGCGCCACCGTGCGCCCGCGCACTCCTCCCGTTCGCGACACGACCGCCGCGGGCAAGGCCGATGCGTCCGCGCGGCGCCGGATCGCCCGGCGCCGGGGCACCCGCTGTGGCGCGTCGGGCATTAGGCACGCCTAATACCCTAGTTCGTTAGGCAACGTTGACAACCGGCGCGAACGCCGGCCGTTGCCACGTGAACCTGCGGCCGCTTCGACCTGATCGCCGGGCGATGGATCCGGCCTCCGCCGGAATCACGAGCACCTCCGCCGGGATGGCGGGAATGGGTCAGACGTCCGGGGGCGCCACGTAGGGATACGTCACGCCCCCGGATTGCTGAGGGGTCAGCGCACGATGCCGCTCCGGTCGATGAGTTCCTGGGTGCGTGCCAGGCCGCCGCCGAGCACATCGAAGTCGATGGTGTCCTGGACACCCTCGATGTCGAGCGGGGCCACCTCGGGGAGCGGATCGACGCCCGCGGCCAGCGGGTACTCGCGGGTTTCGCCTGCGTAGAACTCCTGGGCCGGCCGCGTGAGCATGAATTCGACGAAGGCCTGCGACGCGTTGGGCTGGTCGGAGGTCGCGAGGACCGCGCCCGTGGTGACGATCAGCAGCGCGCCGATGTCGTCAGGAGCGAAGGTGTGGTTGATGCCGGGGGCATCGGGATCCTCGGCCAGGAAGCGCAGCAGGTAGTAGTGGTTCACGAGTCCCATGTCCACCTCGCCGCGCAACACCGCGTCGACGATGGCCGAGTTCTTCGGGTAGTTGGGCGAGTTGTTGGCCGCCATCCCCTCCAGCCACTCGAGTGTGGCGTCGTCGCCGGACTCGAAGCGCATTGCCGTGATGAAGTCCTGGAAGGAGCTGTTGCCGGGCGCCACGCCGACACGGCCGTCATATGCCGGGTCGGTGAGGTCGAGCACGGAGTCGGGAAGGTCGGCCGGATCCACGAGGTTGGGGTTGTAGACGAGGACGCGCTGGCGACCGCTGAAGCCCACCCACGTGCCGTCACCAGCCTGGTAGGCGGCGTTCACGGCGTTCAGGATGCCGGCCGGGAGTTCCTGCAGCCGGTCCTGCGTGGCCAGGTACCCCATCGCTCCGGGGCTCTGGGAGATGAAGATGTCGGCCGGCGTGGCGTCGCCCTCGGTCTCGATGAGCAATGCAAGGTCGGGCGAACTGCCGTAGCGCACGTCGGTCTCGATGCCCGTGGCGTCTTCGAACATCTCCACGAGCGGCCCGATGAGGTCCTCACTGCGACCCGAGTAGATGGTGATCGGACCGTCGGGTTCGGAGGGTGGTGCCGGTTCGGGCGGCGGAGCAGGAGCCGGTTCGGGCGGCGGTGCAGGAGCCGGTTCGGGCGGCGGTGCAGGAGCGGACTCGGCGGGCGGAGCGGGAGCAGGTGCGGTGGTTCCGCCGGAGTCGGCATCGGAGCCGCAGGCGGCGGCCATCAGGCTGACGATGCCGACCAGCGAGACCAGTAGCACAGCGGGACCAAGTCGCTGCACGCCCCTCTTGCCGAATCTGATCATGATTCCTCCCTCGGATTCTGGCCCTCGGCTCACCGATCGCCACGAGCTCTATTAGGTGACCCTAACGGGTTCAGAGGAATTAGGCAACCTTAACAAATCATCGTGTTGATGCGACAACTCCTCGGCGTCGGTTCGCGGCCGCCGGGAACGGCCTCGGAGTCATTCCCCGATCGCTGTCGCCGCCTCCTCCAGCGGGTCCGGCAGCAGCTCGCTCGTGATCACGGTGAGGCGCCTGGTGGCCCGGCTCAACGCCACGTACAGCAGCCGCATCCCCGCCGCCGACTCGGCGGCGATCCGTCCGGGCTCCACCACGATGGCCGCGTCCACCTCCAGCCCCTTGAGGGTGCGCGCCGAGCAGACCGACACCTGCATGCCCAGGGCGCGCCGGTCGGCCACACCGTGGGCGACCCCTGCGGCCGTCAGCGAGCCGGACAAGTCGGCGACCTGCCCGTCGGCGCAGATGACGGCCAGGTTCCCAGCCCCCACGTGCCCCAACTCGCTGCGCACCGTGGCCGCCACCACCGCACCCAGCGTCTCGGGCCCTTCCGCCGGCAGGCGCACGATCCGCGGGGGCTCGCCGCCGGGACGTGCGGCGCGCGGCGGCACCAGGTCCGCCAGCTCCGGGGGCAGGCAGGCCGCGGCGAAGTTCATGATCGGCTGCGGGACCCGGTAGCCGATCGTCAACTCGGCGAAACCCGGCGGTGCCTCCGGTGAGATCAGCTCCACCAGGCTGTCCCAGGAATCGTGCGCCCAGGCGCCCGTTGCCTGGGCGATGTCACCCACCAGGGTCATCGAGCCGTTCAGCGAGCGGCGCCCCACCATGCGCAGCTGCATCGGTGAGAGATCCTGCGCCTCGTCCACCACGATGTGGCCGTAGGTACGGATCCGGCCCGCGCCGCCGCGGGGGGTCCGCGGTCCCAGCAGCATCCGGGCCTCATCGAGCAGCGGCACGTCGTCGGTTGTCCAGACCACGTCGTCGGCGTGCGCCCGGCGCGGGCGGTACAGCCCCTCGGTCTCGGCCTCGCTCAGCACCCCGGCGCCGGCCGCGGCCAGCAGCGCCCGGCTGCCGAAGAGATCGTGCAGCAGGTGGGCGGGCGTGAGCTGCGGCCACATCCAGTCCAGGGCTCGGCGCACGTCCAGCGTCTCGCCGATCGCCTCGGCCAGCTCGGCAGGGTCCGCGGGACGCCGGGTGCTTCCGGCGAGGGCCTCGAAGAACGCCGCAGCGAGGAGGCGGCGACCGGCGTTGTGGGTGCGCGCACGGCGCCGGGCGTCGGCCACGATCGCCGCGCTCGCCTCGGTCGAGAGGCGCAGCCGCCGCAGCCCGTGGTCCACCACCAGGGGTTCTCGCAGCGGTCGCTGGCGGGTCCGAACCGCGCGGCGCAGCACGGTCGCCATGCGGGCGTCGCCCTTGGTCCGGGCGACGGGCTCGCAGTCGTGGCCTCCGACCGGCAGGTCGCCGAGCAGGTCCCCGAGCGTGCTGAGGCGCACCCCGGCCTCGCCGAGGGAGGGCAGGATCTGCTCGACGTAGGTGAGGAACACGGGGCTCGGACCGATCACCAGAACGCCCTGGCCGGCCAGGGGGAAGCGGTGGGTGTAGATCAGGTAGGCAGCCCGGTGCAGCGCCACGACCGTCTTGCCGGTACCGGGACCTCCCTGGACGATCAGGACGCCCGGCAGCGGGGCCCGGATGACGTCGTCCTGTTCGGCCTGGATGGTGGCGGTGACGTCGCCGAGCCGGCCGGTGCGGGGAGCCTCCAGCGCCGCCTGCAGCGCCGGATCGTGGCGCACCGGGTCGCCGCCGTCGCCGTCCAGACCGTGCGGCGAGAAGCGCTCGTCGTCGATCCCCAGCAGGCGGCTGCCCCGGCTGACGAAGCGCCGCCGCAGGGCGAGGCCCAGCGGCCGCCGGCCCGTCGCCCGGAAGAACGGCTCGGCGACCGGCGCCCGCCAGTCGCAGACGACGGCGGCCTGGTCCTCGTCCCACACCCCGATGCGGCCGATGTAGAACGTCTCGGCTCCATCGCCATTGCCGTCGCTGTCACCGTCGCCGCCTTCCCTGTCACTGCGCATGTCGATGCGCCCGAAGCAAAGTGAGCGGCCGCCCAGTTCCAGCTGCCCGAGACGCTGGAAAACCCGGTGTTCCAGCACGTCACGCTCGAAGCGGGCCGCATGGGTGCCGTCGCGGCCGGCCGCCACCCTCTCCCAGAACTCCCGGACCCGCCGACGGGTGGCTTCCAGGCAGGCGTGAGCGTGGTCGACGTAGGCCTGCTCGGCCTCCAATTCCGACGTCGAGACACCGATCTCGCGGGTGTTGGGCAAGAGATCCACCCTAGCCGCCGAGCCTGGCCTCACGACCTCGGGTGCGGCCCTGACCGGGCGCGATCGCGCGGGAGTCGCAGCGGCCGCCATCGCGGTCTGTACAGTCGGGCGGCACCCGCCGTCGCGCATCCATCCGGGAGGAGACATGGCCATCAAGTTGTACGAGTTCCGGGACATCTCAACCGGGCTGGCGGCCGACCAGTTCGGGATCAGGAGCCGCGGCGAGTTGGCGAGCCTCGATGACTTGGACCCCAGCTTCAAGCGACTGCTCGACGAGCAGGTGACGGCCATCATCAGCGTGATGGCGGCCGACGGCCGCCCGAGCCTCACCCCCATGTGGTTCGACTACGAGGGTGACAAGGTGCTCATCAACGTCGCCGACCACCGCAAGAAGACCGCCTGGATCCGCAACAACCCCGAGGTGTCGCTGATCCTCGTCAACCCGCAGAACCCGTACCACTGGGTCTCGATGAAGGTGACCGTCGAGCGGGAGATCTCCGAGGACGACCCCGACGAGGGCGCCAGGGTCACCACCCAAGTGGACCGGATCTGGACGAAGTACACCGGCGCCGAACCGCCCTACGGCCTGCGAGATCCCTCGATCGACGAGCGACGCGTCCTCTTCGAATGCCGGGTGGACAAGGTCTCCACCTTCGGCGTGCCCTAGCAGCGCAGACACCCGAGGGAGGGGACGCCGGGGGGACGGCGCCGGATCGATTTCGCCAGACGATCCGCCGACGCCCACCGGCGGGCCCGACCGGACCGGCAAACCAGGGCGAGGCCGCCGGGGGGACGGCGTCGGTAGGGTGACCGGCGTGGCGGTGACGCTTGCGGACTCCCGTTTCCTGAGGGCCTGCCGGGGGCTACCGGCTGATCGGACACCGGTGTGGTTCATGCGCCAGGCGGGCCGCTCGCTGCCCGAGTACCACCGAGCCCGCGGCGACACGGCGCTGCTGGAGGCCGTGGCGCGGCCCGACTTGGTCACCGAGTTGACCCTGCAGCCGGTGCGTCGTTACGGCGTGGACGCGGCCGTGCTGTTCTCCGACATCGTGGTGCCACTGGCGGCGATCGACTTCGGCGTGGACATCGTGGCCGGCACCGGTCCGGTGATCGAGCGCCCGTTCGCCGGCCGCGCCGACCTGGATCGCCTCAGGCCACCGGACGCCGAGGAACTGGCCCACGTCAGTGCGGCGGTCCGCCTGCTGGTCGCCGAGTTGGACGTGCCGCTCATCGGGTTCGCCGGGGCACCGTTCACGCTCGCCAGCTATGCGGTGGAGGGAGGCCCCAGCCGGCACCACTCTCGCACCAAGGCGATGATGCTGGGCGAACCCGGGCTCTGGCTCGACCTCACCGAGCGGCTCGCAGACGTGGCGATCGCCTCGCTGCGCGCCCAGGTGGCCGCCGGCGCAGGCGCCGTGCAGTTGTTCGACAGCTGGGCGGGTTGCCTGTCGCCGGACCACTACCGGCGTTTCGCCGCGCCGGCGAGTCGCCGGGTGCTGGCCGCGGTTGCGGAGTTGGGCGTTCCCGCCATTCACTTCGGCGTGGGTGCCGGCGAACTGCTGGAGGACATGGCCGTCGGCGCCGACGTGGTGGGGATCGATTGGCGGGTCCCGCTGGATGCCGCCCGCTCCCGCCTGGGTCCGGACGTGGCGGTCCAGGGCAACCTCGACCCGGCCGCCTGCCTGGCACCCTGGGAGAAGGTCGCCGCCGAGGCCCGCTCCGTGCTGGCGGCCAACGCCGGGCGGCCGGGACACATCTTCAACCTGGGGCACGGCGTCCTGCCCGAGACCGACCCGGCGATCCTTCAGCGGCTGGTCGACCTGGTGCACCGCGACGGTCACGCCGTCGAGCCGTGATCGCGGCCAGCGGGCACGGCGCTCGGCCGATGAGCGATCCGCGCCCACCCAGCATCTGCGTGGTCGGCGCCGGGATCGCCGGCCTGGCCGCGGCGTGGGAGGTCAGGACCGCGGCTCCGGACGCCGAACTGGTCGTGCTGGAGGCGGCTTGCCGACCCGGCGGCGTCATCCGGACCTCGCAGTTCGCCGGACTCGCCGTGGACGAGGGCGCTGACGCCTTCCTGGCGCGGGTCGACGACGGCACCCGGCTCTGCGCCGAGTTGGGGTTGGCCGACGACCTCGTGGCACCCGCCACCGGGCGGGCCTTCGTTCATCTGGACGGTGCCCTGGTGCCGCTGCCGCCGGCGCACTTCCTCGGCGTCCCTTTCGACCCCGACGGTCTCGACGCCAGGCTGCTGTCGCCGGCGGGGCGCGCTGCCCTGGCCGCCGATCTGGCCCGCCCCGCCGCAACCGGAGGTCATGCCGCCGGCAATCGACCGGACCCCGGCGCTCCGAACTCCGGCATCGGTGCCCCCTCCGGAGCCTCCGACGGCACAGACCAGAGTGTCGGGGCGTTGATCCGCGACCGGCTGGGCGACGAGGTGCTGGAGCGACTCGTGGGCCCGCTGGTGGGGTCGATTCACGCGGGCGACTGCGACCGGCTGAGCGTGCAGGCCGCTACGCCGGCACTGGCCGAGGCAGCTCAGCGCGACACCAGCCTCATCCGGGCATTGCGTGATCGCGGCTCTGCGAGCCGAGGCGGCGGAGCGTCCCCTGAGCCGGTCTTCTGGGGACTCCGGGGCGGGATGGAGACGCTGATCGCTGCGCTGGTCGAGCGCTTGGCGCCTGTCCTGGCGCTCGACGAGCCGGCCCTGGCTTTGGAGTCGCACCCGGACGATGCGGGCCGGCAAGCGATCAGGGCGGTGCGGACGCCGGAGCGCTCTATCACCTGTGACGCCGTCGTGCTTGCTGTCGGAGCATCGCAGGCGGCACGCCTGGTGACGCCGATGGCACCCGAGGCGGCAGCGCTGCTGGCGGCGACGCAGACCGCCTCGGCGGCCATCGTCACGCTGGCCTACGAGCCGTCGGCTGTGCCCGGCGCCGCCGGGGGCAGCGGTTTCCTGGTCCCGGCCGGCTCGGGGCCGGCGATCACCGCCTGCTCGTGGGCCTCCACGAAGTGGACGCACCTCGGCGGGCCGGACTCCACCAGCGCCGTCCTGCGTGTCTCGCTGGGACGCCACAACGATGACGCAATCGTCACCGAATCCGACGAGACGCTCGTCGCCGCCGCCCGAGCCGGCCTGGCGGCCGCGATGGGGGTCTCCGCCGCGCCGACCGAAGCGCGCGTCTCCCGCTGGCTGAACGCCTTCCCCCAGTACGCGGTGGGGCATGTGCAGCGGACGGCCGCAGTGGAGGACTCGCTGAGGCCGGCGGGCGTGCTCTGCGCCGGATCCTCGTACCACGGCATCGGCATCCCCGCCTGCATCGCCGGCGGTCGCCGGGCGGCCCGCCGGGCGCTGAGAGCTGCTCGGGTCGGGACCCGGTTGTGAGTCCCGAGCAGGCGCGCCCGGCGCCGGAAGCCGGAGGGCGGACGCCGCAGAGTCGCGCCGGGTCGGTCAGGCCCGGTGCGGGCATCGCACTCGGCTGCCTCGCCACCGGTGCGCTGATCTGCTTCTCGATGCCGCCGTGGGGCTTCTGGCCTCTCGCCGTCCTGGGTGTCGCCGCGCTGGACCGGCTCCTCGCCGGCCAGTCGACCGCCCGCCGCCTGCGCCGGGGCGGGCTCGTCTCGGCCGCCTGGCTGCTGGGGTCGACGATCTGGATGTGGGACTTCTCACCCGGCGGCTACCTGGTCGCGAACCTCATCTTCTCGGCCTTCTACAGCGCCGGCTGCGCCCTGACACCACCCGATCGGGGGCGCCGGCCGGCCCTGGTGGGCTGGCTGGTGCTGATCGGCTACCTGCGCTGGCGCTTCCCGTTCGGCGGCGTGCCGCTGGCCACGCTGGCCCACAGCCAGGCCGACGCCCCGCTGGCGGCCAGCGCCCGCCTGGGCGGGCCGCTGACGGTCGTGGCCCTGGTGGCGGTCGCCGGCGTGTCGCTGTCGCTGTTGGCGGAGCGGCGCTGGCGGGGTGCGCTGGCGGGGGCCTCGCTGATCGCCCTGGCGCTGGCGCTGGCCACCGACGCTCCCCGGGGCCGCGACGTCGGGAGCCTGAAGGTCGCCGTGGTGCAGGGCGGCGGCCCGCAACGCACCCGCGCGTCCGGCACCGACTTCAGGGTGGTGATGCAGCGCCACCTCGACGCCACCACCACCATCGCCGAGCCGGTGGACCTGATCGTGTGGCCCGAGAACGTCGTCAACGTGGATGGCCGGTTCGTCGGCAGTTCCCAACTCCGGCAGCTCGCCGACGTGGCCGGTGACCACCAGGCATGGTTCGTGGCCGGCGTGGTGGAGGACGGCGAGCCCGGCGAGTTCTTCAACTTCGCGGTCGCCTTCTCACCCGCCGGCGAGCTCGTGGATCGCTACGACAAGGTGCGGCGCGTCCCGTTTGGCGAGTACGTACCGCTGCGGTCGCTGTTCGATCCCGTGGCGGGCGACATCCTGCCCAGCAAGGACGCCGTCGCCGGCACCGGGCCGGCGGTGCTGGACACCGGCGTGGGCCGCCTCGGCGTGCTCATCTCCTGGGAGGTGTTCTTCGAGGACCGTGCCCGCGACGCCATCGGCAACGGCGGCACCGTCCTGCTGAACCCCACCAACGGCTCCTCCTACTGGCTCACCATCGTGCAGACCCAGCAGATCGCCTCGTCTCGGCTGCGGGCGATCGAGACCGGACGCTGGGTGGTGCAGGCGGCGCCCACCGGATTCAGCGCATTCGTCAGCCCCGACGGCGAGGTGCTGGCCCGCACCGGGGTGAGCGAGCAGGCGGTGCTCATCGCCGACATCGCCACCCGCGAGGGCCGCACCTGGGCGCTGCACGCCGGTCCGTGGCCGCTCCTGGCTCTCGCCGCGCTCGCCGTGGGGGCCGCCGGCGCGGCCGCCCGGCGAGAGCGCCTCCCGGCACCGGAAATGCTCGGCACCGGCGAACTGCGTGTCGTGGCCGGCGGCACCAGGTCCGGACCCGGTCCCGGAAGTCATCCGGGGCATTCGGGCGCTGGTCGTTAGACTCCTTCGGCGGCCCTCACCGGACATTCGAGAGGCGCTACCTCGCACCACGCACGACATCGGTCCCACACTTGACCTTCGCACTCGACGCCAACGCCCCGGCGACCGCCGGAGACCGTCCCGACGGTGACCCCCTCCGCATCGCCCTGCTGACCTATCGCGGCAAGCCGCACTGCGGCGGCCAGGGCGTCTACGTCCGTCAACTCAGCAGAGCACTCGTGGACCTGGGGCACCACGTGGAGGTGTTCGCCGGACAGCCGTACCCCGAGCTGGATCCGCGCGTGCCGCTGTGGCCGCTGCCCAGCCTGGACATCTTCAACGAACACTTCCCGGGCCGGAGGCCTGCATTCTGGGAGATAAAGACCCCGGCGGACCGCCTCGAAGTCTGGTGCACGAGGTTCGGGGTCTTCGCCGAACCACTCGCCTTCAGCCTGCGGGCGTGCCAGGAGCTGCGCCGCCGGCGCGACGACTTCGACCTGGTGCACGACAACCAGTCACTGGGATACGGACTGTGGGGAATCCCCCGGGCCGGTCTGCCGCTCATCGCCACGATCCACCATCCGATCACCGTCGACCGCCGCCTGGAGATGGCACAGGCCAAGACCCGCCAGGAGCGCTTCGGGAAGAAGCGCTGGTACGCCTTCACCCGGATGCAGACTCGTGTCGCCCGGCGCCTGCCGCGGGTGCTGACCGTGTCGGAGTCCTCCATGACCGACATCGTCCGGGATCACCGCGTGCCGCCCGAGAGGATCAACGTCGTGCCGGTGGGCGTCGATCCCGAGGTCTTCCGCCCACTTCCCGACGTGCTACGGGAGGACGCGCGGCTCGTCACGACCGCTTCGGCGGACGTGGCGATGAAAGGGCTCGCCTACCTGCTGGAGGCGGTCTCCCTGCTCCGCGAGAGCGGGCGGAAGGTGACGCTCACGGTCATCGGCCGGCCGCGTCCCGACAGCGCGACCCTGGCGACGATCGATCAGATGGGCCTCAGCGACGCCGTGCGGTTCGTCTCCGATCTCACGGAGGCAGAGATCGTGCACCTCTATGCCGAGTCCGCCGTCGCCGTGGTGCCTTCGCTGTACGAAGGATTCTCGCTGCCCGCAATCGAGGCCATGAGTTGCGCCGCGCCACTCGTGACCACCACGGGCGGCGCCCTGCCCGAGGTCGTCGGTCCCGCCGGCGAGGCCGCCCTGCAGGTACCGCCCGGCGACAGTTCGGCGCTTGCCGACGCCTTGTGCAGGATCCTCGAGGATCCCCAGCTGGGCAGGCGCCTGGGCGACGAGGGGCGCCGGCGCGTGCTCGACCGCTGGAGTTGGCGCCACACCGCCGAGCGCACCGTCGAGCAGTACCGCCTCCTCCTGGCCGGCTCGGGCCGCCGCAGCCGCTGATCGTGGACACCGTCGATTACCGCCGCCTCGGGGTTGCACCCGGAGAGTTGGTGCTCGACCTGGGTTGCGGGTTCGGACGCCACGCCTTCGGCGCGCTGCGCCGCGGCGCGGATGTTGTGGCCGGCGACCTGGGTCGCGCCGAGCTGGCCGAGATCCGCAGCATGGTCGCCGCCATGCGCGCCGCCGGCGAGATCGGTGGCGAGACCGCGGGATGCCCCGCCGCCGCCGACGCTCAACGCCTGCCCTTCGCCGACGGCGCCTTCGACCGGATCATCGCCGCCGAGGTCCTGGAACACATCGCCGAGGACGGCGCCGCGCTGGCGGAGTTGGCCCGCGTGTTGCGACCGGGCGGGACGTTGGCCGTGACCGTGCCGTCCTGGGGGCCCGAGAAGCTGTGCTGGCTGCTCTCGGCGGAGTACCACGCCCCCGCCGTGGCCGACGGCCATGTCCGCATCTACACGCTGCGCCGGCTGCGGGCTCGGTTGCGGGCGGCGGGCCTGGCGCCGCATAAGCACCACCGGGCACACGCACTCCACTCGCCGTACTGGTGGTTGCGCTGCGCGGTCGGACCCGACAACGACGGGCACCTCCTCGTGCGGGCCTACCACCGCCTGCTGTGTTGGGAGATCGAGCACCGGCCCCCGGTCGCCAGGGTGGCCGAGCGCCTGCTGCGCCCCCTCATCGGCAAGAGCGTGGTGGTCTACGCCACCAAACCGCCGACCGCTGCAGGCGCCGTCGAGGAGGCGGCATGGGCCGGAGGCCGGCCGGCCGGGCACACCGCGCCGGCTGCAGGGCAACGAGGCGCCGCGCCGAAGGACACGGGGAGGGACGTCCGTGTACCTGCGTGAGGTGCCCGGGCTGCTGAGCCCCGCCGAGGTGACCGCCACCGCCGAGAGCATCGCCGCCAACCAGTTGGACTCGGGGCTCATCCTCTGGTTCCCGGGCGGGCACGCCGATCCCTGGAACCACGTGGAGTGCGCCATGGCCCTCGACGTGACCGGGAACCACGCCGCCGCCGAGCGGGCCTATGAGTTCCTGGCCGGCGCGCAACGCCGCGACGGGTCCTGGCACCGCTACTACACGGCCGGCGGGGTGGAGGAACACAAGTTGGACGCCAACTGCACCGCCTATGTGGCCTGCGGGGTGTGGCATCACTATCTCGTGACCGGTGACCGCGGCTTTCTCGAGACCATGTGGCGCGTCGTGGAGGCAGCGGTGGGGTTCGCGCTGGACCTGCAGCAGCCGCGGGGCGAGATCCTCTGGGCACGCCACGCCGACGGCACGCCGTGGCCGTTCGCCCTGCTCACCAGCTCCAGCAGCATCTACCACAGCTTGCTGTCGGGTCTGGCCATCGCCGGCGAGCTCGGCCACGAGCGGCCGCTCTGGAGGACGGGTTCGGCTCGGCTGGGGAACGCCGTGGCGCGGATTCCGGACGCGTTCGCGCCGAAGGACCGCTTCGCAATGGACTGGTATTACCCGGTCCTGGCGGGGATCCTCGACGGTGTCGAGGCGCGGCGACGCCTGCTCGGTCGCTGGGACGACTTCGTGCTGGATGGCTGGGGGGTGCGCTGCGTGGCCGACCGGGACTGGGTGACACCCGCCGAGACCGCCGAATGCACGCTGGCGTGCCTCGCCGCGGGTCTCGGCGACGAGGCCTGGCGGCTGTTCGAGTGGTCGCAGCGTCAACGGGACGCCGACGGGAACTACTGGACCGGCACGGTCGTGCCCGGCGAGAACCGCTTCCCTGCCGGAGAGAAGGCCACCTACACCGCCGCGGCCCAGTTGCTGGCGGCCGACGCCCTCACCGGCTCGAGTCCGGCGGCGGGGCTGTTCCAGCGGGGCGCAGGTCTGCCGGCCGCGACCTGGGTGCGCCAGCCCGCCTCCCGCTGAGCCGGCTCGCTCGGGGCGGCCGGTTGGCCGTACCGGGCGCTCAGGCGCTGCGGCGCAGCACCTTCAGCGAGCCGATCGAGCCGGTCTCGTTGAACAGGCCCCCCTCGAGCGCCCGGAGGTAGATCTCATACGGCGGGCGCCCGCCGTCGGCAGGGTCGGGGAACACGTCGTGAATGGCCAGGATCCCTCCCGGCACAAGGTGCGGGATCCAGCCCTCGTAGTCGGCGTGGGCCGGGGCGGCGCCGTGGCCGCCGTCGATGAGCAGGAACGCCAGCGGGGTGCCCCAGAGCGCTGCCAGCCGCGGCGAGTCGCCGACGACAGCCACGACGTGTTCCTCCAGGCCGGCTTCGAAGACGCTGCGTCGGAAGTGCGGCAGCGTGTCGATGAGCCCGCTGCGGGGATCCACCAGGTCCGGCTCGTGCCACTCCCAACCGGGCTGGTTCTCCTCCGAGCCCCGATGGTGGTCGACGGCGAACAGCACGCACCCCCGCTCGGCGGCGGCGGCCCCGATGAACAGCGCCGAGCGCCCGCAGTAGCTGCCGACCTCCAGGAACGGGCCCTCGGGCGCCGCCAGGGCCGCCTCGTACAGTGCCAGTCCCTCATCGGCTGGCATGAAGCCGCGGGTGGCCTCGGCGAGCATCCGCCGGCGGGGATCCACCGTCAGACCTGTCGCTCAGGTGCCCGCCACACCGGCGGTCCGGCGAAGCCGCCCTTCCGGTGCGGCCCGCGCCGCGGGCCACAGGTAGCGGTCCAGGATGAAGAACTTCACCAGCCACAGCACCGCGTAGGTCCCGAAGTTGACGAGCACGAGCAGTCCCGCGTTGTCCCAGCGCTCGGCGGCGTTCACTGCCACCGTCGACGCCGCCGCGCCGACGACGGTGATCACCCAGAACGGCACGATCTCACCCCAGAGGCGGTTGCGCCCGCTCTGTCGCCAGACCCAGTACCGGTCGATCAGGTATGCGGGCACGGCTCCGACGCTCACCGACAGGAGGTTGGCGTGCCAGGCATCCCAGCCGGCCACGCTGTGCAGTAGGAACAGGAGCGCCAGCGTCATCGGCGCCACGATGCAACTCGCCGCGCTGTAACGCAGCAGCCGGTACCAGGCCGGCCACCGCTCCCGGACCGTCTCGAGCGCCCGCACGACCGCGTCCCGCACTCGCGCCGCGACCATCACGCCCCGCCGTCCGCGCCCGGGCGCCAGCGGTAGACACCCGTCTCGCGGCGCTCGAACCCCACGCGCTCGTATAGGCGGATCGCCGCCTCCCGGCTGGGGCGCGAGGTGAGGTCCACAGTCACGGAGCCGGCCGAGGTGGCGCGCTGGAGGGCCTCGCGGGTGAGTGCCTCCCCGACCCCGACACCGCGGACCGAGCCGTCCACCACGACGTCCTCGATCCAGGCCCGCATCCCCGTCGGCAGCCGGAACAGCACCAGCACCAGCATCCCCACGATCGCACCGTCGAGCCGCGCCAGAAGCAGCACCGTCGCTTCCGCATCACACAACTCGGCAACCTGCTCGGGCGGCGGCGCCGAAGCCGAACTCGATAGCTGCGGCACCAAGTCCCGCACTGCGGCGATCACTTCGCCGTCACACTCGACGGCCTCGTAGATCTGCAAGCCGCGCGGTGTCACGGTCCCGAGGATAGAGCCGAACCTCCTGATCACCGGACACCCGACCGGACAGCGCCAAACAACCCAGGGAGGGGACGCCGGATTCTGCGGACGGCTCGGGCGGCGGTAGGGTCTCGCCCGTGGACGAATCGGTGTCGCACTCACCCACACCCGACCTCGCCGAACTCCGATGGACGAGGCTCCCGCGTCTCGATCAGCCGGTGCTCTTAGCGGCGTTCCGGGGCTGGAACGACGCCGGCGACGCGGCGACCAGTGCGGCCAAGCACCTGGCGCGCCAGTGGCGGACCAAGTCGTTCGCCGAACTGAATCCGGAGGAGTACTACGACTTCACCGTGGCCCGGCCGCTCGTGCATCTCGACGACGACGGCCAGCGCGAGCTCACCTGGCCGACGAATCGCTTCTCGGCCGGTCGTGTGGCCGGCACCGAGACCGACGTGATCATCCTCGAGGGGATCGAACCGCACTTCCGCTGGGGCTCGTTCTGCCGCCACGTGCTCGGCGTCGCCACCCACCTGGGCGCACGGCTCGTCGTCACCCTCGGGGCCCTGCTGGCCGATGTGCCGCACACCCGTCCGGTGTCGATCTACGGGTCCTCCGATGACGCGGAACTGG
Organism: bacterium; assembly: GCA_028824415.1. Classification (GTDB taxonomy): domain Bacteria; phylum Actinomycetota; class Acidimicrobiia; order Acidimicrobiales; family CATQHL01; genus VXNF01. The sequence continues at coordinate 796 of JAPPDX010000006.1, read as the reverse complement.
CCGAGCGCATGCAGCTGCGCAGCTCCCGCTACGAGGGCCCCACCGGCATCGTCGGCGTGCTGGGTGTGTCCTGCCGCCAGGCCGGCATCCCGTCGGCGTCGCTGTGGGCGTCGGTGCCGGCCTACGCGGCCGGCAACCCGTCGCCGAAGGCGTGCCTGGCGCTCACCGAGCAGGTCGCCGGGCTGTTGGGAACCGACGTCGACACGGGTGACCTGCATCACCAGTCGCTGGTCTACGAGCAGGAGGTGGACGAGCTCGTCAGCAGCGACGACGACGCCCAGACCTACGTCGCCGAGCTGGAGAAGGCCTTCGACAACAGTCCCGACGTCGACCCCGACGACCCCGAGCGCCTCGTCCAAGAGGTCGAGGAGTTCCTCCGAGACCAGTCCTGACCCGCCCGTGTGGGTGTTGGGGGACGGGTACCCGAATGTGTATCGTTCAAGACGGTCACAGACCGTGGGTGCCGCACCCCCCCTTTGTCGTGGTTGGCAGAGCGAGGAGGGGTGCGGCGCTTTCATTCTGCGGACCGGTTCGTGATACCACAACCCATTTCAGTCCTCTGTGCGGCCACACAGAGGAAGAGCGACTCCCGATGGGACCAGCAACCGAGGGAGGGGATGCCGGGGGGACGGCCGGCGGAGCGATTTCGCCAGACGCTCCCGCCGACGCCCACCGGCGGCCCCAACCGGACCGCCGCCGGCTAGGCCTCGCCGAGGTAGGAGGCTCGCAGGTCGGGGTGGTTGAGGAGGTTCTCGGCGGTGTCGTCGAGGACCACGCGGCCGGTCTGCAGCACCCA
>JAPPDX010000019.1 GCA_028824415.1 bacterium | reverse complement strand
CGCCGTCGCGGACGAGCGCCGAACCGGCGCCGGCTGCGGACGACCCGACCGCCAGCCCCACCGGGGACCGCCTGAAGGCGGCCCTCGATGACCTCCTCGACGAGATCGACGAGGTGCTCGAGACGAACGCCGAGGAGTTCGTCAACTCCTACATTCAAAAGGGCGGCGAGTAGCGCCGGCGCCGGCGCCCCGCCGGCATCATCGAAGGCCGCGCTCAGCAGTTCGGTGGGAGTACCCTCGCGTCATGAACCTGCCGCTGCTGCGGAGCCTGCCCCTGTTCGGCGCCGGTGAGGATCCGGGGCCGAGTTTCACGGGCCTCCTCGCTGCGGCAGGGCATCCCCGCGACGCCGGCCTCCCCGACGCAGAGAACCGCGCGGACCTGCCCGCGGTTGCCCATGCCACCACGGTGGTGGCGCTGCGTCACCGCGACGGGGTGGTCATGGCGGGGGACCGGCGGGCGACCGCGGGGAATCTGATCAGCCACCGCACCATCGAGAAGGTGTATCCCGCGGGTCGCCACGCCGGCGTCGCCATTGCGGGCGCGGCCGGACCGTCGATGGAGATGGTGCGGCTGTTCCAGCTTCAGCTGGAGCACTACGAAAAGGTCGAAGGCCAGCCGCTCAGCCTGGAGGGCCAGGCCAACCAGCTGAGCCAGATGGTCCGGGCGAACCTCGCATCGGCGCTGCGCGGCCTCGTGGTGGTCCCGCTGTTCGCGGGCTGGGACGAGCGCCGGCGCTGCGGTCGCCTGTTCCAGTACGACGTGACCGGCGGCCGCTACGAGGAGCAGGACTATGCCGCCGGCGGTTCGGGCAGCCTTCACGCCGGGACGGTCGTGAAGTTGGGCTTCCGGCCTGCCCTGGAGCCGGCGGAGGCTGTCGACCTCGCCATCTCCGCGCTCTTCCAGGCGGCCGACGAGGATTCGGCGACCGGCGGACCCGATCTCATCAGAGGCATCTTCCCCGTCGTGGTGACCATCGACGAAGACGGCTACCGGCGGCTCGATGACTCATACGTCGAGGAGCGCTTCCGGAGGCTGCTCGCCTCGATCGACGGTGCCGGTGACTCTCGAACCGAGCAGGACCCCGATGACGCCAACTGAGCGCGGGGCGTCGCGGCCCGGGAATCCCCGCAGCCGACACCTCGGGGGCCGCCCATGAACATGCCCTTCTACGTGGCGCCCGAGCAGATCATGAAGGACCGGGCGGATTATGCCCGCAAGGGGATCGCCCGTGGCAAGAGTCTCGTGGCCGTTACCTATCGCGACGGCGTCCTGCTGTGCGCGGAGAACGTATCGAACACGTTGCGGAAGATCAGCGAGATCTACGACCGCATCGCCTTCGCCGGCGTGGGGAAGTACAACGAGTTCGACCAACTCCGCATCGCGGGCGTCCGACACGCCGACCTGAAGGGCTACGCCTACAGCCGCCAAGACGTGGATGCGCGCAGCCTTGCCAACCAGTACGCGCAGATACTCGGACAGATCTTCACCCACGAGATGAAACCCATGGAGGTGGAGATCCTCGTGGCGGAGCTCGGCGACGAGCCGGGGAACGAGCAACTCTTCCACATTCTCTACGACGGCACGGTCAACGACGAAAGTCGCTGGTCGGTGCTCGGCGGCGAGGCGGATGCCATCTCCGAGCGTCTGGGCGACCTCCACGACGCCGGCGTCGAGGTCGCGGCTGCGCTGCAGGCTGCGGTGACCGCCCTGGCCGGGCCGGAGCGAACGCTCGTCGGCGACGACCTCGAGGTGGCCATCCTCGACCGCACCCTCGGCCGGCGCTGCTTCCGCCGCCTACCGGTCGCCGAGGTGGACGACCTGCTGGCCGCGGCGGGCTGAGGGTCTCACCTTGCAGCGGCGGATCTACGGGATCGAGAACGAGTACGGCGTCACCTTCGCACTCGGCAGCCAGCGCCGCCTCAGCCCCGACGAGGTGGCGCGCTACCTGTTCCGCCGGGTCGTGTCGTGGGGGCGCAGCAGCAACGTGTTCCTAGCCAACGGCGCCAGGCTCTACCTCGACGTCGGCTCGCATCCCGAGTACGCAACACCCGAGTGCGACTCCCTGTACGACCTGGTGACCCACGATCGCGCCGGGGAGCTGGTCCTGGACCAGCAGGTCGCCTACGCCCAGGAGCGACTCAACGCCGACGGCATGCGTGGCGAGATCTACCTCTTCAAGAACAACACCGACTCGGCGGGCAACTCCTACGGATGCCACGAGAACTATCTCACAACGCGCCGCGAGGAACTCGCCGAGTACAGCGAGGTGCTCATCCCCTTCCTGGTGACCCGGCAGATCTTCGCGGGCGCCGGCAAGATCCTGCTGACACCCCGCGGCGCCAAGTACTGCATCAGCCAGCGCGCCGAGCACATCTGGGAGGGAGTCTCCAGCGCCACCACCCGATCGCGGCCGATCATCAACACGCGTGACGAACCCCACGCCAACGCCGAACTGTTCCGCCGGCTCCACGTCATCGTGGGCGACTCCAACATGAGCGAGTACGCCACCTTCCTGAAGGTCGGGGCCTGCAGCATCTTGCTGCAGATGATGGAGGAGCCCTCGATCGTGCTGCGAGACATGACCCTCGAGAACCCCATCCGGGCCATCCGGGAGATCAGCCATGACGACTTCGAGAAGATCAGCGAGGGCACCCGGCCCTGGCGGCGGGTGCGTCTGGCAAACGGTCGGCAGCTGAGCGCCCTCGACATCCAGCGGGAGTACTTCGAGCGGGCACAGGAGTTCTCCACCCGGTTCGACATCGGCGTGGAGCAGAAACGCGCCCTGCAGATGTGGGGACACTGCCTGGAGCGACTGGAGGCGGATCCCCTGAGCCTCGACCGGGAATGCGACTGGGTCATCAAGTATCGGCTGATCAATCACTACCGGGAGCGCAACGGGCTCACGTGGGACGATCCCCGGCTGGCACTGCTGGACCTCAAGTACCACGACGTGAGCCGCGAGCGGGGGCTGTTCTACAAGCTGCAGGAGCGCGGCCTCGTCGAGTCGATCTGCCTGGAGTCCGATGTCGTCGAGGCGATGCACCGGCCCCCGCAGACCACCCGGGCCCGCCTCCGCGGAGAGTTCGTGCGGCGCGCCAAGGAGCGCAAGCGGGACTACACCGTGGACTGGGTGCACCTCAAGCTGAACGACCAGGCGCAGCGCACGGTGCTGTGCAAGGACCCGTTCAAATCCCACGACGAGCGGGTCGAGAAGCTGATCGCATCGTTGTGAACGGGCGCCGGGAGCCGCTGCGGTGAGCACTCCGGCCTGTGCGAAGCTGGAACGCCTCCTGAATCTGACGGCGGCGCTCCTCGCCACCGAACGGCTCCTGCCGGCCAGCGAGATCGCCTCCAAGGTGGCGGGCTACGCCGATGGCAAGGCGGCCTTCCGGCGCACCTTCGAACGCGACAAGAAAGAGTTGCGCGAGATGGGCATCCCCCTCACGACCGGCACCGTGCCGGGGACCGACCCGCCGGTGGAGGGCTACCGGATCCACCCCCGCGACTACTACCTCGACGACCCCGACCTGGCACCCGATGAGCGAGCCGCGCTGCACCTCGCGGCCCGCACGGTGCGCCTGGAGGGCGCGTCGGTCGAGACCGCATTCTGGGCCCTCGGTGGGCGGCCGCCGGGGGGAGATCCGGCGCAGGAACTTGCCGTGATCCCGTTCAGCGAACACCTGGCCACCCTCTACCGGGCAATCTCGGACCGCTGCGTGGTCTCGTTCCGCCATCGCGGGGAGCCGCGTTCGGTCGAACCGGTGCGGCTGCACTTCGCCCGAGGGCACTGGTATCTCGGTGGCCACGACCGCGTCCGTGCCGCCTGGCGGCACTTCCGCCTGGATCGCATCGCCGAGCCGGTGGTCGGCGATGCCGGCGGGTTTGTACCGAGGCAGGCGCCCGCCGCCAGCCTCGAGCGGCCTCCCTGGGAGATGGGCGCGGAGTCCTGGACGGCACAGATCCATGTGGATGCCGACGTTGCCGACTGGGCGCTGGGACAGGTGAGCCAGGACACGCGCCATGAGCGGCGCCTCGACGGGTCGCTGCTGCTGCACCTGCCGGTCGCCAACGCCGACGCGCTGGTGGATTTCGTGTTGGGGCTGCTGGATCGAGCTGAGCTTGTGGGCCCGTCGGAGTTGCGAGCGAAGCTCCTTGAGAGAGTGCGGGCCTGTGCCGGGAGCGCCCAGCCGGTGACGACCAGCGCGGTAACCGCGACAGCGCTCGAGCCACATGCGCCGCCCCCGGCGACTTCGGCCCCTTCGCGCCCGCGGCGCCTGACCTCCACCGAGCGGATGCACCGGCTCCTGCAACTCATTCCCTGGGTGGCGGACCGCGGTGGGGCAACCCTCGCGGAGATCACCGAGCGTTTCGACTATCCCCCCGACGGGCTGCTCGATGACCTGCAGCAGGTGGTCTTCATGGTCGGTGTGCCTCCCTACACTCCCGACGCTCTGATCGAGGTGGAGGTGGCGGACGGGTTCGTCCAGATCAATTTCGCCGACTACTTCGGCAAGCCGCTGCGCCTCACACCGCCACAGGCCGTGGCGCTTCTCGCCGCGGCGACCGGTCTTTTTCGCCTCACCGGCGACAGCGCGCTGGAGCGTGGACTCGCAAAGCTCGCCCGGACCCTCGGCGTGAATCCCGTCGAGACGCTCGAGATCCGCCTGGGAGACGCGACCTCCGAGGCGTTGGGGACCTTGCAGCAAGGCTGCCGCGATCTTCGTCCTGCCGCGATCCGGTACTACAGCTACGACCGCGACGCCGTCACGGACCGGGTCATCGAGCCCTACCGCACTTTCGCCCACGAGGGGGCCTGGTACGTGCGCGCCTTCTGCCGGCGCAGTGGCCAGGAGCGCACCTTCCGGCTCGACCGGGTGACCGCTGCGGAGCTGCTGGATGAATCGTTCGTCGCGCCTCCGGGGCCGATCGCCGCCACCGTCTGGGACCCGCCGCCGGACTCGCCCTGGGTGGAGTTGGCACTCGAAGGTCCCGCCCAGTGGGTTCTGGACTACTACCCGGCGAGCCGGGTCGTCTGGGAGGGGCCAATCTGCCGGGCGCGACTCCCCGTCGGCGGGATTGCCTGGCTCGAGCGCCTCCTGCTCCGGCTCGGATCGGCCGCACAGGTCATCGGAGGCGGGAGCCTGCCACCCGAGCCCGGTGCCGCCGCGGCCCGGCGAATCCTCGCGCGCTACGGCGAATAGCCGCAGTACAGAGGGTTCGGTCGGTTACGGTGAACCCTCGATGACCGAAGAACCTCCACGGAAGGGCCCGCGCGAACCCGACCCCTCAGATCCGGCATGGGTCGACCACATTCTCGATCAGCTCACCAGCCGGCCGATGCCGGCCGGACCCGACGTGGCTGGAGTTCCGCCGCCGGAGCCGGAATCCGCCGACGTCATCCCGGCGCCTCCCGTTGAGGACACCGGCCGGCTCGATCCACCGCCTGTTGGGGATCCCTCGCCGTCCCCGCCCCGCCTGGCGACGCCGCCGGCCCGCCCCGCAGCACCGGACACGGCTCCATCGGGGCCCGAAGGGGGGTTGCTGGACGAACTGCTGTCTCTCGACCTCCCCCCACCCGATTCGCCGGAAGAGGATCCCGGAACCGCGCCGGCACTGCCGTCGCCGAGCCCGATCGACAGCGCCCCGGAGCCGGAGCCGGCCCCGCCGGAGTCGTTTGCCGCTCCTCAGCCACCGCCGTTCGAGCCGGAGCCCGCGCCGCCGCCCCAGCCGGAGCCCGCGCCGTCACCCGAGCCGGAGCCTCTGCCGCCACCTCCGTCCGTTGCGCCAGAACCCATCGCGCCCCGGCAGTCCGCCCCAGGCCCACCTCCTGCGCCGCCACCTCCGCCGGTGTCCGACCCATACCCGGTGCCACCCCCGATCCCACCCCCGGCGCGGCGGCGCGCGCCCCGACCCACCCAGGGGACACGTCCCGCCGACCCGCTGCTGGCCGGTGCTCCGCCCCGCCCCCCGCAGGCACCGCCCCGACCGCGCCGGTCGCGCCCCATGGAGTTCACCGAGGAATTGCCCGAGGTTCCCTACGACGACGAGGACTACCCGCTCGACTTCGATGAAGACCTCGAGGAGTCCCACAGCAGGTGGCGCACGGCGGTGGGGTGGGGTCTCACGGTGGCGATCGCCATCGTGCTGTCCCTCGTGATCCGCTCCTTCGTCGCCCACGCATTTCACGTGGAGTCGAGTTCGATGGAGCCGACTCTGGCGCCCGGCGATCGGATACTCGTCAACAAGCTCGCCAGCAATCCCTCACGCGGCGCCCTCGTGGTCTTCAGCCGACCGGACGGCGACCTGGTCAAGAGGGTCGTCGCCCTCGAGGGCGAGACGGTCTACTTCGAGGACGGTCTCCTGAAGATCGGTGACAGCTGGCTGCTCGAGCCCTACCTCTCTGCGGGGACCGGCACCTACGTGCGGTCGACCATCCCGAACTGCGATCCCACCGAGGGCTTCGGAGGCAACGAGGCATGCACCGTGCCCGAGGACCACGTCTTCGTGCTCGGCGACAACCGGCGGGTCTCCTTCGACAGCCGCAACTTCGGGCCCATCCCCCGAAGCGACCTCATCGGTAACGCGGCCCTCCAGTTCTGGCCGCTGGGCGATCTGCGCAGCTTCTGAACGGCCTCGCCGAGCCCTAGCCGTAGTACGCGGCGATGGCGCTCATCATCCGGTCCACGTGGTCGCTGTAGACCGCGTCGAGTCCGGCGTCGAGCAGTTCCCCCAGCGTGCGGTCGTGGTGGGCATCCCAGCCGAAGGCCAGGACCCCGAAACGGTGGAACAGCGCTGCAGTGCCTCCGGTCCAGTCGGCATGAGGCATGTTGACCGCGTCGATGCGATTCCGAGCCAGGCGCGCCGCCAGGCGCTCGGGACCATGCTCCATGCGCCGCCGCCTCGTGGAGAGAACCAGCCGCACATCGCTCCAGCGTTCCCGCCATTCCTCCAGCGACCGCACTGAGCCGGAGCAGAGCCAGAGCCGGCGCGCACTCTCGGCTCCGGCGCGCCTGGCCGCCGCCACGACCCCCGGCGCCGCGTCAGGGTCCTTGATGTCCACGGAGAATTCGAAGTCCGTGCCGCAGGAGTCGTATAGATCCTCGGGCGATAGCACCGTGGCCGGAATGTCGGCCCGCCGGGCGGCACGCACCTTGCGGGTTCCCAACCGGGGGAGAGGTTGGCGGAAACGGCTGTCATGGTGCAACACCACAAGACCGTCGGCGGTGCTGCGCGCGTCGCTCTCCAGCCCGGTGGCCCCCATCGCCAGGGCCGTCTCGAACGCGGCCAGCGAGTTCGCCGCAGCATGCGCCATGCCGCCTCGGTGGGCGAAACCAATCGGGCGCGACACCAGGGCGGGGAGTCGCGGACCCATACCACAGTGTGCCCTCTACAAGGCCGATCGCGGCCCACAGATAGGCTGACGGAGTGCTGGGGTTCTTGAACATTGGACCGGGTGAAATCCTGGTGATCCTCGTCATCGCCCTGGTCGTGCTCGGCCCGAGCCGCTTGCCTGCGACCGCCCGGACCCTGGGCCGCTTCCTCGCCAAGAGCCGCGACGTCGTCGCCAGGTTCCAGCAGGAGATGCAAGCTGCCGCCGACCTCCCGCTGGAGGTCATCGCCCGGGAGAAGGGTCGCCTCCAGGAGCCGATCCGATCCGCCTCCCAGACCGGCACGCCCGAGCCGGAGGAGCCGGAGGGCGGCGCAAGCGAGTCCGCGGCGACCAGCGGCGAGTCCGACGAAACCGCCCAACCTGCCGGCGGGGCAGAGGGGGCGCCCACCGCCTCCGAATCGGATCCCGGGCCCGGAGAACACGACGCTCGATGAGCGACGCCCCAGCTCCCGAGGAGACCGCGGGTGGTCGGATGACCCTCGTGGAACATCTCGCCGAACTCCGTCGGCGCCTCATCATCTCGATGATCGCGCTCGCCTGCGGCTTCGTGATCTGCTGGGTGTTCTACCCGCAGATTCTGGACTTCCTGGTGGCGCCCTATTGCGACGTGGTGAGCCCCGACGCCGAAGGTCTCGACGCGCCCGGCAAGTGCCGCCTGCTGGTCCTCGATCCCCTCGAGCCCTTCTCGGTGCGCGTCAGCGTGGCGGGCTACGGCGGAGCCGCGCTGGCCATGCCGATCCTGCTGTGGCAGGCCTGGCGCTTCATCACTCCCGCCCTGTTCCCTCGCGAGCGCCGTCACACCGCGGGGTTCGTCATCCTGGCCACGCTGCTCTTCGCCGGCGGCGTGGCCCTGGCGTTCTGGACAATCCCGCGCGCCCTCGGTTTCCTGGCCGAACTCGGCGGCGACGACCTGGTCAGCTTCTTCTCGCCTCGCCGCTATCTCTCGTTCGTCGTGAAGATGGCACTGGCCTTCGGCTTGGGCTTCGAGTTCCCGATCTTCCTGATGTTCGGCCAGATAGCCGGTTTCATCCCGACCCGCACACTGCAGCGGATCCGCCCCTGGGCGATCGTGGGAATCGTCGTCGTGGGAGCCGTGATCACCCCAACGGGCGATCCCTTCACCCTTCTCATCCTCTCGGGACCGATGTACGTGTTCTACGAACTGTCGATTCTCTTCGGGGTGCTGAGACAGCGGCGGAAGGAACGCGAGGAGGCCGCCGAACTGGCGCCGACGCCGGACGAGCCGACGCCGGACAACACCACGTGAGCAGAGTCGACACCGCGACCGGCGCACGGGCGTACCCGTTCGAACTGGATCCATTCCAGATCGAGGCCATCGAAGCGATAGACGAGGGCGCCTCGGTCCTCGTGGCCGCACCCACGGGCGCGGGCAAGACGGTCGTCGCCGAGCACGCGGTGCGGGTGGCCCTCGCCGGCGGCAAGCGAGTCTTCTACACCGCCCCGATCAAAGCGCTGTCCAACCAGAAGTACTCCGATCTGGTCGCCGAGCACGGCCCGAAGGTTGTGGGGTTGCTGACCGGTGACAACGCCATCAATCCTTCCGCTGCGGTGGTCGTGATGACGACCGAGGTGTTGCGCAACATGATCTACGCAGACTCGCCGGATCTGGGCGAGTTGGGCTGGGTCATCCTGGACGAGGTCCATTACCTGCAGGATCCCTACCGCGGCCCGGTCTGGGAGGAGGTCATCATCCATGCACCGCCCGCGGTGCGGTTCGTCTGCCTCTCGGCCACCGTCTCCAACGTGGGCGAGATCCGGTCGTGGATCAGCGAACTCCGGGGATCGGTTCAGGCGGTGACCGAGACGCAGCGGCCGGTGAGTCTGGACAGTCTGGTGTGCTTCGGCGACAACGAGCGGGCGAATCTGCGCTTCCTGCCGGTCTTCGTGGGAGACCGCCCGAACCCGGAGGGAGAGCGGTTCGACCGCGACCGCCGGCGCCGGCGAGGCGGAGGGGGACGGCGCTGGCGCGCACCCGACAGGGTCGCCGTGATCGAGGCGCTGTCGCGCCGGCGGATGCTGCCCGCCATCTACTTCATCTTCAGCCGGGCGGGCTGCGACGACGCGGCCCGCCTGCTCGCCCGCGCCGGCCTCGAGCTGACCACTCCGAGCGAGCGCGACCTGATCACCGAGGTCGTAGAGCCCTACGTGGCGTCGCTCGGCCGCCACGACCGGCGCGCGGTCGGATACGAGACCTGGCAGGCACAGATCCTGAACGGCGTGGCCGCCCATCACGCCGGGATGCTGCCCCCGTTCAAAGAAGCCACAGAGGCCTGCTTCCGGCGCGGTCTCATCAAGGTGGTGTTCGCAACCGAGACCCTGTCGCTGGGAATCAACATGCCCGCGCGCACGGTCGTCATCGAACGGCTCACCAAGTTCTCCGGAGAGGGTCACGAACTACTCACCCCGCTGAGCTACACCCAGCTGACGGGGCGCGCCGGGCGGCGGGGGATCGACGACCAGGGATACGCGGTCGTGCTTTGGGGGCCCCGGTTGCGCTTCGGTGACGTCTCCGGGCTCGCCGGCAACCGGACCTTCACCCTGGTGTCGGCATTCCGCCCCACCTACAACATGGTGGTGAATCTGATCGCGCGCCTGCCACCCGAGGAGGCCCGCAGCGTGCTGGGGCGCTCCCTTGCGCAATACCAGGCAGACCGTGAGGTGGTCACCTTGGAGCGACAGCTGCAGGAAGGCCGCAAGGCGCTCGCGGAGATCAACGCCTCGGCACGGCGGCGGGGGAGCGAGGAGGCGCAGCGCCGGCTGCGCCGCACCGCGCGCCGGGTGGAGGATCTCCGCAACAGGCTGAGGAGCAAGAAGGACACCCTGGCCAACGAGTTCGACGAACTCACCGAGGTGCTCCGCCGGCGCGGCCATCTGGACGGCTGGGAGCTGGCCGGCAGCGGCAGGGTGCTCGCCGGCATCTACCACGAGAGCGACCTGCTGATCGCCGAGGCGGTCGTGAGCGGCCACTTCGGCGGGCTCGACGAGGCGTCCTGCGCGGCGCTGCTGGCCTGCTGCACGTACGAGCCGCGCGGTGGTGACGTGCCCGTCGAACCGTCCTGGCCCACCGCCTCGCTGCGGCGCTGCTGGGGGCGTCTGGGCGAGGCGCACGACTCGCTCACCGCAACCGAAACCACCTGCCTCGGCCGCCCTCGCACCCGGCCGCCGGACGGGGGCTTCGCCGCGGCCGCCTACGCGTGGGCGTCGGGGGTCCCGCTTGCGGGCGTGCTGGACGATCAAACCACGCCGGGCGATTTCGTGCGCAACGTGAAGCTCGTCTGCGATCTGGCACGCCAGGTTGCCCGCGTGGCCCCCGACCCGGCTACGACGGCAACGGCGACCGCGGTGGCGAAGGCCATGTTCCGCGGCGTCGTAGCCGCCTCGGTGCTGGACTCGGCCGGCTGAAGTCGGCGGCGGCGCGAGTCACCGGAAAGGGTTTGGAATTGGGAATCCGCCGCGGGGGTGACTGGGGCACCGGGGGCGAACTGCCCGACGGCGGTGTGGTCGTCTCCAGCGACGGGGAGGCCCGGGAACTGGTGGAAGCCGCACGCCGCAGTGGGGAACCGGTCCCGGTGCTGGGCCTCGCCGGCGGGGACCTCTGCCGCACGCTCGGAGGAAGCGGCGACCTGGCCCGGCTGCGCGACGGGGGCTCGGTGTTGACCTGCGACCTGGGCTCGGTGCTTCTGGACGGCCGGATCCACTGGTTCACGGCGCATCTCGTCGCTCGCCGCAGTTGGCTGTCCGGACGAATCCTGGTCGTGATGAATGCCGCCTTCCTGGGTCGCTGGAATCTCGGGCCCCGGGCGCATCCCGGCGACGGGCTGCTGGACATCAGCGATGCAAGCCTGTCCCTGCGTCAGCGTCTGGCGGCGTGGCGGCGGCTTCCCACCGGCACGCACCTCCCGCACCCGGCGATCGCCACCGCCCGGCGCGCCGCCTTCACTGCGAGCTTCGATCGCCCCGTGCCGGTGCTGCTGGACGGCGTGCGCGCCGGCCGGGCTCGCCGCATCACCGTGCGGGTCGAGAGCGACGCGCTCACTGTGGTCGTCTAGGCGCGCACGGTCCGAAGCGACCGCGACCGCCGGTGGTAGATTCGCCCCGTGGTTCGCTCCTCGCCCGGATCCGCCGGCTTCAAGGCGCGAACCGCTGCGGCGGTGGACGCCCGTTCCGAGCAACTCACCGAGATCTCCCACCGCATCCACGAGAATCCCGAGTTGGGATTCGAGGAATATTTCGCCCATGACCTCCTCGCCGGCGCGGCCGAGGAGGCCGGTCTGGAGGTCCAGCGGCAGGCATTCGGGGTGGAGACCGCCTTCGCGGCTCGCGCCGGCTCCGACGGCCCGCTCGTGGCGTTCCTCTGCGAGTATGACGCTCTGCCGGGGATCGGTCATGCGTGCGGGCACAACATCATTGCCGCCTCCGGCCTCGGGGCAGGTCTGGCCGCGGCAGAGGTCGTCGAGGAGTTGGGGGGGCGCCTGCTGATTCTGGGCACCCCTGCCGAAGAAGGGGGCGGGGGCAAGATCCGCTTGATGGAGGGGGGTGCGTTCGCCGGGGTGGACATCGCCCTCATGCTGCACCCCGCCGGGATCGAACTCGCCGAGATGGAGACCCTGGCCGTCCAGCAGTTGCACGCGCGCTACCGCGGCCGCGCCGCGCACGCCGCCGCGGCGCCCGAAGCAGGTCGCAACGCCCTGGACGGGGCCGTGCTGGGCTACGTCGCCGCGGCCGCGCTCCGGCAGCACATCGGATCGGACGAGCGCCTCCACGGCATCTTCACCGACGGTGGTCAGAAGCCGAACATCGTTCCCGCCTACGCCGAGACCAACTGGTACGTGCGGTCGCCCACCCTCGCCCGGCTCGAGGTGCTGAAGCGACGCCTCACCGATTGCCTGGAAAGCGGCGCGGTCGCCGCCGGGGTGGACGTCGAACTGGCGTGGGCCGACTACTGCTTCGCCGAGGTGCGAAGCAACCGCCCCCTCGTGGAGCTCTGGAAGGCCAACGCCGCAACCATCGGCAGGGATCCTCAGCCACCCTCGCCCGAGCGCACAGTCATCGGCAGCACCGACATGGGCAACGTCAGCCAGATCGTGCCGTCGATCCATCCCATGATCGCGGTCGCCCCGCCGGAGGTGGCCATCCACACCGAGGACTTCGCCGTCTGCGCCCGCGGTCCCGACGGCGACCGCGGAGTCATCGACGGCGCCAAGACGCTGGCGGCGGTGGCGATCGACTACTGGAGCGACCCTTCGATCCGAACCGCGGTGAGTGCCGACTTCACCGGGGACACCGTCGCGGCGTCCAGCTGAGGATTCGGCCCCCGGAAGGCGACAACGACCGAACATGTACGTCGCCGAGGACTTCACGGCTGCCGAGACCGAAATCCTGCGCCGCTACTTCACGAACCTCGACCAGCCGGTGTTCGCCCTGGTCAACCTGCCAGAAGTCGTGAAGGGGGCGCTGTTCGCCCGCTACTCGCGCTCCAATAAGAGCCTGCGGCGCCTATTCCTCGACGAGTTCGTGGGTGAGCTGGACGTCAGCGGCGATCTCGGCGTGGACGCCACGATCGGCCTGCGCAGAGCGGAGGAACTCTACGACCGGGTCTTCTTCGAGTACGGCGACGACTCGGTCGCCCAACTCGGTGGAGTCCACCTGGCCTGCGAGCAGGCATCCAACGTGCTCACCAAGGTGCTGGAGTGGGGAAGGCTCATGTCCTACCTCGAGCAGTCAACGCGCTATGTGCCCTACGACGCCCGCCTCGGCGGTCGCTACCGCTACTACCGGGACCCGGACATCCTGGGATCCTCCCTCGGTACCCGGTTCGTCGCCGACCTCGACGGCATGTTCGAGTCCTACAGCGCCGCTCTGCCTGTGATGAACGAGCACTTTCGCCGGCAGTTCCCCAAGGCTCCCGGCGACTCGGACTTCGTGCACCGTCAGGCCATTCGCGCCAAGTCATTCGACTCTGTCCGGGGAATGCTGCCCGCCGCAGCGCTCTCGAACGTCGGGATCTACGGGAGCGGGCAAGGGTACGAGAACCTTCTCCTGCGAATGCGCGCCCATCTGCTGCCCGAGGTCCGGGCCTACGCCGACATGATGCTGAGCGAGTTGCGGAAAGTTATTCCCTCGTTCCTCAAGCGGCTGGACATCGAGGACAGGGGAGTCGCCTGGAGCCGCTACCTCCGCGCCACCGGCGATGCCATGCAGGCGCTCGCCCATGAACTCATCGAAGAGTCCGCCGAGCCATTCGATGAGACCCCCGCTGTCCGGCTGGTCGACTTCGACCCCGAAGGCGAAGTGAAGCTCGTCAGCAGCGCCCTCTACTCCTACGTCGATCTGCCCGAGGACAAGCTCCGCGCCCGCGTCGAGAAGATGACCCCTGAGGAGCGCCTGCGCGTGTTGCAGACCTACGCCGGCGAGCGCGGCAACCGGCGCCACAAGCCCGGGCGCGCCCTGGAGACCCCTTGCTACCGCTTCGATGTGCTGTGCGACTACGGAGCGTTTCGCGATCTGCAACGGCACCGAATGCTGACGATCGAGTGGCAGAGGTTGGCGCCTGGTCACGGCTACAGCCTGCCCGAGGCCGTCGAGGCGGCGGGCATCGACGGCCTGTTCACCGAGACGATGGCCCAGAGCGCCGAGTTGCACGACGCATTGGTGGACCACTTCCCCGAACAGGCGGGCTATGCGGTGGCTCTGGCCTACCGCATTCGCTTCGTCATGCAGATGAACGCCCGGGAGGCGATGCATCTCATCGAGTTGCGCAGCAGCACCCAAGGCCATCCCGCCTATCGCCACGTAGCGCAGGAGATGCACCGGCTCATCGAGTCCACCGCGGGGCACCGTGCGATCGCCGGCATGATGTCCTTCGCCGACCGCTCGCGGGAACCCGAACTCGAACGCCTCGCCTCCGAGCGCCGAGCAGCGACGCGCCGGCGAAGCGCTGTCTAGCCCCGGAGTTTCGCGCAGACCCTGCGCTGGCGGGTGCCGCGCGTTCGGGCGGCGTGTGTCTATGATCCGCCTTCGCAGGTGATCGGTTGCAGTGACGGGGCCGGAGAGACGTATGTCCGACGAAGAGAGCTTGTTGGACCTCGACATCGAGGAGGACGACTCCGCGTTCGATCCCGAGTTCGACGAGGAACTCGAGGAGGACGAGGATCACCTCGCGGACGAGGACGACGAACTCGAGGAGGAGGAAGACGAGGAACTCCCCGAACGCAACGCCAAGCGACCACCCCAGAACGAAGGCGAGTTCGACGACGAAGTCGACCCGGACAATCTGGAGGCGGACCTGAACACCATCCTCCGGGACCGCATCGCCGCCGGGGACGACATCGAGAACGACGAGGCCGAACAAGTCGAGACCGGCCAGCCCGCGGAGATGCTCGGCTCGGTGACGCCGCGCCGTGACGACGAGTGGCTCTGCGAAGGGTGCTTCCTGTTGGTGTCCAAGAGCCAACTCGGTAGCCGGCGAGAGCCCCGCTGCCCATCCGGTGAGGAGATCTGTCCGTCACTCGACAGGCTGGGCCCCTGAGAGTTGCCGTCGCCGCGGCCGCAGCCGCCGACTGCAGCGCTCTGGCGGCTCTGGAGGGCGCCGCACGTGAGGAGTCGGCCAGCCAGCGCGGCGGCGCCATGTTGCTGGCGATTCGCTACCCCGAGGCCCTCGGAACCGCAGGCTTCCGACGCATTCTGGAGGGCGGTCCGACACAGCTCTGGGTGGGCACCCTCGACGGCGCCTCGGTGGGTTTCGCCGCGGCGCGGTTCGTCGCCCTGGCGGACGGGAGGTCGCTGGCCGCGATCGACGCTCTCTACGTGTTGCCCGAGGCTCGCGGAGTCGGTCTCGGCGAAGCACTCATGGATGAGATTCTGGCCTGGGCGGTCGCCGGCGGTGCGGCGGCAGTTGACGCAGTCGCCCTACCCGGTGATCGCGTGACGAAGAACTTCTTCGAGCGGTACGGCATGACGGCCCGGGCCATACAGGTCCACCGCAGGCTGGAGCCGCCACCCGCCGCGAGCGAGCTGTGATGCGCCCCCAGATGTGCGTCGGCGCCGTCGCCGTCCGCGACGAGCGCGTGCTCCTGGTGCGCCGCGGGCACGGGCCGGCGGCCGGCCAGTGGTCGGTTCCGGGGGGACGGGTGGAGTGGGGAGAGACACTGGCCGCGGCCGTGGTTCGCGAGGTGGCCGAGGAAACCGGCCTCGAGGTCGTCTGTGATGGCTTCGCCGACTGGGTGGAGCGGATCGGCGATGAGCATCATTACGTGATCGCCGATTTCTGGGTCTCAGTGGTG
Source organism: bacterium (assembly GCA_028824415.1). Taxonomy (GTDB): domain Bacteria; phylum Actinomycetota; class Acidimicrobiia; order Acidimicrobiales; family CATQHL01; genus VXNF01. The sequence goes on along the minus strand of JAPPDX010000019.1, from coordinate 3,252 downwards.
AGCGACCACCCTCCGGAGGCCGGCGATGACGCCGCCGAAGCTCGCTGGGTGCCTCTTACGGAACTAGGCGACCTCGACCTCACTGCCGGGCTCAGGGACTTCCTGATCCGCATCGGCGTCCTGGACCGACTCGGCTGAGCCATCCGCGGGCTCCGGCTCGGCGGACTCGATTGAATCCGCGGTCTCGCCGCCCTCACCGGGATCCTCGGCGGCCTCGGACGCGACAGGTTCCTCAATCTCTGTGGCCTCCACCGGCTGCTCCGAAGCCACGCCCTCATCAGCGACCTCGGGCTCGACAGGCTCTTCGGGATCGTCTGCTTTCGTCGGCGCGTCGAGGTGTTCCGCGAACTGCGCACGCAGCGCCGGCAACCGGTCCCCGAAGCGGCGTACCGTCCTCAGCAGCCTCTCGGAGGGCTCGGGCGGGAGTTCCTTCGCCACCAGGACCAACCGGATCGGGGATTGCGCCGCCGCTTCCAGCATCCGCACCCACAAGTCATCCTCGGTGCCGGCGTGCAACTGGGACTTGGCGCCCTCCTGCAGGCTCTGCGCCAGACTCTCCGGCAGCGGTGTTCCTGCCCTCGGCGGTCGCTGGCTGACACGGAGGGCCGTCACCAGCCGTTCCTTGCGGAGCAGCGAGCCCAGATCGGCGATCCAGGCCGAGTGCTCACGGTCGACTCGAGCGGCCAGCTTGGCACGGAGTTCGTCGGCAAGAGTGCGAGCGTCGTCATCGGGGAACTGCTGAGGGATTCCGGCGACGACGGACCGCAGGTCGCGCAGGTCTACGTCATCGGTCACCTTTCGGGCCGCTTCGGCACGGTCCCGCCAGTCCACCACCCGGAGGCCCGAGAAAAGCCGCTCTACCACCGCCAGACGTGCGTCGCCGGCCTCGCCGGATTCCTCGACGTCCTGCCCGTCGCTCTGCGGGCTCTCGGCCTGCAACGCCTGACGCACAGCCCGGATGCCCTCGTTGACGAGTCGCTCGGCCATGGGCCGCTCGGCGGGCGTGAGTGTCTCCAGCCAGGCATCGCGATGCGCGCTGGCGGGGCGCAGCCTGGGGGCGCGCTGGGGCCTGTCGCGGCCACCGCGGTGGCCGGGCCCGTCTCTTCGCGCACCTTGGGTGCGCTGTGACCGTCCACCCTCCCGACTCCGGCCGCCCCCACCATCCCGGCGGCGACGACCGCCACGACCCTCGCCCCCTTCAGCAGGCTGCCGGGTGAGCTTGGCGGGGCCCGTCACCCCTTCGGTGAAGCGCTGGCTACCGAGGTGTTCGACACGGGAGGGCGGCGGCCGCTCGGCCTTGGCCGGCAGCACCTGGCGCACCTCGATGCCGTCGACACTCACCTCCGCCTCCACGCGCAGCACGTCACCGACGGCCGCTCCGTCGGGCAGCAAGTCGCCCTCCATCACGCCCTTCGGCTGGCGGGCCCCCGCGGCGCGCCATGTCCAGGTGCCGTCGGGGCGCCGGCTGGTCAGCACGACCTCGAGGCGGTTCGACATGCCGTCAACGCTACCGGCGTGCCCACCCAAGAGGGAACCGGGACCCAACCTTGCGACGCCGTGGTAACCCGTCCTACAGTGGGCGTCGAAATCGGGGAGCTCGAAACTTCGGGCTGAGAGGGCGAGGCGACTCGCCGACCCGCAGAACCTGATCTGGGTAATGCCAGCGGAGGGAATAATGCGCAGTTCCACTGTATCTCATCGTTTGTTGCTTGCTTCGGGCGTCGCCGCACTGGCCATGCTCGTCATCGGCGGATGTAGCGAGGAGAGCGGCACGCCGACCGCGCCGGCGGCAGCAGAACCCGCACCGGCGCCCGCACCGACCCCGGCGCCGGAGCCACAAACGCCGGCTCCAGCCGAGCCACCGCCGGCTCCGGCCCCCGAGCCCGCGCCGCCGCCGGAACCGAGTCCGACACCGGCGCCCGAACCGGCACCGGCACCCGAACCGCCCCCGCCGCCCGAGCCGGGGGAGATCACAGTCGTCACCCACGATTCCTTCGCCGTCTCGGAGGGGATCATCGAATCGTTCGAGGAGAGCACGGGGATCACGGTGAACCTGCTCACCGGCGAGGACACCGGGTCGATGCTCAGCCAGGTCATCCTGACCAAGGACAACCCCATCGCGGATGTGCTCTTCGGCGTGGACAACACCTTCCTGCAGCGAGCCTTGGACGAGGACCTCTTCGTCCCGTACCGCTCACCGGCAGTGGAGACCGTTCCCGCCGAGCTGCAACTCGACCCCCAGGATCGCGTCACCCCCATCGACTACGGCGACGTGTGCGTGAACTACTGGATCGGCGCCACTGACGGTGACCCGCCGGGGTCCCTGGAGGATCTCGCCGATCCCCGCCACGCCGGCTCGTTCGTGACCCAGAATCCCGAGACCTCCTCGCCGGGCCTGGCGTTTCTGCTGGCGACGGTGGCGGCGTTCGGCACCGACGGTTGGGAGGACTACTGGGCCGGTCTGCGAGACGGGGGAGTGTCGGTCACGGCGGGGTGGAGCGAGGCCTACTTCGGGGAGTTCGTGGCCGGGGGAGGCGACCGAGCCCTCGTGACCTCCTACGCCACCAGCCCCGTCGCCGAGGTGCTCTTCGCCGACCCGCCCACCGACACCCCGCCCACCGGGGTGCTGACCGACGGCTGTTTCCGCCAGATCGAGTTCGCCGGGATTCTCGCGGGAACAGAGAATCTCATCGGAGCGCAGGCGTTCATCGACTTCATGCTCTCGGATACGTTCCAGGAGGACATCCCGCTGAACATGTTCGTGTTCCCCGCCAGCAGCAGCGCGCAGGTACCGGAGGTGTTTGCCACGCATGCGGTGGCGGTTCCCGAGCCATTGAGCCTGGATCCGGCACTCATCGCCGCTGAGCGCGACAACTGGACACGCCGTTGGGTCGAGATCGTCCTGCGCTAGCGGAGTGCGCATGCAACCGGAGCCCACGGCTCGCATCACCCCGGCGAGAGCCCACGCCATCCCGGTGCACGCACACCTCATCGCGGCAAGGGCTCACGTCATCGCGGCGAAGGCTCACGTCATTCCGGCGAAGGCTCACGTCATTCCGGCGAAGGCCGGAATCCAGGGCCCGGCAGCGCCCTGACCTCCGGCGCGCCGACCGCCCGCCGGCTGGCCCCTGCCGCCCTGGCGGCACTGCCCGCCGCCTTCATCGGGGTCTTCTTCCTGTACCCCCTCGTGGGGGTCCTGACCCGCAGCTTCGACGCCGGAACGCTGCTGGAGACCTGGCGCAACCCGGTCAC
>JAPPDX010000050.1 GCA_028824415.1 bacterium | reverse complement strand
AGCATCCCGAAGTCGTTCAGGAAACGCGCAACCGACGGGGCCAGCACGGTGTTCACGCCGCCAGCCAGCGCCAGATCCACCTCGTTGCGCTGCAGGCTCACGACCGCTTGGTGAACCGCGACCAGCGACGAGGCGCACGCCAGATCCACGGGGACGGCCGGCCCCTCGAGGCCCAGAACGAAGGCGACCCGTCCAACGGTCACGCTTGCTGTCGTGCCGAGATAGTCGTCGTCCCTTCCGGCCGCATTCACCAGGCGCCGGTACTCGCTGCCGCCGATGCCCGCGTACACGCCTGTGCGACTGCCCTTGAGCGACTCCGGATCGATTCCCGCATCCTCGATCGCCTGCCAACTGGTCTCCAGCAGCAGCCGCTGCTGCGGGTCCATCGCTTTGGCTTCGATGGGCGCGATCCGGAAGAACCTCGCGTCGAAGCGGTCGATTCCCTCCACGAAGGCGCCGATCCGCTCGATACCGCTCTCGTTGGCCGGATCCCCGGCCACACCGGCCCACGGGCCCGAATCCCTGCGACCGTCGGTCACGGCGTCCTCGCCCGCCTCCAGTTGGCGCCAGAAGTCGGCCAGGTCATCGGCTCCTGGGAACCGACAGGCCATCCCGACGATGGCGATGGCGTTCTCGCCGCTCGGCACCGGTGCACGCGGCACCGCGGGAACCGGCACCGGCTCGGATCCACCGCCACCTCCGAGCTCGGCGGCCAGATGGCCGGCCAGGCCTGCCACGCTGGGGTAGTCGAACACGACAGTGTTCGGGGCGACGTACTTGCCGGCGAGCGCCCGGTTGACACGGTTGCGCATCTCCACGGCCATCAGCGAGTCCATCCCCAGATCAGCGAACTCCACGTCGGGCGCCGGGGCGGTCGGCAGGCGCATGACCGCCTGGAGTTCGCGCTGCAGGAACGACACCAGCATCTGGGTCCGCTCGGCCGGAGCAGCGTCATCGATACCGACCAGCGGATCCTCCGGCGCGGCCAGGGCATCGTCCGCGCCGTCGCCCGCCACCTCCAGCAGGTCCTCCAGCAGCGGGGAGTGCTGCTCGTGGTTCTCCGAGAACACCTGCCAGTCGACCGCCGCCACCATGCCGGCGGCGAGATCCTGGCGCATCAGCTCCTCCAGCGCCCGCAGGCCCTGGGTGGGCGCGATCCAGCCGGTGCCCTGCGCCTCCAGCTGTCGTGCGATCCGCTCGCGCTGCTCCTCGGCCTCGCCCAGCCCCGACCAAGCCCCCCAGGCGATGCTCTGGCCGGGGAGTCCCAGCGCGCGCCGGTGGGCCGCCAGCTGGTCGAGGAAGGCGTTGGCCGCGGAGTGATTCGCCTGGCCGGCGTTGCCGAGCACACCGGCCACGCTGGAGAACAGGACGAACAGGTCGAGGTCGCGATCAGCGGTGGCACGATGCAGGTGCCAGGCGCCGAGCACCTTCGGCCACAGCACGTCGGTGAACTTCTCCCAGGTCTGGTTCGTGAGCGCTCCGTCCGACAGCACCCCGACGCTGTGGATGATGCCCCCAAGCGGCGGCAGCGCGGCCTCGATCCGTTCGAGCATTGCGTCCAGCGCCGCCGCGTCGGTCACATCTGCCAGCTCGACGGCAACCGTGGCGCCCTGTTGCCGGAGCATCTCGATCGCCTCTGTGGCCTCGGGGTCGGGATCGCGGCGGCCGTTCAGCACGATCGCCCCGGCGCCCCGCTCCGCCAGCCAGCCGGCCAGGACGCAGCCGATGCCCCCTAGGCCCCCAGTGACGAGGTAGGTGCGGTCCTGGCGCAGGCGTCCCGTCTCGATCGGCGAGGTTGAGAAGACGATCTTCCCGATGTGCCGCGCCGCCCGCATGAACTTGATCCCGCCCTCGGCCTCGGCCAGCGACCACCTGGTGTGGGTCAGCGGTGTCACCTCCCCGGCGGCGAGCAACTCCATCACGCGCCGCAGGGCGTCACCCGCCACCGCCTGCTGGTGCTCCTTGAGGACGTCCAGTTCGAGGATCGAGTAGGCCACGTCGGGGCG
>JAPPDX010000115.1 GCA_028824415.1 bacterium | reverse complement strand
GCCAGAAGATCTGGTCCACCGCGGCGCACGTCTCGGACTACCTGTTCCTCATGGCCCGCACCTCCGACAGCCCCGACAAGCCGGCCCACGGGGTAACGCTGTTCCTGGTGCCCAACCCCTCTGACGGGCTGGAGACCCGCCAGATCCCCAAGCTGGGCATGCGCGCCGTGGGCTCCTGTGAGGTGTTCCTCGACGACGTGTTCGTGCCCGACCGCTACGTGGTGGGCGAGCCGGGCATGGGCTTCTACCGCATGCTGTCCACGCTCAACAACGAGCGCATCATGGTGGCCGCCCTCTGCACCGGCATCCTGGACGCGGTCCTCGAGGACGCCGTGGAACACCTGAACGAGCGCGAGGCCTTCGGGCGCAAGCTCGGTGCCTTCCAGGCCCTCCAGCATTTCATCGCCGACATCGCCATGTGGCGCCAGCAGGCCGAGCTGCTCACCTACTACGCCGCCTGGCTGTCCGATCAGGGCCGGGACTGCGGTATCGAGGCCAACATGGCCAAGGTGTGTGCCTCGGAGTACGCCGGCAAGGCCGCCGATCACGGCATCCAGATGCTGGGCGGGATGGGCTACGCGGCGGAGACCAACATGCAGCGCTACTGGCGCGACGCCCGCCTCTACCGCATCGGCCCCATCAGCAACGAGATGGCCCGCAACAACATCGCCGAGTCGTTCGGGCTTCCCCGGTCGTTCTAGGGGTCTGAACCGATGGCGCCGGAGACCGGAACCCGTCATTCCGGGGGAGGCCGGCGCCCAGCGATCCGTCATTCCGGCGAAGGCCGGAATCCAGACCGGCCAAGTGGCGGGGGCTGAGATGAACCCGGGCGACACTGACGGGGCCCTGCAGGGGCGCGTGGCGCTGGTGACCGGCGCCGGCCGCGGGATCGGCGCTGCAATTGCCCGCCGCTTCGCGGCCGCAGGGGCTGCAGTCGCTGTCAACGACGTGGATTCCGCATCGGTGGGCGAGGTCGTTCGGGCGATCGGCGGCGACGGAGGTCGCGCTGCGGCAGCGCCGGGTTCGGTGGTCGATGAAGCCGACCGGATCGTCGCCGCAGCCGCCGAGAGCTTCGGTGGCCTGGACATCCTGGTGAACAACGCGGGGCTTACCCGCGACGTCATGGTGCACCGCATGAGCGACGAGGACTGGGACGCGGTCGTGGACGTGGTGCTGCGGGGCACCTTCAATATGATCCGGGCCGCGGCACCCTGGTTGCGGCGCACCGACCGGGCGCAGATCGCCGCCGAGGGCTGCAAGAAGATCGTCAACGTGGCTTCCATCGCCGGCGTCTATGGCGTGGCCGGCAACGCCAACTACTCCTCGGCCAAGGCCGGCGTCATCGGGCTCACCAAGTCGGTGTCGCGCGAATGGGCCCGTTTCGGGGTGTGCGTCAACGCCGTCGCGCCCGGCTACATCGCCGGCACGCGCATGAGCGGCCCCAGCGACCCCGCCACCGGGCTCGGCATGCCCCCCCAGATCATCGAGCGGATCGAGGCGCAGATCCCCATCGGACGCCCCGGCCGACCCGACGACGTTGCCGAGGCCTGCCTGTGGCTGGCCTCGCCGGCCAGCGACTACTGCTGCGGGCAGGTCATCGAACTGCACGGCGGTCGCGAGATCGTCGAGTTGCTGTGACCGGGGGAGCCGACCGGTGCAGTTGAAGCAGACCACCCTCGCCGAGGCGGCGTCGCTGGTCTCCGACGGCGACGTGGTGGCCCTGCAGAACATGGCCACGCAGGCCGCGCCGATGGCCATGGTCCGCGAGCTCATCCGCCAGCAGCGCCGCGAGCTGGCGCTGGTGTGCCTCGTGGGTGGCATCGCCCTGGACTGGCTGGCCGCCGCCGGCTGCATGAACAGGTTCATCGGCAACGCCGTCTCGATGGAGCAATTCGGCTTGGCGCAGCACTACCGTCGCGCCGTCGAGTCCGGCCGCATCCGCATGGAGGAGCTCTCCGAGACGGCGCTGCTGGCCCGCCTCGGCGCCGGCGCCCGCAACCTGCCGTTCC
>JAPPDX010000049.1 GCA_028824415.1 bacterium | reverse complement strand
CGTCGACAGCGACGTGCTGCGCGCCAACCCCGACCGCACGATCCTGCCGGGCTTCGTGGTGGACGCAATCGTGGAGGTGCCGTGGGGCGCCCACCCCACCTCCTTCAACCCGCTCTACGGCTACGACAGCGCGCTGCATCTGGCGTGGGTGGCGGCCGCCCGCTCGGACGAGGGCACCGGGGAGTTTCTCGACCGCTACGTGTACGGCCCCGCCGACCACGACGCGTACCTGGCCGCCGTCGGCGGCGCTGAGCGCATGGCCGCGCTGGCCCACTGGGAGACGGGCTGATGGGCCCCGGTTCGCACCCCGACTCGCCGCCCGCCGGCGACTGGACCGTCGACGAGTTGATGATCGCCGTGCTGGCGTCCTGCTTCGAGGACGGCGACCAGGCGTGCAACGGCATGGCCAGCTTCCTGCCGGTGGCCGCCTTCCAACTCGCCAAGCTCACCCACGCTCCCGACCTGGTCTGGCTGGCCGGCGCGGTGGGCCTGGAGCCCCGGCCCGGGCCGATCCCGGCCTCCACCCTGGAGGCCCCGCTGTGGCGCGACGCCCTCATGTACGTGGAGCAGTACGGGGATTTCTGGACCTTGGCCCAGAACGGGCGCTGGCTGCAGAAGTTCTGCGTCGGCGCCGCCCAACTCGACCGCTTCGGCAACGCCAACAACTCCATAATCGGCGGCGACTTCCACGCCCCGAAGGTGCGGTTGCCGGGGACCGCCGGGCTGGCGGACATGGGTTCGCTCTCCAAGCAGCTCTACTACTGGAACCCCAACCACAATCCCCGCTCTCTGGTGGCCGAGGTCGACTTCGTCTCCTGTGCCGGCTACCTCGGCGGCGGCGACGAGCGCGAGCACCTCGGTCTCACCGGCGGTCCCGAACTGGTGGTCACGAACCTCTGCGTGATGGACTTCGAGCCCGAGAGCAAGCACATGCGGCTGCGCTCGATTCATCCGGGCGTAACCCTCGAGCAGGTGCTGGAGGCCACGGGATTCGAGCCGGTGCTGCCGCCCGGCGGCGTCCCCGTCACACCGAAGCCGAGCGTCGAGCAGGTGCGTCTCATCCGCGAGGTCATCGATCCTCACGGCATGCGCCACCGCGAGTTCCGCCGCCGCTAGCAGACTGCCGGCCATGGACATCCAGATCGGCGTTCCCGGCCAGCTGATGCCGCCGGCGGACCGTGCCGTGTCGCTGGCGCAGCGCAACGAGGCCGACGGGTTCGACGCCGTGTGGTGGCCGTGCCACCTCATGGGCTGGCACTCCGACTCGGTCTGGACGCCCGACATGACCCCGTTCGCCGCCGTGCAGCCAAGCCCGCACACCTACTTCGACCCTCTGCTGATGATGGCCGCCGTGGGAAGCCAGACCAGCCGTATCAAGGTGGGTGTGGTGGTGACCGACCTGCTGCGCCGCCATCCCGCCATGGTCGCCAATATGGCCCTCACGCTCGACCACCTCACGCAGGGCCGGGCGGTCCTGGGACTCGGCTCGGGGGAGCGCATGAACGTGGTGCCCTACGGGGTGGACTTCTCCCGCCCCGTGAGCCGCCTGGCCGAGGGCATCGAGGTGATCCGCCTGCTGTGGGGCGCCGACGGCCCGGTGAACTACGAGGGTCGCTTCTTCCACCTGAAGGACGCGGTGCTGGGCCTGGCCCCGTACTCGGATCGGCCGCCGCCGCTGTGGACCGCCGCGCACGGCCCGCGGATGCTCGCCATCACCGGTCGCCTCGCCGACGGCTGGCTGCCCACCAAGCTGTCGCCCCAGCGCTACGCCGAGGCGCTCGGCACCATCCGCGAGGCCTCGCTGGCGGCGGGCCGGGACGCCGATGCGGTGACGCCCGGACTGCTGGCGTACGTGCTGGTGGCACCCGACGAGGCCTCGCTGCGGCGCCTGCAGGAGGCCCCCATGGTGCGGGCCCTCATGGTGATGCTCCCCGCGGAGGTGTTCGAGTCGCTGGGTGTCGAGCCTCCGGAGGGGTTCCACGAGTTGGTGCCGGCCTCGCTGTCGCGTCCCGAGGCGCTGGCGGTGATCGACGGGATCCCGCCGCGGGTCGTGGACTACTACTGCTTCTGCGGCACGCCCGAACAGATCGCCGAGCAGGTCGCCGAGTACCACGCCGCCGGGCTGCGCCACCTGGTCATGTGGAACATCACGCCGTTCGGCGATCCCAGTCTGGCAGGCTGGTCCTTCAAGGCGCTCGGCGAGGTGAAGGACATCCTGAGGAGCCGACCATGAACGCATCGTCTCCGGGCCTCTCACCGCGCACCGTCGTCGAGCACTACTTCGCCGCGGTGAACGCCGAGGATTTCGACACCCTGCGCCGGGTGCTGCACCCCGAGATCGAGCTGACGGCCTGCATGTCGCGGCCCCGCCAGGGGCTCGAATCCGTGATCCGGTTCTTCAGGGCGGTGTTCGAGCGTTATCCCGTCCATTCGGACATCGCCACGCGGCTCATCTGCGACGGGGACACCGTCGTGGCCGACATCCACTTCGAGGGCCGCACCGATACGGGCATCGACATCACATTCGAGGCCGTCGACGTGTTCGATCTGACCGACGGGCGCATCCGCCGCCTCAGTCAGTGGTTCGACAGCGCCGACCTGCAGCGTCAGTTACGTTCTCCGAAGCCCTGAAGGCGGGAGGAGACAGGCATGACCTTCACGGAGCGAGAGTGGGTCGAGACCACGACCTTCGGTGACCTGCTCGTGCGGGCGGCGGCCCGGCACTCCGGCAGCGACGCCGTCGTCTTCCCCGACCTGCGCCACACGTTCGGCTCGCTGCTGGAGGCCGCCGAGCAGACGGCACGGTCGCTGCTGGGCCTGGGCGTACGGCCCGGCGACCACGTCGGCATCCTCATGCCCAACTGCATGGACTTCGTGGAGGTCATGTTCGGGGCAGCCCTCATCGGCGCGCCGATGATCCCCATCAACGCCCGCTTCAAAGGACGCGAGCTCTCCTACGTGGCCCGTGACGCCGACCTGCGCCTGCTGGTGACCAGCGACATCATCGATCAGCACATCGACTACGTGGAGATCCTGCACGGTTGCCTGGAGGGCCTCGCCGAGGCCCCCGACGCCGGTGACCTGCAGCTGGATTCGGTCCCCGAGTTGCGCAGCGTCGTGCTGCTCGGCAGTTCCTCGCCGGCGGGGATGATCGACAGGGCCGGCTTCGAGGCGGCCGCCGAAGGCGTCGACCTCGACACCGTGCACCTCCTGCGCAGCCGGGTGGCGCTGCGCGACATCGCCATGATGATCTACACCTCCGGCACCACCGCCGAGCCGAAGGGCTGCCCCATGACCCACGAGCAGCTCGTGAGGACCAGTTCGGTGGGCTGTGAGCGCTTCGAGATGACCTCCGCGGACGTGTTCTGGGATCCGCTGCCGCTGTTCCACATGAGTTCGATCCTGCCTCTGATCGGCTGCATCGAGGCGGGCGCCGCCTATGTGACGCTCACCCATTTCGATCCGGCGGTGGCAATCGCCCAGCTTCGCGACGAGCGCGCCACCATCTGCTTCTCGACGTTCCCGACGGTCACGACGGTCATGCTGAACCACCCCGACTGGGACCCGGCGGCCCTCAGCAGCATCCGGCTGATGAACAACGTGGCCTCGCCCGCAGCCCTGGAGGAGATCCACAGAACGCTGCCGGACATGGCCCACATGAACGCCTACGGGCTCACCGAATGCGGCGGCGTCGTGGCGTTCACCGCCCCCGACGACCCACCCGAGGTGCGGTCGACCACCTCGGGACGGCCCTTCCGGGGCGTCGAGGTGCAGATCCGGGACTTCGAGACCGGTGAGGTAGTGCCGACCTGGGAGCGGGGCGAGATCTGGTGCCGGGGCTACAGCGTCTTCGAGGGTTACTACAAGGATCCCGTGAAGACGGCGGAGTGCTTCGACGAGGAGGGCTGGTTCAACACCGGCGACATCGGGCGGATGGACGCCGACGGTCGGGTCGGCTACCTGGGCCGGGTGAAGGACATGCTGAAGGTGGGCGGCGAGAACGTGGCCGCCGTCGAGATCGAGTCCTACCTGCAGACACACGACGCTGTGGCGATCGCCCAGGTCGTCGGGATTCCCGACGAGCGCTACGTGGAGGTGCCGGCCGCCTTCGTGGAGCTGATGCCGGGCGCCGAGGTCACCGAGACCGACCTGGTCGCCTACTGCAAGGGCAACGTCGCCTCCTTCAAGGTCCCACGACACGTCCGCTTCGTGAAGGAATGGCCCCTCTCGGCCACCAAGATCCAGAAGTTCCGCCTGCAAGAGCAGCTGTGCGAGGAACTGGGCCTCGCCTGAAGCCACCTCAAGTGTCCTCACCCCGTCCTTCTGTCGGGGCGTGTCCCCGTCCCGTCATTCCGGCCCCTCGTTCCGTCATTCCGGCGAAGGCCGGAATCCAGTGCCGGACCAGCCGATGACCATCGGCCCGTGGCTGCGGGCCTGCGCCGAGCGCGGCGGCGACCGGGAGGCCATCGAGGTCATGGGTGCGGCGAAGTCCTACTCCGGACTCGACACCGATGCCGACCGGCTGGCCGCGGGATTGAAAGCGGGAATCGGCCTGCGGGCCGGCGACCGGGCCGCGGTCATCATGCGCAACAGCCTGGCCTGCGTGGACACCTGGTTCGCCATGGCGCGCGGCGGCATCGTCGACGTGCCCGTGAACGTCGCCCAGCGGGGTGACGGGCTTGCGTACGTCCTTGGCCAGTCCCGCTCGCAGGCGGTGGTCTGCGACATCGAGTTCGCCGACCGGCTGGCGGAGGTGGCGCCGGAGCTGTCCGAGTTGCGTCATGTGATCCTCCACCGCCCGGACGGTGACGACTCCGCCGCACCGTCGTTCGGATCCGGCGTTGCCGTGCACGAGTTGCCCGCGCTGTACCACGACACCGCCCCTCGCCTGCCGGCACTGGAAGCCGACGACATCGCCGTGATCCTCTACACCTCCGGCACCACCGGTCCGCCCAAGGGGGCGATGCTGAGCCACGCCGCCAACCTCGCGCTGACCCGCCAGACGCGCTGGCTCATGGGCTACGGCCCTAACGACGTGCTGTACACGGCCTTCCCCCTGTTCCACATCAACGCCCGCTACACGACGGTCACCGTCGCCATGGAGGCGGGCGCCCGGTGCGTACTGGAGCAGCGCTTCAGCGCCGGAGGGTTCTGGGACATTTGCCGGGCCAAGGGAGTCACGGCCTTCAACTACATGGGTGCCCTCCTGATGATGCTGTGGAAGCAGCCGGCGCGACCCGACGACGCCGACCATCCCGTGCGGCGAGGCTTCGGGGCGCCGTGCCCCCCCGACATCTGGGAGCCGTTCGAGGAGCGATTCGACGTGCGGCTCACCGAGGTGTACGGCTCCACCGAGGTGCCCATCGTGACTCAGAACGGCATGGCCGCCGTTGACCTCGCCGACCGTCGCATCGGCACCGCCGGACGACCGTCGGGCCTGTACGACATGCGGATCGTCGACGAGTCCGGCAACGAGCTGCCGCCCGGCACAGCGGGGGAGATCGTGGTGCGCTCGCGGCCGCACAACGCCACCTTCAGCGGCTACTACGACATGGCCACCGCCACCGCCGAGGCCTGGCGGGGCGGCTGGTTCCATACCGGCGACCGGGGCGTGGTCGACGCCGACGGCTACCTCACGTTTGTCGACCGCATGAAGGACTGCGTGCGGCGCCGAGGCGAGAACATCAGCTCCTGGGAGGTGGAGCAGGCCATCGCCCGGCACCCCGCCGTGCTGGAGGCCGCGGTGGTGGGTGTTCCCTCGGAGCTCAGCGAGGAGGAGGTGCTGGCCTGCGTCGTGATGAAGCCGGGCCGCACCCTCGGCGAGGAGGATTTGATCGAGCATTGCAGCGGCCGGATGGCGCACTTCGCCCTGCCGCGCTATATCCGCTGGATGGACGAGTTGCCTCGCAACGCCTCTGAGCGGGTCCAGAAGTTCCAACTCCGCGCCGAGGGACTCACCCCCGACACCTGGGACCGCCTCACCGAAGCGGGGGCCCACCGATGAGGGTCGTGGTGCTGGGTGCCGGCGCCCTTGGATCGGTCTACGGGGCCTGGCTGGCCGACGCCGGTGCGGAGGTGATGCTGGTGGCCCGCCGGCCCCACGCCGAGGCCGTGCGGGCGCGGGGACTGGAGGTTCGTTCGTTCGACGCCGGCAGCAGGATCTACCGCGTGGATGCCACCGAGGATCCTGCCGCCGCCGGCGACGCCGACCTGGTGCTGGTCGCCGCCAAGTCCTTCGACGTGCCCGGGCTGCTGGATGCCTACGGTGGCCGGTGCTCCATGGCCTTCTCGGTTCAGAATGGTGTGGACCAGGCCCTCCCGCTGGTGGAGCGCTTCGGTCCGGCCGCCGTCGAGGGGGTGTCGATGGTGGGCGGCACGCTCGTGGGTCCCGGCGTGGCCGAGTACAGCTTCACCGGGGCGACCTATGTGGGCGATGTCGCCGGGAGTACCCCCGGCACGGCAGCCCGGATCGCCGCCGCGTTGCCCGAGCGCATCACCGAACGTCCCGACATCACGTCGGTGCAGTGGACCAAGGCAACCCTGGCCGTGACCGCCATGGGCGTGGTGGCCCTCACCCGGTCGATCTACCACAGGATGTTCGCGACCCCGGCGCTGCGGGAGGTGTTCCTGGACCTGATGCTCGAAGCCGCGCTGGTGGCCCACAGCGAGGGGGTTCCGCTGATCGACCTGCCGGGTCCCATGCGGGTCCGCACGTTCACCACGTTGCCCCGCGAGCAAGCCCTGGAGGTGCTGCGCGAGTTCGGCGAGCACTTGGTCGCCACGGGACAGACCCAGGTGAAGGTGTCCGCTCTCCAGAGCATCGAACGTGGCCGGCCCCTCGAGGTGGACGCCGTGTTCGCCCCGTTCGCCCGGCGCGCCGCCGAGCGCGGCCTGGACTGCCCGCTGCTGGCCGGCGTCACCCGGATGATGTTCGGCATCGACGCCGCGATCCGCGAGGACGCCAGGTGAATCCCCTCGAGTTGGCACGGCTGGTGCGGCTGCGGCCCCGTCCCGCACCGCCGCAGAGCTACGACGACTTCCGCCGCCTCGCCCGGGGCCGGTTGCCGCGTGTCGTCTACGACTTCGTGGAGGGCGGCGCCGACGGCGAGGTCACGCTGCGGGCCAACCACGAGGCGTTCGATCGGGTGAACTTCACGGCAAGTTCGCTCGTGGACGTCGCCGAGCGCGACGCCGGCGCCACCGTGCTGGGCCGGCGCCTGGAGGTGCCGTTCATCCTTGGGCCCGCCGGGCTGGCCCGCCTGGTGCACCGTGACGGCGAGCTGGCGGCGGCCCGGGCGGCGGCGAGCGCCGGCACCGTCTTCGTCATCAGCACAGCCTCCAGCTACAGCATCGAGGAGATCGCCGCGGTCTCCGACGGCCCACTGTGGTTCCAGCTCTACCTGTGGCGCAGCCAGGAGGTTGTGGCGCAGCTCGTCGACCGCGCCGAGGCGGCCGGCTGCGAGGCGCTGGTGCTGACCGTCGACGTGCCGGTGATCGGCAAGCGCGAGCGCGACCTGCGCAACGGAATGAGCATCCCGCCCCGCATCGGCCCGGCCCAGGCGCTTGAGGCCCTCCGGCGGCCGCGCTGGCTGTGGCACCTCGCCAGCGGCCCGCCCGTGCACTTCGGGAGCCTCGTGGATCTTGTTCCCCCAAACACCGGCATGGCCGGGATGGGCGCCTACCTCGACCGGGAACTGACCGACCTCTCCAAGACCTGGGACGACGTGGCCTGGCTGCGCGAGCGCTGGGATGGGCCACTGCTGATCAAGGGTGTCATCAGCGCAGCCGACGCCCGCCGCTGTGTGGAGCAGGGTGCCGACGCCGTGGTGGTGTCCAACCACGGAGGGCGCCAGCTCGACGGCCTGCCGCCCGCCCTGGATGTCTTGGGAGAGATCGTCGCTGAGATCGGCGGCGAGGCCGAGGTGATCCTCGACGGCGGCGTGCGCCGGGGCGCCGACCTCGTCAAGGCGCGGGCGCTGGGCGCAGCCGCCGCCATGGGCGGGCGGGCCTGGTTCTGGCCGCTGGCCGCCGGCGGCGAGCAGGGCGTGGCACGGATGCTGCAGATCCTCCGCGCCGACATCGAGCGCACCCTCGCCCTGCTGGGCCGCAACCGCTACGAGAACCTGGACGCCGGCATCCTCCACTAGCGAAACCGTCCACCCTCGTCGCCAGTGTCCGGGTGGCGCTACCAGCGGTGCTCCGAGAGTCTCAGCCGGCGAGGGCCGGAAGCGCCTCGACCACTTGGCGGGCCTCGGCGATGGCGTCGCCGATGGTGCGCGGCGAGCGGGCGTCGCCGATGCGCACCGTGTGGACGCCGGCGGCGTTGGGCCCGCCATCGGCACCGCCGCCGCGGGGCGTGAGGGCCGCGGGGAAGGACGACCGGAGCGGCTCGGCCACGACGATGCTGCGCGCCGGCAGCACGGAGCGGGCGCCCGCCTCGTTCAGCCACTCCACGCCTGCTTCGGTGATGCGGCGGGCTCGTCCCCGGACCGCCGTCGCAGCCAGGCGGCTGAGGTACGCCCGGCGAGCCAGTCCCGAGGTGTCGTGGCCGATCCGTTCGCCGCTGAGGAGCGACACCCGGTAGCCGCCACGGCGACACCACAATGCGGCCGCCAGGGCTCGACCTCCCCCGCCGAGCACCGTCACGGGGTCGATGAGATGCCAGGTGTCGTGGCTGGAGGCCCGCCCGTCCAGCAGGTCCTCCAGCGTCCAGGCCGGCAGGTGTTCGTAGCCGTCGAGCACTTCCGGGGCGGTCTGGGCCCCGGTGGCCAGGACCAGG
Organism: bacterium; assembly: GCA_028824415.1. Lineage (GTDB taxonomy): Bacteria > Actinomycetota > Acidimicrobiia > Acidimicrobiales > CATQHL01 > VXNF01. Next base: position 10,579 of record JAPPDX010000049.1, on the reverse strand, counting down.
TAGTCGGCCGGGATCCGGGCCAGGTCGCCGGGGCCACTGATGTCGGTGTCCAGAGACACGGTGACACGGAGGCGTTCGAGTTCGCCCTCGTACCAGCCTGCCAGCCGCGCCAGGTGGCCGAGTCCGGGGGTGGCGGCTGCCAGGTTCAGGGCACCGCCGAGACGGTCGGCTCGCTCGGCAAGATGGACGTCGTGGCCGAGTTGGGCGGCACGACGGGCTGCCTCCATGCCAGCCGGGCCCCCGCCGATTACCAGCACACTGCCCGGCATTTCGGCCCGCTCCAGCGGTTGGTTCGTCTCGCGCCCCACGCCGGGGTTCACCGAGCAGGAGATCGCCTCGCCGTACTGCAGCCGGCCGGCGCAGCCTTCGACGGTGGCGATGCAGGGGCGGATCCCCTCGGGGCGGCCGTCGCGGGCCTTGGCGACCCAGTCCTCGTCGGCCAGCAGTGCCCGGCCGAGACCCACGGCGTCACAGCGCCTGCCGCGTAGTGCTGCCTCGGCGCTCTCCGGGGTCGTGATCCGGCCCACGCCGATCACCGGCACGTCCACGTTGCGCCGCACCTCGGCGGCGAGTTCCAGGAAGGCGCCCTCGGGGTCGTCCAGCAGAGGAATGGTCCACGGCACCGAGCCGTACACACCCGCCGAGACGACGAACGCGTCGGCGCCGGCCTCCGCGAACCGCTGGGCTGCGATCACCGCGTCGGCCGCCTGAAGCCCGTCGGGCACCAGGTCCGAGCCGTTGATCCGCAACACGACCGCCACCTCTGGAGCCGCTCGCCGGATCGCCTCGATCACCTCGCAGCCGAAGCGGCTGCGTTCGGCGACGGTGGGGCCGCCGAAGCGGTCGGTGCGCCGGTTGGATTCCGCCGCCAGGAACTGCTGGATGAGGTAGCCGTGACCGCCGTGGACCTCCACCGCCGTGAAGCCGCTGCCGGCGGCCCGCTCGGCCGCCCGGCCGAACCCCGTCACGACGTCGTCCACCTCAACTGTCGACAGCGGCCGGGGAGCGACCCGCACGTGCGCGCCGGCCTGCACCGCCGACGGCGCCACGGGCTGCTCGCCGATCACATCCGGCGAGACCTGGCGCCCCCCGTGACCGAGCTGGATGCACGGATGCGCACCCGCCGCCGCGATGGCCTCGGCGAGTGGTGCCAGCGCCTCGGCGGCACCCTCGGGCCACAGCCAGGCGATGGCGTTCTCGACCCGTCCCTCCGGCGCCACCGCCGAGAAGCCCACTGTCGCCAGCGCCGTGCCCCGGCTGCGGGTGTGGTAGTAGGCCAGCGCCTCGGCCTCCGGCGCGCCCTGCGAGAACCCGAACCCCGTCGTCATCGCCGACAGCACGATCCGGTTGCGCAACTCCAGGCCACCGATCCTCAGCGGGCTGAACAGCAGCGGATACGCAGGCTCGGACACGACGCGGAGTGTAGGTGTCTGGGCGGGAGCCGCCGTGCGGCTGTCCGGGCGGTGGCTGCCGGTGCCCGTCGGCAGATCGTCTGGCGAATTCGATCCCGCGCCGGCCCCCGGTGTCCCCCGCCTCGCTGGTTCGAGGCCTTCTGGATCATCTTGTGGCGGCGGCTCGGCGGCACGGCTGGATCAGTCGAACAGCACGAAACCTCAGTAAGTTTACGATTAATTATTTCATACTTGCGAAGGATCTGATTGCGCGGGTAAGCTCCATCGAGGTTCGGTCATGGATTCGATCATCGTTGCGTCACTCATCGGTGCTCTCGGCGCCGCCTTCATCACCGTTCTCATCTACTTCCTTCAGAGCCTGCGTGACGACATCCGGGCCGTCGGCGCCCGGATCGACAGGATGGGGCCGGCATTGGAGTCCCGTCTGGATGAGCGGATCGACAAGATGGAGTCTCGGCTGGGTGCCCGGATCGACAGTGTGGAGTCGCGCCTGACGGGGATCGACGAGAAGCTTGTTCGGATGGAGGCGACTCTGGAGGCGCACGGTCGGCTGTTGGCGGGCATGGCTGATCACGGCGAACGGATCGCTGCACTTGAGGGTGCAGTCTCTGTGGCGTCCTGATCCAGCCCGACCCGGTTGATTCCGACCTCGGCCGGCGGATCGTCTCGCCATGGTTCCTGATCTGCGTCCCGAGGCTGTCGGCGCGGCGCTGTCAGCCGCCGGTGTCGGGCCCTCCGGGCTCTCCGATCTGCGGCCTGAGGTGACCCGGCTGGACGGTGGCTATTCGTGGATCACTTTGCGGGTGCGTTGGGGAGCCGGTGATGCCGTGATCGTGCGGGTGGCGCCGCTGGGGGGCACGGTGGAACCGTACGATCCGGCGGCGGAGGCTCTGCGGCTGCGGGCAGTGGCCGGGGTGGTGCCGGCCCCGGAGGTGTTGGCGGTCTGTGAGGAGCCGAACCGCATCGGGCGGCCGTTCGGGGTGCACACGTTGATGCCGGGAGAGGCGCAGCGCCGGCCCGCTGATCCGGCTCGGTACCGGGAGGCGCTGGCGACGGCGCTCGGGGCGTTGCACAGCTTGGCCGATGCGAATGCGCTGGACGTTGTCGCCGACATCGGCGCCGCCTACGAGGCCGAACTGGCCCGGCAGGCCGACGCATACCGGCGCTGCTGGCGGCACCCGGGGATCGATGTGGCGATGCGCTGGCTGGCTCTGCATCGCCCGTCGAGCACGGACCGACCGGTGCTCTGCCACGGTGACTTCCGCCCCGCCAACGTGCTGTGGACCGCTCCGGGCGCCATCGGGGGAATCATCGACTGGGAACGGGCCTGGGTCGGCGATCCGCTGTGCGACGTGGCCTTCAGCATGCACCTCGGGGGCTGGGGGGCCATCGAGAGCGACGCCGCCGCCTTCTACCGGGAGGCCGGAGGTGCGGAGATCGGCGACGAGCGGCTTCGCTACGCGCTGCGGTTCGAGCGGGTGCGCTCGTATCTGTCGGGCATGCAGGGCTTTGCGGCCCTGGAGGTGGGGCGGGCCGACGACCCGCGGCTGGCGGAGATCGGTGCCGCCGCACAGGCCGGTGCCTGGGATCTGGTGGCCTGGCTTGAGCCCGACCTGCCGCCGCTCAGCGAGGTGCTGGAGCCGCCGCAGGCAATCTGCCCGCTGCACGCTGAGGAATCACCCGTGATGCCGGCGAAGGGCCTGCCCCGGACTCGATCCGGGGCCGGGATCCATCCTGAGCCCGAACCTCTGGGTGGGAGATCGGATCCTGCGGGGCACATCGCCGGCTGGCTGGAGCGCTGGGAGAACCTCACGGAGCAGGCGGCCACCGGTGGTCCCGAGCTCATCGAGCCGCTGGAGGCCCTGGCCGAACGCGACCGCTCGGCATCCACCATGCTGCAGGTCCCCTGGCGCGACGCCTGAGCAGTCCCCGCACGGGGCGCGGGGGTGGCACCCTCGGGTGGAACTGCGAGACTGTGCAGCCGGCCGGAGTGCCCGGCACCGAGGGCGAGGACATCGATGAACCTGAGCGAGCGCGACGAGTATCTCCATCACCCACCCGACGACTCCGGCCGCCTGTGGAGCGACAACTTCTGGTTCTCGGTCTGTGACCGCGAGGCCGACATCTTCGGCATCAACCACATCCACGCCAGCCTCTCCCACGGCTATGTCCGAGCCAGCGCCTTCTACGTCATCGACGGGGTGCCACAGCAGTGGGCGTCCCGGCAGCCGCTCGCCGACGAAGCGGACTTCGAGACCCTCGGCGACGGCAGGGTGCAGTTCGAGGTGCTGGAGGCCTTCGGGCGCTACCGCTGGCAGTTCGACGGCCCCCGGTTCGGTTTCGACCTCACCTACAGCGGCCGGTTCGATCCCTTCGACTACGACGACTGCCTCGGCGGCAACCCGCTGGCCACGTACGAGAACTACGGCGGCCACTACGAGCAGGCGCTGGACTGCGCCGGCAGCTTCGAGGCCTACGGCGGTCCCCGGGCCGGCGAGCGCCGGCCGATCAGCTGCTGGGCCCACCGCGACCACTCCTGGACGCACCGTTTCGTGCACGAATCCCCCTGGGAGCCTCGCCGGCGCCGCACCGCGGAGGCGTCCTGGGGGCACTTCTGGCCGTCGGTGCAGCTACCCGAACGCCACCTCAACTCGTTCGGCTGGATGAGCCCCACACAGCCGATCCCCGAGGGCCGGGCCCACAACGGGGGCTGGGTGGCCGACGCCGGCGGCGCTCGCCCGATCCGCCACGCCACCTGCGTTCCCCGGATGGAGGACGACGAGCGCACCGCAATGGCCTTCACCATGACCTTCGAGATGCCCGACGGCGAGAAGCTCACCGTGCTCACCGGGCGCAAGTGGGCGCAGACCCGCAACGGTCTCATGCGCGACGAGAACGATGCCGAGGTGCGCCTCGATTGCTACGAGCCGTTCTTCGACTTCGAGGTGCTGGAGACGGGCGAGCGGGGCTACGGCGTGGTGGAGTACTCGGTGCACCCGCCGCATCCCCGCTACCGCTATTGATGCGCTTCGGCCTGCACCTGCCGCAGTTGGGCCGCGCCGCCGGGCTCGACCACATCGTGCGCATCGCCCGGCGGGCCGAGGAGTCCGGCTTCGACGACGTCTGGGTGGCCGACCACGTGGCCGTCCCCCGGTCGCTCGTCGGCATGCCGTCGTTCTTCCCCGAGCCGGTGCCGCTGCTCTCGGCGGCCGCGGCGCACACCACCCGGGTAGGGCTGGGGACCAGCGTGCTGGTGCCCGCCTACCGCAACCCCATGCAGTTCGCCAAGCAGTGGGCCACGCTGGACTGGATGTCGGGCGGGCGCACCATCCTGGGCGTCGGAGCCGGCTGGCTAGACGAGGAGTTCGAGGCCTGCGGCGTGCCGATGCACCGGCGGGGCCGGCGCCTCGACGACTACATCGGCGGCTGGCGGGCCGCCTGGGCCGGCGCCGAGGAATACGCCAGCGAGCACTTCACCTTCAGCGGCGTGCGGGTGAAGCCGGCCCCCGCCGGGCCGGTGCCGATCTGGATCGGCGGCTCCTCGCCGGGCGCGCTGCGCCGGGCCGCCCGCTGCGAGGGCTGGATGGGCACATGGGCGCCGCTGGAGGTATTCGCCGAGCGTCTGGCCGAGCTGCGCACCCACGAGCACGACGTCTCCGGCAGCGGCCGGACCGTCGCCTCGATCCACATGGAGGTTCGTGTCGGTTCGCCGCTGGGCGGAGGGGGGCGCTGGAGCGAGGTGGGTGACGGCTACGGCGACCGTCCCGTGGCGAGCGGTTCGGTTCCCCAGTTGGCCGAGTTGCTGGGCGGCTACGTGGCCGCCGGACTGGAACATGTGCTGTTCGTTCCTCTGGCACGCAGCGAGGCGGAATGGGCCCATCACGTCGAGGCACTTGTTGAATTGAGGTCGCTGCTGGGCGCCCGGGACCATCCGGACGTCCACGAACCGAGGAGGTAAGTCAATGGTCGATCTGACAGCGCCGTTCCACATGGGTGTCGTCGTCTCGAACCTCACCGAGGCCATGGAGTTCTACTCCGCCGGTTCGGGTCTCACGTGGCACAGCCCGCAGTCCCTGGACGTGGAGCATCTGGTCGAGGGCCGGATCGTCGAGACGAGCGTGCGCTTCACCTACTCGGTGCAGGGCCCGGTGCAGGTGGAGCTCGTCGAGGGCCCGATCGGCTCGTTCTGGGATCCCCATGTCGACGCCGGCACGTACCACATGGGCTACTGGACCGAGGACCTGCGGGGCGATCTCGACACGCTCACCGGCGCCGGGTGGACCGTCCGATTCGCCGGTGCCGGCCCCGACGGGAGACCTGCCGGATTCGCCTACCTCATTGCCCCGGACCGCCAGCAGATCGAACTGGTGGACGTGATCGTGAAGGCCGCCTTCGACAACTGGTACGCCGGCGGCGACTTCGTCCTGTAGGCGCCTCTTGCGCCCGTCATTCCGGCGAAGTCCGGAATCCAGTCGTCTGCGCCTGTCCGGGCGGCGCTGCCGGTGACGCTCCGGCGGCCTCGAAATGGCCGCCTACGGCGTGCACTGGCATCCCCGCCCTACCGTTGTCATTCCGGCAGAGGCCGGAATCCAGTCCGTAACGGTCAGCGGGTCGTGAGGAGGTCGGCGACCTCGTCGGCGACAGTTGCGGCGTACTTGCGTAGGTCATCGTCGCCGACCGAGGAGATGGGGTGGGGAACCGCGGCGGACGGATAGTCCGGGGCTCCGACCGTGGGGGCGAAGCGGGCCGCCACCGCCACGAAGGGCTCAGTGACCACCAGCGCGGCAGGTACCCCGCGGGACTCCAGCAGGATTGCGTCGTGCAAACTGCACGCCGTGCAGGCGCCTCAATCGCCGACGCCGGAGATCACCAGGTGCGAGCGGGCCGCCAGCATGTCGGCGACGTCGGCGTCGATGGGCTTGCCCGCCGCCGGCTTGGAGTGGACGTCCACGGCGGCGAGCGGCAGCCGGCTGCGCAACTCGTCGGCCACGTAGCCCAGCAGCGCGCGGGCGTTCGGCTTGCCGTTCTCCACCAGGGTCAGGTGCAGTCGGTCGGTTCCGCTGAGGACCTGCCTCGGCGCACGACCCACGCCGCTCACCTCGGAGACGTGGTCGGGTCGAACGACGGTGATCGTGGCCATCGGACCGAGCCTACTTCGAGGGCAGGCCGTCGCCGGGGGCCGGCACCCGGCGTGTGACTGCCACGCTGTGCAGGGTCGGCGCCCACACCGGGATGTAGGCCGACCAGCCAGCGCCGTAGCCGCCTGCGGTCACCAGGAAGACATCATCGGCGCTGCGCACCGTCGGGAGCCTGCCGTCGGGTCCCGGTGTCATGTCGTGTTGCGTGCCGACCTCCAGGAACACGCCGGCGGCTTCGATCTCGGCGGGCGTGACCCGGCTGGCGTCGGCGAGGAACTCCCGCACCCGCCGTCGCGTCCAGCCCGCCTCGATGAGCGCCGCGGTGTGCTCGGGCCCCAGCACCACCACCGCCTGGTGACCCTTGCCGACGGGATAGGTGGCGGGGCAGCGCATGGCGGCCGCCATCGTGGTGAGGACTCCCTCCGGCGACGGGTTGAGGTGGTTCGCGACCTGGCGGGGCCCCTCGGTGCCGAGGATCGTCACGGTGGAGTCCTCGATGCCATAACCCAACTCCATCCGCAGCGGCTCCCACGGCGCCGGCGGTTCATCCTCGGCGAGGCACAGCGTGAACTTGCCCGGGTGGCCGATGGAGGAGGCGTCCATCTCGCCGGTGCGGGCGCCGAACACGTTGCGGGCCACGAGACGCAGCGTGCGGCCGACCGCGGCATTGGCGCGGTTGCCCGGCCCGAGGGCGTTGTGGCGGGTGGCCATCTGCAACTCCGCAGTCACCGGCCCGCTCACGAGCAGGCAGAAGGCCGCTCCGCCGGTGCTGGTCATCACCGTGTGGGCGTTGAACGCCGGGTCCAGCATGGCGCAGAGCGCGGCGACCGCCAGCGGGAAGTGCTCGGGTGCACAGCCGGCCATGGTGGCGTTGGCCGCCGCCTGCTGGGCGCTGAGCGAGCGGCCCCGCGCCTCGATGCCGCCGAGGACGTCGTCGGCCGCCAGCCCCGCATGGCCCAGCAGCGCTTCCACCCGCTCCGGCGTGGGCGGCACGACCGGCAACCCGTCGGTCCAGCCGCGCCGGTGGAACTCCTCGAGCAGTTCGGCGTCGTCGAGGTCGACGGTGTTGAGCGACTCGGCCACGGGCGCACGCTACAGCCGCGCTGTCGATCGTCGGTGGTCCGGGTGGGGCCGCCGGTGCCGCGCCGGCCTTGCGCCCTCATCGTCGATCCGTACCCCGACAGCGGCGTCACCCGCCGCCGGTTCTCGGTCTCGGTCCGGCGACGCTGCCGGAGGCGCTCCGGCGGCCCAGGACTGGCCGCCGACGGCTCCTACCGGCATCCTCGCCCCCCATGGTCTGCCTGGTCGATTGCGTTTCAACCGCTCGTTTGGTAAGTATTGGGCGTGAGAGGCCCCGTCTCGAAGCAGATTTCGCTGGCCGAGGCGGCCGCTTCGGTGCCCGACGGCGCCACCGTGGCGCTCGGCGGTCTGTCCATGAACAGCGCCCCCATGGCGTTCGTGCGCGAGCTGGTCCGGGCCAACAAGCGCGACCTCACCGTGGTGGCCATCGTGGCCGGCATGTGTGTGGACTGGCTGGTGGCTGCCGGATGCGCCTCCCGGGTGGTGGCCGGGCTGGTGAGCTTCGAGGGCTTCGGTCTGGCGCCCAACTTCCGCCACGCCACCCAGAGCGGCAAGGTGGCCATGGAGGAGTACTCCGAGCACCTGCTGATCTGCCGCCTGCAGGCGCAGGCCCGGCAGCTGCCGTTCATGCCGACGGTGGCCGGTCTCGGCACCGACGTGCCCGCGCTGCATGAGGCCTCGGGCGCCCTGCGGATCGAGACCGATGCGGCGACGGGTCGGCCCTACGTCGCCTGCACGCCCCTGGCGGTGGACGTGGCGGTCGTGCACGTCCACGAGGCCGATGTGGCCGGCAACGCCCGCGTCAACCCCAAACTGATCTGGATGGACAGCGAGATCGTCAATGCCGCCGAGCGGACGATCGTCACCGCCGAGCGCATCGTGGACACCGGTTCGTTCACCGCCGAGCCGCACCGCACCAGCTACCCGCGCTTCATGGTCGACGCCGTCTGCGAGGCACCCCGCGGCGCGTATCCCACCTCGTGCTTCCCCGAGTACGGCCATGACGGCCGCTTCTTCGAGGACTACCTGGGGGCATGCGGCTCGCCGGCGGACTTCGCGAACTTCTTCGAGCGTCGCGTCGCCGGGCCGACCACCTGGGGGGACTTCCTGGCGGCGAACGACCCGCAGCCGGTCGGCGACGGCGGGGAGGTGGGCTCGTGAGCGGCGCAGCGGCGGCGGTCCCGGGCTACGGCTGCACCATCGACGAGTTGATGGTGGTGACGTTCTCCCGGGCCATGGCCAACGACACCCGGGCGTTCAACGGCGCCGTCTCGTTCATCCCCGTCTGCGGCTACCGGTTAGCGCGGCGCACCCACGCCCCCGAGTTGGTGTGGGCGGCCAGCTCCATCGCCGTGGACGCCGACCCGGCCGTCGTCGGCTCCTCGACACTCTCCGACGAGCTCTGGGGCGGTGCCTCGATGCTCGCCAACTCGCCGTTCGACTTCTGGACCTATGCCCAGGGTGCCCGCTACAACACCTTCGCCTTCCGCGGCGCCCAGATGGACGCCTACGGCAACGTGAACAACAGCGTCATCGGCCCCTACGACAGCCCCAAGGTGCGTCTCCCCGGCGGCGGCGGGATGGCCGATCTCGGCTGCATGATCCCCCGCATCTATCTCTGGAGTTCCACGCACGACCCGCGCACGTTCGTGGACCGCCTTCACTTCCGCTCGGGCATCGGCTGGGGCGACGGCGGCGACCATCGGGCCTCACTCGGGATGCCCGGCGGGCCGCAGCTCTGCATCACCAACCTTTGCGTCTTCGACTTCGAGCAGGAGTCCAAACGCATGCGCCTGGCCTCGCTGCACCCCGGGGTGAGTGTCGACGACGTGCAGGCCGCCACCGGCTTCGAGGTGCTGTTGCCCGGCGACGAGGTACCGACGACGGCCCAGCCGAGCACCGAGGAGTTGCACATCCTGCGCACCGAGGTTGACCCCACTGGGGCCCGCCTACGAGAATTCTGAGATGCCTGGCGGGTTGCCGATCCCATGTGCGTCATTCCGGCGAAGGCCGGAATCCAGCGCGCAGCGAGCCTGACCGAGTCACACGAGGGACGATGCAGGTTCGCGGCTCCGTGGCGCTGGTCACCGGGGGCGCCTCCGGCCTGGGTGCCGGGGTCGCACGAGGGCTTGTGGCTGCGGGCGGCCGGGTGGTGATCGCCGATCTGGCCTCCTCGGCAGGGCAGCAGGTGGCCGCCGAGTTGGGTGAGTGCGCCGCCTTCGTGGCCACCGACGTCACCCGGCCCGACGACGTGGAGCCCGCCGTGGATGCGGCCGCGGCCGTCTGGGGGCGGATCGACGTGCTCGTGAGTTGCGCCGGCATCAGCTCGGGCCAGCGGATGCTCAGCCGGAGCGGTGACCTGCACACCCTGGAGCACTTCCGGGCGCACATCGAGGTGAACCTCATCGGGCTCTTCGACGTGCTGCGCCACACCGTGAGGCACATGGCGGCCAACGAGCCGAACGCCGGCGGTGAGCGTGGCGTGATCGTGAACCTGGGCTCGATCGCCGGTCTCGAGGGCCAGGTGGGGCAGATGTCCTACAGCGCCTCCAAGGGCGGGATCATCGGCATGACCGTGCCGCTGGCTCGCGATCTGGGCTCCCGGGGCATCCGGGTCATGACGATCTGCCCCGGCGTCATGGACACGCCCATCCTGGCTTCGCTGAACGACGAGCAGATAGCGGCCATCGTCGCCGGCAACGTCTTTCCCAAGCGTCTGGGGTCACCCGCGGACGTGGCCGCCCTGGTGTGCCACATCATGGAGAACACCTACCTGAACGGCGAGGTGATCCGGCTCGACGCCGGCATGCGCCTGAACATCTCCTGAGCCCGTTTTTTGTGTCTGCGGGTGTCCGGTCGGCGCCGCCGGTGTCTGCGGGAGTCCGGTCGGGGCCGCCGGTGGCCGTCGGCGGATCGTCTGGCGAAATCGATCCGGCGCCGCCCCCCGGC
>JAPPDX010000005.1 GCA_028824415.1 bacterium | reverse complement strand
GCGGGTGCTCACCGACCCGCTGAAGGAGCAGGTGAAGCAGCAGGGGCTCTGGGCCTGCCACCTGGGTCCCGACCTCGGCGGGCAGGGGTGGGGACAGGTGCGCCTGGCCCTGATGCACGAGATTCTCGGCCGCTGCGAGTTCGCCCCCATGATCTTCGGCAACAACGCCCCCGACTCCGGCAACGCCGAGCTCCTGGCCATCGGCGCCAGTGCGGAGCTGCGGCGCCGCTGGATGGAGCCGCTGCTGGCCGGCAGGATGCGCAGCGCCTTCTCGATGACCGAACCCGACGTGGCCGGCTCGGATCCTCGGCTGATCCGTACCCGGGCGACGCTCGACGGCGACGAGTACGTCATCTCGGGCCACAAGTGGTTCACCACCAACGGCTCGGTCGCGGATTTCCTGATCGTCATGGTGGTAACCAACCCCGATGTCCACCCCTACCAGGGATGTTCGATGATCCTGGTGCCGACCGACACGCCGGGCGTGCGCGTTGTGCGCGACATCCCCAACATGGGCGAGCCGCACATCGAGGGCCCGCCCCGGCCCGGGGGCCACGCCGAGATCGTCTACGACAATGTGCGTGTGCCGGCCACGAACATCATCGGCCAGCCGGGCGACGGGTTCGTGCTGGCGCAGAAGCGGCTGGGTCCGGGGCGCATTCACCACGCCATGCGCTGGCTCGGCCAGGCGCGCCGGGCCTTCGACATGATGTGCGAGCGGGCTCTGTCGCGCTCCGCTCACGGCTCTCTGCTGGCCGACAAGCAGATGATCCAGGACATGGTCGCCGAGACCAAGATGGAGATCGAGGCCACGAGACTGCTGTGCATGCAAGCCGCCTGGCACATGGATCGCCACGGGGCCTCGGCGTCGCGTACCCAGATCGCCATGATCAAGGTGTACGGCACGCGGATGCTGTTCAACGCCATCGACCGTGCGATCCAGGTGCACGGCGCGCTGGGGTTCAGCGCCGACCTGCCACTGGAGAGCATGTACCGCCAGGCCCGGGCCTCCCGGCTCGTGGACGGCGCGGATGAGGTGCACAAGGTCACCATCAGCCGCCACGTGCTGCGGAACTACGAGGCGGTGGAGGGGTGGCCCAGCGAGCACGTGCCCACCCGCCGGGCAGAAGCGCTGGAGCTCTTCGGCGACATCCTCGAGACGGTCACGGCCAATTCCTGAGCAAACGGGTCATCGAGCCGGCCACCGGCAGAGGAACCGTCCCGGACTACTAGGGTTGCGGTGTGGTCTGCGGTAGTTGCATCGCGGCGGCCGCGGTCGCGGGAGCGGGAACGATGGGCTTCTTCCGCCTCGTGGACATGTTGCGCGACGGCGGGTTGCGCAAGACGTGGGCGTTCCTGAGAGGCGACCGACTCCCGGGTCGGGATGATCGGATCGACGCGGACGAGCCGCCGGACCGAGAGGAAACCGAGGTCCTCAGCGGGGGTCGCAGGTAGCCGAAGCCCGTCGCGGTCCCACTGGAGCGGCGAGCCTACGATTCGGGCCATGACCACCACACTTGGACTCAGCGCGGACGAGGTGCTGCTCACCACCCGGGCGGTGCGCAGGAGGCTGGATTTCGACCGCCCCGTGCCGGAATCGCTGCTGCGGGAGTGCGCCCGGTTCGCCGTGCAGGCGCCCACCTCATCCAATCACCAGGGCTGGCACTTCGTGTTCGTGACCGAGCGCTCCAAGGTGGAGGCCCTGGCCGCCATCTACCGGCGCGGCTCGGACCTGAACCGGACCCGGTTCATCGAGGCCTCCCGCGCCAGGGCGGATCGGGACCCTGCCTGGGGAGCGCAGCAGGCCCGCGTCATCGACTCGGGGATCCACCTGGTGGAGAACATGCACCGTGTCCCTGCGATGCTGATTCCCTGTGCCGCCGGCCGCTCGGAGGATCCCCGCCACGTGGTGGAGGGCGCCGGCTCGGTCGTTCAGGCGGCCTGGAGCTTCATGCTGGCGGCCCGCGAGCGAGGCCTGGGCACCTGCTGGACCACCATCCATCTGATGTGGGAAGAGGAAGTGGCCCAAATCCTCGGCATTCCCTACGAGGAGGTGCGTCAGTACGCCCTGATCCCGGTGGCCTACACGATCGGCAGCGACTTCAAGCCGGCCGCCCGGAACCTCGATGGCGTCCTGAGCTTCAACACCTGGCGCCGGGCCGCGCCGCTCGTCCCCACACTCGGGGGCCTCTACGAGCCGTCCTAGCCGGCAAACGGGTCAACGACCACCGGCTGTCGTTCTCGCCGGTGCGCTCTCCGATCGGGACGAGGGCGTACGCTTCGTGGTGTGAGGCGGCTTGGTCTGTCGACCGACGAGATGCTGTCAACCACCCGGGCGGTGCGCAAGCGGTTGGACTTCGAGCGCCCGGTGCCCGCCTCGGTGCTGCGGGAGTGTGTCGAATTGGCCACCCAGGCCCCGACAGCCTCCAACATGCAGACCTGGCACTTCGTGTTCGTGACCGAGCGCGACAAGGTCGAGGCGATTTCCGGGCTCTACCGGCGCGGATTCGAGGCGTACGTGAGCGGGCCCACGCTCGCTGATCGCGCGGCAGGCGATGGCCGGTCCGCCGGCGGGAGATTCGCGGGCCACGACAAGACCTGGGTGGCGCAGCAGCGACGGGTGGTCAATTCGGCTGTCTACCTCGCCGAGAACATGCACCGGAGCCCGGTGCTTCTCATCCCCTGTGTGACGACCCGGTCCGAGCGTCCCACCGATGTGGTCGCCGAGGGCGGGTCGGTCATCCAGGCGGCCTGGAGTTTCATGCTGGCGGCCCGCGAGCGCGGTCTCGGCACCTGCTGGACCACCCTTCACCTCGCCTACGAGCGCGAGACGGCGGAGATTCTCGGGATCCCCTACGACAAGGTCCGCCAGTTCGCCCTTATCCCTGTCGCCTACACGATCGGTGACGCCTTCAAGCCCGCCGACCGGGGTGTGATCGAGGACGTGATCAGCTGGAATCGCTGGAGCCGCTGAGCCTGGCTCCGGCCGGGCGGCGGGGCGCCGGACGTGGTGAGGCGCGGCCTCGAGTCCGGCGAAGCGTGGTGGCGCTGTCCGTCCTTGCGCTCGGCTGCGCCGGAGTCACAAGCCCACTGGCGCTGACGACCGGCGTTGCGGCGGCCGCGAGCCCCGGACCGGCGCAGGCCGTGGTGCCACCGGGGGAGTTCGATCCCGGTGACCCGGAGGTGGTGGTCGCCTCGACCGACGAGACCACGGTCCTGCGCCGCCCCGAGTTCGTGCGGGGCACCGCACGCAGCGGGGACAGTCTCATCGCCGCCTCTCGTGGCCGCACCTGCGCCGTGCACCGAGACGGCCGGGTGACCTGCTGGGGTCAGAACGGAATCCGGGAGCGGCTCAGCGCCGCCGGGCTGCGGAGCGTCGTCAGCATCACCAGCGGCGACCATCCTCACCAGGAGCCCCACCTCTGCGCGCTGGGCGGCGACGGGTCCGTCTGGTGCTGGGGCCCGGGTCGCGAGGGACAACTCGGGCGCGGTGAGATGTTCAGCGAGTACCTGCCCGAGGCGGTGCCCGGCATCTCCGACGCGGTGGCGCTCGCCGCCGGATCCGATCACACCTGCGTTGTGCACGCACGCGGGCAGGTGTCCTGCTGGGGTGCCGGGGGGCTCGGCCAGTTGGGTGGTGCCACACTCGCCTCAGTCAGCCTCCCGCAGTCCGTTCCGGGCATCACCGACGCCGAGTGGATCGACGCCGGTCCCTCCTCCAACTGCGTCATCCACACCGGCGGTGCCTTGACCTGCTGGGGCTACGGCGGCGGGGCCGGGAACTTCTACGCTTTCAGCCCCGGAACCGTCGAGGGCGTCCCCGCAGTCGTTTCGGTCTCCACCGGGTCGGATCGCACCTGCGCGGTGACCGTCGACGGTGACGTGTACTGCTGGCCGGTGGCCGATGTGGCCAACCCGGAGCCGGTCGACGGGGTGAGCGCCGCCGTCTCGGTGGCGGTGGGGGACGGTGGCGCATGCGTCGTTCACGACGACGGCGGCGTGTCGTGCTGGGGTGAGGAGAACGCAGCCGGCCAACTCGGCAACGGCACACGGACTCCGCAAGGCCGTCCGGCCAGGATCTCCGGGATAAGCGATGCCGTGGCCGTGAGCATGAGCGGCGGATCAACCCGCCTGGGGGCGCATACCTGCGTGGCCCACGCGGGCGGTGAGTACTCCTGCTGGGGTGGAAACGAGATCGGCCAGCTGGGTGGGGACGGCCCTGCGGGCAGTGCCGTACCGGTGCGGGTCACCGAACGGGCGGCGACACCGGAGACCCGCCTCGTGGCCGACGCCACCGACCTCCTGCGGACCTGGCTGGATGGCGTCGTCGCTCAGCGCGAGGCCGAGTATCCCTGGTTGCGCAAGGCCTGGGACCGGATCCGGAACCGAGCGATCGCCGGCCGGGTCGAGGACTTCCGCGGTGCGGTGCGGTCTTCCTGCCAGCTCTTCGAGGGCTCGTTCAACTGCTGGTCGGACAGCATGGAGCTCGCCGAGATGGCCCTCGGAGACGCGGTCCACGAGCTGGCCCACGTCTACGACAGCACGACCGGACTGGCACCCCGGAGCGCCTGGGGCGCCGTCCAGCTCTACTTCGCCTGGACCTACCCGGACTGTTTCCGGGACTACGGCCAGGAGTCCGGGTCGGAGATCCTGGCCGACACGATGGCGCATCTCGTGGTGCCGAGCGCCTGGCTTGCCTACTACGGGCTGGGGTGTCCCGGTTTGGGCGGCGAGCCGGACGCCGAGGCGGAACAGGTCGTCCGCTCCGGCCTCGCCGGTGAGGTGCCCGACTGGTACACCCGGAACATCACCAACGGCGCCGAGTTGTGGAGGGTGCTGCGGCGAGTCCTGTCGGCGCAGCTGCTGGCCAACCTGGCGGGAGAGTTCGGCGGGTTCTGCAGCACCGATTGGCTCCGGTACCCGCTGGAGCCGAACCTGATTCCCGCGCCGCGCACCAACCCGTTCCGCGACGGCGGCTGCTAGAGGCGCAGCTGCCGGACCGGGGAGTCAGGCGAGGGCGTAGGTGGCGGACCGCGTGTCGGCGGAGGGATCCCAGGTGATCTTGCCCTCCTCAGCGAGGTGGATGAGGTGCGCCAGCACCGAGAGCGCCGCGGCGGGATGGAGGACCTTGGGGGTCGTGGTGTACATGCGCGCCACCATCGAGGAGATCGTGGCGGGACCGTCGCGGAGGCAGGCGAGGATCTGGTCGGTGCGCCGGTGGCGGTGCGCGAGCAGAGCCCGGGCGTACCGGTTCGGCGTGGTGATAGGAGGACCGTGCGTGGGCCAGTACACCTCGTCACGGTCGCCCCGGGAGATCAGCAACTCCAGGCTGCGCAGGTAGTCGCCGAGGTTGCCGTCGGGCGGTGGGACGATCGTCGACGACCAACCCATGACGTGATCGCCGGTGAAGAGGGCCTGCTCCTCGGGGAGGCCGAAGCACAGGTGGTTCGAGATGTGTCCGGGCGTGTACAGGCACTCCAGTGTCCAGCCGTCACCGGCCACCACATCGCCATGGCCCAGCACACCGTCGGGGGTGAAGTCCCAATCCCCGGGCTCTTCCTGCACCGCTGACGCCTCGGCGACCTGCCGCCCCGCGTCGACGGCCGGATGCGGACCGAAGCCCAGAGTTGGGGCGCCGGTTGCCTCGGCGAGGGCGCGGGAGGCGGGGGAGTGGTCGCTGTGGGTGTGCGTGATGCAGATGTGGGTGACTGTGCGACCCTCCAGTGCCCGCAGCAGCGCTTCGATGTGACCGGCATCGTCGGGACCCGGGTCGATGACCGCCACCCGCTTGTGACCCACGATGTAGGTGCCGGTTCCGGCGAAGGTGAACGGGCTGGCGTTGGCCGCCGTGACCCGCTGCACGAGCGGCGCCACCTGCACCGCCTCGCCGTAGGCGGGGTCGTGGCGAGTGTCGAGCAACTCCTCCAGCCGGGGCTGGGGTCCGCCGTCGGCCGAGGACGCCGACGGGTTCGGATCACCACCGGCTGGCATTCGATCGTCGGCTCTCTGGGTCGGCATGGGAATCGCGACGATATCCCCGGAGGGTCGTCGGGAAACACGCACGGGGCGCGATGAGTTCGGCGGCTTCTGCAGGCTTGACTGGTTGAGGTATCCCCTGGAGATCGACGACCTACCGCCGCCGGACGACGACCAGTTCCGCGACGCCGGGTGCGAGGAGCCGATCCGGCACGACGTGAGGGTCGTGTCGGCGCTCCTGTCCGGCACTTGAGCGACGGCGCTGTGGGCCGTAGCGTGACGCCGCGGAGGGGTGAATGAAGCAGTTGCAGAGGGTGTTCGTGACGGTGCTGGTCGTCGCGATCGGTGCGGGCCTGCTACCGGCCGTCGCGAGTGCCCAAGAGACCGACTCCGTGGTGCGGATCGTGGCGCGGCGCCTCGATGACGGCCGCGTCGAGTTCGGGTTGCAGCAGCGTGATGCGGGCGGCGAGTGGGGTGATCGGTTGTTGCCGTCGCGGCGGTTCTTCCCGTCCGCGACCGACGTCGGGCGCTGGCTGGTGAGCTCACCGCTCAGGTTGGACACCGCGGCGGACGTCGCGAGTTCCGACTCCGTGGTGCGGATCGTGGCGCGGCGCCTGGATGACGGCCGCGTCGAGTTCGGGTTGCAGCAGCGTGATGCGGGCGGCGAGTGGGGTGATCGGTTGTTGCCGTCGCGGCGGTTCTTCCCGTCCGCGACCGACGTCGGGCGCTGGCTGGTGAGCTCACCGCTCAGGTTGGACACCGCGGCGGACGTCGCGAGTTCCGACTCCGTGGTGCGGATCGTGGCGCGGCGCCTGGATGACGGCCGCGTCGAGTTCGGGTTGCAGCAGCGTGATGCGGGCGGCGAGTGGGGTGATCGGTTGTTGCCGTCGCGGCGGTTCTTCCCGTCCGCGACCGATGTCGGGCGCTGGCTGGTGAGCTCACCGCTGACCCTGACCGCGGAGCGAGCCGAGGTCGAGGAGTTCGACGACTTTGAGATCGGAGAGGGACCCCGCAGCGGTGACACGTTGCTCGCCGCATCCTTCGACCGCACCTGCAGCGTCCGCCTCGATGGTGGCGTTGCATGCTGGGGACGGGATCGCCTGGTGGACCGGCTCAGTACCACGGGCCTTAACGACGTCGTGGCCATCAGCATCGGGGACTCGTCGGTCGGGCCGTTCCACAGTTGCGTCCTGCACGGCGATCGGACCGTTTCGTGCTGGGGTCCAGGGCATCACGGGGAACTCGGGCAGGGTGACGATCACAGCCACGTCATTCCGGTCAGCGTTCCCGGGCTCACCGATGTCACGGCGCTTGCGGCCGGCTCGGCGCACACCTGTGCGTTGCACCGCGATGGTGGGGTGTCCTGCTGGGGCTACAACGGGGAGGGCCAGGTCGGGGATGGCACGACCGATCTGAGTTTCTCCCCGAAGCGCGTGGCCGGCCTCAGCGACATCGTCGCGCTCACGGCGGGGAACGTCTCGACATGTGGAATCCATTCCAATGGTGCTGTTTCGTGCTGGGGGTGGGGATTCGGCACGACGCCGCGGGAGATCCGCGGACTCTCGGGCGTGGCCTCTCTGTCAGTCGGTTGGACCTACAACTGCGCTGTGACCGTCGACGGACGGGTGTTCTGCTGGCCCTTCCTCACCACAGTCCGCCCGCAGCAGATCGGCGGCATCACGGACGCTGTGAAGGTGTCGGTGGGGGACCGGAGCGTCTGCGTCCTGCACCGCGACGGGGGCGTGTCGTGCTTCGGGGAGAACAACTCCGCAGGCCAACTGGGCGACGGTACGACGAGAGGCCGGTTGACACCGCGCCGGGTCGCCGGCATCTCCGATGCGGTGGATGTGACGGTCACCGTGCCGTCCCTCGAAGGGGAAGCACATGCCTGCGCGCTGCTCGCCGACGGCGCGGCCCTGTGTTGGGGGAGGAACGGGTTGGAGCAGCTCGGTGACGGCACGACCGAGACCCGCTTGACACCGACGCCGGTCGAGCCGCCGGCCGCTGCCCCGAGGCCCCGGGATCCGGCGGACCCGACGGATGTGCTGAGATCCTGGCTGGACGGTGTGGTCGCTGAATTGGGCGATGAGTCTCCGTGGCTTCGCACCACTTGGGCCCATATCCGGAACGAGACGCACGTCACGCTCGATCTCTTCGGCCTCAGCTCCGTTCCGATCCAATGCGGCACCTCCGGCGGCACCTACTCGTGTCGAGCGGACCGGATGAACATCTCCACGGTCAACTTCGATGATCCCTCGGTTCTCGAGGTCGTCGTGCACGAGCTCGCACACGTCTATGACCTCACGACCGGGTTGGCCCCGAGCAGGCCATGGGGCGCCGCCCAGTTGTACTTCACCGCCACCTACCCGGACTGCCCGCTGGTGCACGGCGTCCAGGGGGTCAGCCGCGAGTTGATCGCCGACACGCTGCGGATCCTCACGCTCCCGCCGGGCTGGCTGGGCTCCGGGTACTTCGCCGTCCTGGAATGCCCCGGGGTGCCGTCGGAGGCGACGAGCGAAGCCCGGGAGGTGGTCCGTGCGGCTCTGGCCGGTGAGGTGCCCGAGTGGTACACCGCGAACATCACCAGCGGGGCCGAACTCTGGGCCGCCATGCGGCAGGACCCGGAGTTGCACGCGCTGGCCAATCTGGCAGGCGAGTTCGGAGGGCTCTGCACGACGGACTGGATCAGGTACCCGATACAGCGGCGACTCATCCCGCCCGAAGGTGCGAATCCATTCAGAGACGGCGGCTGCTGAGGAGGCGCGCAGTGCCCACCAGCCGCGTGTCATGCTTGCCAGAAGGTCATCGGCCGTCGCCCGGCTGGCAATAGCGTGACCCGCATAGCGCTTTGCTGCACGTCGTCTGGAGGGGCCAGTGAGGGGATTCGGTCGGGCAGTTGTAGCGGCGCTCATTATCGTCGTCGCTACGGCCGTGCCTCCGGAAGCTGCGAGCAGTCAGGAGGACGAGTCCGAGGGCCGGACTGAGGTCCGTATCGTCGCGCAGCGTCGGGCTGACGGCCGCACCGAGTTCGGTCTGCAGCAGTTCGGACCGGACGGCGAGTGGGGCGAGCGGCTGCTTCCCCTGCGGCGCTTCTTCCCGGTCTGGGCCGAAGTCGGGAGTTGGCTGTGGAGTTCGCCGCTGAGCATCACCGCCGCCGGGAATGAGGGGGGCTCGGAAGCCGAGGTGCGCATCGTGGCGCGGCGCCGCGCCGACGGCCGTATCGAGTTCGGTCTGCAGCAGCGCGGAGCCGGCGGCGAGTGGGGCGAGCGCTCGTTGCCGACGCGACGGTTCTTCCCCGCCGACGTCGCGGTAGGGCGGTGGCTGTCCAGTTCGCCACTCAGGGTGACGGAACTACCGGCCGTCTACGACGAGTTCACGCTCGGTGAGGGGCCGCGCAGCGGGGAGACCCTCGTGGCGGTTTCCCATGGCCGTACGTGTGCGGTTCGTCGTGACGGCGGCGTCTCGTGCTGGGGTCGCAACGGCACCCGCGAGCATCTCAGCGCCGCCGGTCTGGATGACGTCGTTGCGGTGACGATCGGAGACGCCTGGAGGAACGAGGTCCACGCCTGCGCGCTGCACGCGGGCGGGACGGTGTCCTGCTGGGGGCCTGGCTGGTCTGGGCAGCTCGGCGGGGGCGACCTCATCCATCGGTGGGTGCCAACACCTGTTCTGGGACTCGCGGACGCGGTCGCAGTGGCCGCGGGGACCTATCACACATGTGCTCTCCACAGCGATGGTGAGGTGTCCTGCTGGGGTTGGAATAATTCGGGGCAACTGGGCGACGGGGCCGCCGAGCGAGCGACGACGCCCCAGAGGGTGCCTGGGGTGCGCGATGTGGAGGCGATAACGGCAGGAGCGAACGCGACGTGCGCCATCCATCGAGACGGCGGCCTTTCGTGCTGGGGACACGGGGTCGCATCCGGGAACTACGAGACGCCCCGGAGGATCAGCGGTCTCGGGAGGGTTGTCTCCGTCGGCGTGGGTTGGCGCCCCACCTGCGTGGCGCGTGCCGATGGGAGAGTGTCCTGCTGGCAGCTGTCCGATCGCATCCGCCCGGAAACCGTGGGCGGTATCACCAATGCCGTGGACGTTGCGGTGGGTGACGACAGCATCTGTGCCCTGCTTGCCGACGGTGGTGTGTCCTGCTGGGGGTCGAACAATCGGTGGGGGCAGTTGGGTGATGGCTCGAGGCGGCCCCGACGGGAGCCCGTGCGGCTCGCCGGAATCACCGATGCGGTCGCTATCTCGATGAGTGTCTCGAGCAGGGAAGGAGCGGGCTCCCACGCGTGTGCGATCCACGGGGATGGTTCGGTTTCCTGCTGGGGGAGTAACGAAAAAGGACAGCTGGGCGACGGCACACGCCGGGCCAGGTTGGTGCCGACGGCCGTCGAGCAGCCGGAGACCGTCCGGCGGGATCGCATTCCGGCAAACCCGACGGACCTGATGAGGGCCTGGTTGGATGAGTACGTGCAGGAACGGGAGGACGAGTTCCCCTGGCTACGCCTCGCCTGGGATTACATACGCGAGCGCGCATGGCTCACACCGACCGTCGCGGGCCGCCACGGTGTCGTAGTCGCCCAGTGCGACTTCCGCGATGGCCCGTACGCCTGCCGGGCCTTGCGGATGGGTGTCGGTTCGCTCGAGGATGTTGGAATTCTCGTCCACGAACTTGCCCACGTCT
Source organism: bacterium (assembly GCA_028824415.1). Classification (GTDB taxonomy): domain Bacteria; phylum Actinomycetota; class Acidimicrobiia; order Acidimicrobiales; family CATQHL01; genus VXNF01. The sequence continues at coordinate 9,010 of JAPPDX010000005.1, read as the reverse complement.
ACGACGACACCACGAGTCTCACCCCCCGTAGGGCGTGGGGTGCGGTGCAGTTGTATTTCGCCGTGACATATCCAGATTGCTTTGTGAGTCCGGGGTTGGGCCCGGGAGGTGAGATTCTGGCGGACACTATGGAGCATCTCGTTGTTCCTGATGCCTGGCTGGGGTACTACGCGCGCCGCGCGGAATGTCCGGGACTGCCGGCCGAGCCGACTCGCGAGGCGGAAGCCGTGGTTCGCGCCGGGCTTGCGGGTGAGGTCCCGGCTTGGTACACCGACAACATCAGGTCGGGCGAGGACCTCACGGCAGCTTGGCGCGCGGCACCGTCCCGGCCCGCACTTGCCAACCTTGCCGGGGAGTTCGGAGGACTGTGTACAACCGAGTGGCTGATGGACCCGCTCGATCCTTCACCCTCTCCTCCTGACGTTGCCAACCTGTTCCGGGACGGAGGCTGCTGACGGACCGATGAGACTTCTATCGCCGATGGCCCGAGCCGCGGCGCTCTGTCGGGGCTCCGGCGGTTCAGCCGGAGGCCTGACGTGAGGACCTGGCTCGCCGGCCTGACCCTCGTTGCAACGATCGTCGCGTCGGGCGTCGTGGGGATTCCATCCGGTGCCGGTGGGCAGGAGATGGAAACCGAGGCGGAGGGCACGGCGAAGGTCGCGGTGCGCATCGTGGCGCGGCGCCTCGCCGACGGGCGGACGGAGTTCGGACTGCGGCAGCAATTGCCTGACGGCCGCTGGGCTGCCGCGCAGTTGCCGCGGTTGCGGTTCGTTCCCCCAGAGGCCGCGGTCGGTCGCTGGCTGACGAGCTCCCCGGTCTCGGTGAGTGTCGCACTCGATTCTCCGATCGACCGGAGCGCCGTGATCGACATGCGCATCGCCGCCCGCCGGATCGACGATGGGCGGATCGAGTTCGCGCTCCAGCAGCGGTTGGTTGAAGACACCTGGAGTCGGCGATTGTTGCCGGCGCGCCGCTTCTTTCCCGTGGGGGCCGTGGCCGGTCGCTGGCTGGCGAGCACGTCGCTGATCGTGACGACAGCACGGTCCGGTGCAACCGAGTTCGGGATAGGCGGTGGGGCGCGCAGCGGCGACACGCTGGTCGCGTCGAACTTCGACCGCACCTGCGCGGTGACACTCGGTGGTGGCGTGACGTGCTGGGGAAGGAACGGTCTACGGGAGCGATTCAGCACCGCGACGATTGGCAATGTCGTGACGGTCAGCGTCGGTCCGTTCGTGAACAACGAATCCCATACCTGTGCGTTGCACGACGACGGAACGGTGTCGTGCTGGGGTCCCGGTTCCGACGGCCAACTCGGGCAGAATGTCGCGGGCCGGGTCTATGCGCCGGTGAGGGTGCCGGGAATTACAGACGCGACGGCGCTAGCGGCCGGCGGGACGCATACGTGCGCCGTCCACGCGGATGGCGACGTGTCGTGCTGGGGAGATGGCGACTCTGGACAACTGGGAGACGGGAGCCGGAGATCGACTTCCGCTCCTCAAAGAGTTCCGGGGCTACGGGACGTTGTGACGATCACCGCAGGCCAGACTTCGGTCTGCGCCGTCCATCTCGACGGCACCGTCTCGTGTTGGGGCTGGGTACCAGGCGGATCCAGCCTGTCACCGCGGAAGGTTCCGGGACTCCGGGGGGCAATCTCAGTCGCGATCGGGTTCGGCGACGCCTGCGCGGTGACCGCCGTGGGCAATGTGCATTGCTGGGGCAACAACAGCTTCCCTCGACCGGGGCGTGTGAGCAATCTCGAGGATGTCGCCGCGGTCTCCGTGGGCGAGCGGAATTTCTGTGCCCTGCACAACGACGGTGGCGTGTCGTGCTGGGGGCGGAACACCTCGGGAGAACTCGGTGACGGCACCACCGTCACTCGATCGCAGCCGAGGAGGCTCACGGGGATCAGCGATGCGGTGGCGATCACGACCAGCATCGAAGTCGAGCAGGGCAGGTCGCACGCGTGCGCGATGCATCGCGACGGATCGGTTTCCTGCTGGGGGAACAACAGGGTCGGGCAGTTGGGCGACGGCACACGTGAGACGAGACTGCTGCCGACGCGCGTCGTGGAGTTCGGTGACATCCATGTGGACCGGGTGCCGGCGGAGCCGACCGAATTCCTGCGGACGTGGATGGACGCGGTCGTCGCGAAACACCGGGGCAGGTTCCCGTGGCTGCAGGCGGCATGGGGCCATGCCCGAGAGATATCGGCGGTTGCGGTCCTCGGAGTTGGAGGTTCCGTGCACCACTTCTGCGAGCTTGCCCCAGACCCCGTGAAGTGCACCGTGTCGGGCTATCAGGTCCAGACGATCGATCTCGGCATCGCTGTTCACGAACTCGCGCACGTCTACGACCTGCACACCGGACTGGCGCCACGCAAAGCGTGGGGGGCGGTGCAGCTGTATTTCGCGGTGAAGATGTCGGAGTGCAAAGACGTTGGTGGGAACCTCGACATAGACGTCGAACTGCTCGCCGATGCGATGTTGTACCTCGTCGCCCCGCACCACCACCTGCTGTACTACAGCTCCTTCGACTGCCCAGGGTCGACCGGCGTACCGTCGCGCGAGGCGCAGCAGGTCCTACGAAGCGGCCTCGCCGGTGAGGTACCCGACTGGTACACCGAGAACATCACGAATGGGTCCGAACTGTGGGCGGCGCTCCGCAAGGACCTCTCGCTACGGATGCTGTTCAATTTGCAGGACGAATTCGGTGGGCTCTGCTCGAAGAGCTGGATCCACGATTGGCACGTCGGGGGGGACTCGGAGATGCCTGCAGCCGGCACCAACCCGTTCAGAGACGGTGGCTGCTGAGGAGTAGGTTCGAGAGGGTGAGTACTGCCCCCCTGTATCTCCAACCTGGCCGGATCGGATCGCTCGAGATTCCCAACCGGATCGTGCGAGGGGCCACGTCGGAGACGATGGCCTCGACGAACGGCGTCGTTTACGACTCCTTCGTGGAGTTGTACCGCCGACTGGCCGAAGGGGGAGCGGGCCTGCTGCTGACCGGGCACATGTACGTGGATCCCCGTGGGCAGGCAAGCGCCAACCAGACGGGCATCCACGACGACAGGGTGATCCCGGCGCTGCGGCGAGCGACCGATGCCGTCCACGAGGCGGGCGGGCTGATCTTCGCCCAGATCGGCCACTGCGGCAGCCAGACGATGATGTCGAGCATCACGCCGGTGGCGCCCTCGCCGGTCCCCAACGCCATGTACACCATCCAGCCCGTCGAGCTGGCCGCCGAGGAGGTCTCCGGTCTCGTGCGCTCCTTCGGGGCCGCAGCCGCCAGGGCCGCGGAGGCCAAATTCGACGGCATCCACATCCACGGCGGCAACGGCTATCTGATCTCGGAGTTCTGCTCGCCGCACGCCAACACCCGCGACGACGAATGGGGGGGCGACGCCGAGCGCCGCAGCCGCTTCATGGTCGAGGTCTACGACGCCGTGCGAAGCGCCGTCGGCGACGACCTGCCCGTCACGGCGCGTCTGAGTGTGGAGGACTCGGTGGAAGGCGGCCTGCAGCGGGAGGAGTCGCTGCAGCGGGCCACGGTGCTCGCCGACCGGGGCCTCAACGGGTTCGAGACCACCTACGGGGTGATGCGGAGCTACTTCGAGAACATCCGTCCGTACGTTGCGGTTGGCCGTGCGCAGGCCTGGCGGAATCTGCTGATACAGCGTGCCAGGCAGCCCGCGGGAGCCGAGGCCTACTACCGGCCGTTCGCCCGCGCGGTCAAGGAGGCGTCGGGCCTGCCGATCATCCTCGTCGGCGGAGTCCGCACGACCGAGACGATGGAAGACATCCTGGCCTCGGGCGACGCCGACTTCCTGGCCATGGCCCGCCCGTTCATCCGCGAGCCCGACCTGGTGCGCAAGCTGGAGGCGGGGCGCACCGGCGGCGTGGCGTGCGTGTCCTGCAACATGTGCCTGGCCCATGACGGCTTCGACCCGTTGCAGTGCTGGCGCGACAACCCGCGCAACGTCGCCGTCCACATCCGCAAGCACTACTGGACCAACCGCCGCAAGGGTCAATAGGAACACACCCTTGTCGGCGGCAGCCCCGGAAACCAGCAGGGACGCTTGTTCGGCGCGTGGATCCCGGTGACTCCTCGCCCGCAGCGACAACCGACATACATTACATAACGGGCATTTCCGGCGTTACGTTCATTTGGGCCAGCGGCGCGGGTAGGCCTCGCGGCGATGAGCGACGCGGACGACCTGAATCACCAGCCGGGCGTCGATGACCTCATAGAGGATCCGGTAATCGCCGACGCGGACTCTGTACACGGACTCCTCTCCTGCCAGAGCCACGCAGCCGGGTGGCCGCGGCTCGTCGGCCAGCAGATCGATCGCGGCTCGAACCCTCAGCTGGTCGGTGCGCGGCAACTGGGCGATCGTCTTGACCGCCCGGCGGGCGATCTCGACGTTGTAACGGCTCACTGGAGTCCCAGCGCAGCCTTTACCTCATCCCAGGGCACGTAGTCGTCGGCAATCCGCGCGGCCTCGAGCTCACGGCGATCCGCGGCGTCGTCTGCGATGTCGACGAGCCGGTCGAACGCGTCGGAGTCCAGGATCACAGCAACCCGGCGACCGCGCCGCGTCACCGAGATCGGCTTGCCGGAACGCCGGGTCTCCTCGATCACCTCGGCCAGCCGGTTGCGTGCCTCGCTCACCGCTACCTCATTCATGTACGAATCGTACACTTTAGGGCGCAGCCCGAAGCGCGCTTCGAAGGCTCGTCCCCTACTGTCAGCGGCGCACCAAGCGGTTCCGGAACCGGCGTGCCACGTGGGATCGTGCCCTTGCGCGGTTAGCGCCCTACGGATTCTCTGGCGCGGTCGTGGCCTGGGATGTCGACGTGCTGCTTGTCTCGTTGTCGTGATTGACGGCGGTGACCGCGACGGTGTACGTGGTACCGAATCGAAGGTTCGGGCTCGTATGTGACGTGGCGGTCGTCCGGTAGAGCCTGCTCTGCCATGGTGAAATATCGCCGATTGCGGGGCGGGAGTAGCGCACCAGGTAGTGACTGATCGTCGCGCTCGCCGAGTCCGGCGGCGACCACGTGACCCTGATCTGCCTCACACCGTGCGCTGCCGCGCTGAGGTTCCGCGGTGGCGCCGGCGTCCCGGCAGGTGGTGTTGTCACCGAGGTGGTGGCTTCGGGGCCAGAGCCGGCTGCGTTCTCGGCGACCACCCGCATCGTGTAAGTGGTATCGGGACGCGGATTCCGAATCGCGAACCTGCGATCGCTCGCCGACAGAGAGTAGGGCCCGAATATCCGCCCGGGTCGTGAAATCGTCAGCGTGTAGCCGGTAATCCGCGATCCTCCGTCGCTCGACGGCGGCGACCAGGTGGCGATGACTCTGTCTCCGTCCATTGACGTGGCGAACTCGAACCGGGCGTCCAGTGCGTTATCGCCGTCGGCTGACTCGTCGATCTCGAGCGGCTGCACTTCATCGGTTGGTACAACAGGGATGCGGGTGCTTGTGCAGCTGTTCGGCTCGACGGTCAGGTTGACCTCGTTGTTGCTGATCTGAAGGCTGCTGGGGGCGATCCGGCAGGTCTCGCCGTCGAAGTTCTCGAACCTGGCGGACAGGTCGTACTCGCAGGCGCTGTTGATCACCAGGGGGATCTCCTCGGGTTGGCTTGAGACGATCCGCCCCATCCAGCCGCTGGCACCGCTGGTGTCGCTGCCCGGCTCACAGCCATCCCGCGTCCGCCAGTACACCCAGTAGGAACCGGCGACGGTGTCGGTCCTGATCGTGACGACCTGAGTGCTGCTGGTCGTCGTGCAACTGTTCGCCTCGACTTTTAGGTCGACGCTGTCGTTGCTGATCCGCAGACTGCTGGGGGCGATCCGGCAGGTCGCGCCGGCGGCGTTCAGGAACGTGGCGGAGAACTCGTATTGGCAGATGTCGTTGATCACAAGGGGCATCTCGACGGCTTGCTCCACCACCGTCCAGGACATCGAGCCGCTCGCACCGCTGGTGCCGAGGCCCGGGTCACAACCGAGCCGCGCCTGCCAAGACACCGTGTAGACACCGGCAACCGCGTCACTCCTGAAGACAACGACCCTCAAAGCAGCGGTCGGGGTGGCGGTGTCGGTCGAGGTGTCGGTGCCATCAGGGGTACCGGTGGCTGTGCAGCTGTTTGGCTCGACTCTCAGATTGACCTCGTTGTTGCTGATCTGAAGGCTGCTGGGGGCGATCCGGCAGGTCTCGCCGGCGAAGTTCTCGAACCTGGCGGAGAGGTCGTACTCGCAGGTGGGGTTGATCACCAGGGGGATCTCTTGGGGCGGGCCCGAGACGATCCGGCCCATCCAGCCGCTGGCGCCGCTCGTGCTGAGGCCGCCGGCATCCGGGTCACAGCCATGCAGCGTCTGCCACGACACCCAGTAGGAACCGGCGACGGTGTCAGTCCTGATCGTGATGACCCGAGTGGAGCTGGTCGTCGTGCAACTGTTCGCCTCGACTCTCAGATTGACTCTGTCGCTGCTGATCTGAAGACTGCTGGGGGCGATCCGGCAGGTCTCACCGGCGGCGTTGCGGAACGTGGCGGAGAAGTCGTACGCGCAGACGTCGTTGATCACCAGGGGCATCTCGACGGCATCGTCCACCACCGTCCAGGACATCGAGCCGCTCGCACCGCTGGTGCCGAGTCCCGGGTCACAGCCGAGTCGCGCCTGCCAAGACACCGTGTAAACACCGGCAACCGTGTCACTTCTGAAGACAACGACCCTCAGAGCGGCAGCGGCCGGACTCGAGGCCAGCACCAGGGTCGCACCCAGCAGACCGGCGACAGACACGACGCCGAAGATGATCTTTCTCATTCGCTCGATGTACCCCACGATCCTCGGCCCCGACCACCACTCCGAAACGGTTGCCGGGACCTGACTCAACCTTTCCCGGTCAAGGCTTGCCGTCCGGGAATCCGACGGAGACGATCCGTGCCGAAGTGCTCGCCCAACTGGGCCTCATCGGATGGCTCGTCCGAGTAGTCCTTCGGAACCATGTAGATGGCCAGCCGTCTAGCGAGCGAATACCTCACACCAGTAGGGGTCCGGCGGCTCGTCGAGCACGAGCAATCTCTCTCTCGCTTGGTGCTGTCCGGAGCTGAGGTCGAAGCCGAACCAGATCGTCGATTCCACGATTCGATCGTCTTCGTCCAACAGGTAGACGTCAAAGCTCACGGAGCTCGCGGGTGCGCTCAGCGTGAACGTCCACCACACGTGGACATTGGTTCCGTCGTACTCGCATCGCGTGACGGCGTCGCCGGGGGGTTCGGTCGTCGCTGTGTCCGGAGGCGTGGGATCGACGAGATCCAAGGGGCTGCTGCGGAGCCAGCGGCCCACCTCGGCGTCCGTGGGGAAGAACCGGGCGCGAGGCAGAATCTCGGACCCGTAGGTGCCGTCGGCCTGCTCTTGGCGTAGCCCGAATTCGATGCGTCCGTCCGCGATTTTGCGGGCCACGATCCGCACCGTCACATCCGGCTCGTTGGCGTTGAGCGCCACCGTCGGCAACAACACCCCGAGCGCCACGAGACCGAGCGCTACGGCAATCATCTTTCTCATTGGGTTCTCCTTGCTTGCGTTCCTTCGGTCCCGGAGATCGGCTCGCACCGCAAGGATCTCGGCCGCTCCTCCGGTGGCGACGCCAGCAGCAGTGCACTCCGTGCGGCTTTGCCTGGGAACAGATTCATGCGGATCTTCCCACCGCTGCCGGCGCGAGTGTAGGGAACCGCACTCCTCGGCGCGAGAGGTGTGCTGAAGATCGGGACGTGGTGCTCAGCGTTCCGGTGGTAGCAGGATGATCCCTTCGGGGTCGAGGGCGATGTGGTAGTCCCTGCCTTTGGTGACACCGGCGGGGACGTAGGCCTCCAGCGGAGGTGCGCCGGAGATATCGAACGTGGCGACGGAGCGGTCGCCCACTACTCGCACGTCGCTCAGGTGGGCCCGGACACCCGCCGGTCCCCCTGGGCGCACCGCGTCGGGGCGGATCAGGAGGCAGAGCCCCTCCCGAGGCGGCTCGGTCGGGGCATTCGGCGCGAGGGTCACAAGGCCCCATGGTGTCGAGACTTCCAGACCGGCGGTGACCGGAACTCCCCGTTCGGGTGGCTGCCAGATGGTTCCGAGGCCGAGGAACGTGGCGGTCCAGGCGTCTCGGGGATCGGCGCGCAATTGCTGCGGTCTGGCGGTGCGGTGGATGCGGCCGTCGCGCATGAGCGCGACGCGATCGGCGATGGCGAAGGCCTCGGCGTGGTCGTGGGTGACGTGGATGACGGTCTGCCCCAAGTCGGTGAGAATCCGGCGCACATCGCTGATGAGGCGATCGTGAAGGGGCCGGTCCAGTGCCGCGAACGGCTCGTCGGCGAGCAGCAGCTTGGGCTCGGGAGCGAGGGCGCGGGCGAGGGCGACGCGCTGGGCCTCCCCACCCGAGAGGGTCGCCACACTGCGGCGCTCGCACCCCTTGAGGCCGACCATGCGGAGCATGTCGCCCACACGCCGTCGCCGTTGCTGTGCGGGCATGCCCTGCATCCGCAATCCGAAGGCCACATTGGCCCCCACGTTGCGGTGCGGCAGGAGCGCGTGGTCCTGGAACACCATCCCGAAACGGCGCCGATGTGTGGGCACTCCGTGCAGGTCCTCTCCCGCCCAGTGCACCGAACCCCGCTCGAGTGCGATGAGACCCGCGACCGCTCTCAGCAGCGTCGTCTTTCCGCAACCGCTTGGGCCCAGCAGTGCCAGGATCTCGCCGCGCCGCACCGCTAGGTCCAGCGCTGTGAGGATCTCGTTGCCCTCCAGGGCGACGGAGATGTTGCGGACCTCGAGCCCCTCTCCCCCGCCGAGTTGCCGGCCGTGTCCGTCATGAGGTGCACGCGGAGTGCTCAAGCCCTCGTTGTGGCGCTTCGAGGTGGTCGGTTCGGCCATCTCAGAAGTCCGCTGTGCCAGCCGGGCGGAGACGATCGATCAGCAGCACGGCCGCGGCGGTCATGACCAGCAGTATCACGCTCATGGCCA
>JAPPDX010000052.1 GCA_028824415.1 bacterium | reverse complement strand
TCGTGCAGGTGGGCGAGAGCATCGAGGGGCTCACCCACATCTCGGAGATGTCGGCACACCACGTGGAGGTGCCCGAGCAGGTCGTCACTCCCGGCGAGGAGCTGTGGGTGAAGATCATCGACATCGACCTGCAGCGTCGGCGCATCAGCCTGTCCATCAAGCAGGCCGCCGAAGGAGGTGTGGTGTCCGCCGAGTTCCAGGAGCACTTCGGCGAGCACGCCTTCGACGAGGAGGGCAACTACCTGGGCACCGTCGAGGAGGCGGGCGAGTCCGCTGGTGCCGCCGAGGAGTTCGGCGCCGAGGCGGAGGAGGCCGAGAGCTTCGAGGCCGTCGCCAGCGGCTGAGGGCGATCCGGCCGGCGCTCGATGATCGAGGTCGGCCTTACCGGCTGCATCGGCTCCGGCAAGTCCACCGTCGCCGCCGCGCTGGTGCGCCGCGGCGCCGTCCTCCTCGACGCCGACGCCATCGTGGCCGGGCTGCAGCAACCGGGCCGCCCGGTTCTGGAGGAGATGGTGGCGCACTTCGGGCCCTCCATCCTGCGGCGCGACGGGCAGCTGGACCGCGGCGCCGTGGCCGCGATCGTCTTCCAGGATCCCCAGGAATTGGCGGCGCTGAACGCCATCGTGCATCCCGCGGTGCGCGCCGAGATGGCCGCCCGGCGCCGGGAATTGGCCGGCAGCGACGCCGTGATCGTGGCCGACATCCCACTGCTCGCCGAGGCCGGACCCGAGCGGCGCCAGGGCCTGGCGGGAATCATTGTCGTCGACGTCGACCCCGAGATCGCCGTGCAGCGTCTCGTGGCGGGGCGGGGCCTGACAGCCGACGAGGCACGGGCCCGGCTGGCTCGCCAGGCCACCCGGGCCGATCGCCTGGCTCTGGCGGACTTCGTGATCGACAATAACGGCACGCGCGACGAGTTGGAACCGCAGGTGGCGCGCTGCTGGGAGTGGATCACGTCGCTGCGCGACTCACCGACACGCGGGGAGACCGCCGGTTGACGCTGTACGGCAGCTTCATCGTCATTCCGGCGAAGAGCCGGCCCCGGACCCGATCCGGGGCCGGAATCCAGTGCTCGACCGTCCCCACCTAGCCGACCGCCGGACCGGGCCGCTGGCTAGGGTCGTTCCGTGACCTCGACTCCGGTGCGCGCCGACCTCGTGGCGGCGCGCCGGCAGGTGCCTTTCCGCATGGTGGCCGACTTCCGGCCGGCCGGCGACCAGCCGGCGGCCATCGCCGGACTGTCCGAGGGCATCGGGAACGGTGAGCGCTTCCTCACGCTGCTGGGCATCACGGGATCCGGCAAGAGCGCCACCATGGCCTGGACCATCGAGCAGGTGCAGCGGCCGACCCTGGTGCTGGCCCCCAACAAGTCGCTGGCCGCCCAGCTGGCCAACGAGCTGCGGGAGTTCTTCCCGCACAACCGGGTGGAGTACTTCGTCTCCTACTACGACTACTACCAGCCCGAGGCCTACATGCCGGCCAGCGACACCTACATCGAGAAGGACGCCTCGATCAACGACGAGATCGAGCGTTTGCGGCACTCCACCACCTCGGCGCTGCTGACCCGTCGCGACGTGGTGGTGGTGGCCTCGGTGTCGTGCATCTACGGCCTCGGCGGGCCCGGCGAATACCAGAACCAGTTGCTGGTGTTGCGCACCGGCGAGTCCTACGACCACCGGGCGATCCTGCGGCGGCTGGTGGACATGCAGTACGAGCGCAACGACACCAACCTGGCGCGTGGCCGGTTCCGGGTGCGCGGCGACACCCTGGAGGTGCGACCCGCCTACGAGGAGAACGTGATCCGCGTGGGGCTGTTCGGTGACGAGGTGGAGCAGATCACCGTGCTCGACCCGGTCACCGGCGAGCGTCTCGAGAGCCTCGACGAGGTGATTCTCTTTCCCGCCAGCCACTACGTCACGACGCCCGAGCGCCTGCAGGCCGCCGTTGGGCGCATTGAGGCGGAACTGGCCGAACGACTCGGGTACTTCGAGTCGACGGGCCGCCTCCTGGAGGCGCAGCGCCTGCGCATGCGCACCACCTACGACCTGGAGATGCTGCAGGAACTGGGCTACTGCAACGGCATCGAGAACTAC
>JAPPDX010000080.1 GCA_028824415.1 bacterium | reverse complement strand
CGACGCCATCAAGAACACCTGGACGGTGGACGAGGTGGACTTCTCCGACGACATCATCGACCTGGACCGCAAGCTGCTGCCCGCCGAGAAGCACCTGGTGCAGCGGCTGGTGGCGTTCTTCGCCACCGGCGACTCGATCGTGGCCAACAACCTGGTGCTGAACCTCTACAAGCACATCAACGCCCCCGAGGCCCGCATGTACCTGTCACGGCAGCTCTACGAGGAGGCGCTGCACGTGCAGTTCTACCTCACGCTGCTGGACAACTACATGCCCGACCACGACGAGCGTCACGCCGCCTTCGCCGCTGTCGAGAACATCCCCTCGATCCGACGCAAGGCCGAGTTCTGCTTCCGCTGGATGGGCACCATCGACAGCCTGGACCAGCTGGAGGAGGCCGAGGATCGGCGCAAGTTCCTGCTGAACCTCATCTGCTTCGCCACCTGCATCGAGGGGCTGTTCTTCTTCGCCGCCTTCGCCTATGTGTACTTCCTACGCTCCAAGGGCCTGCTGAACGGGCTGGCGGCCGGCACCAACTGGGTGTTCCGCGACGAGAGCTGCCACATGAACTTCGCCCTGGAGGTGGTGCGCACCGTGCGGGAGGAGCAGCCGGAGCTCTTCGACGACGACCTGGCGGTCGAGATCGGCGAGATGATGGCCGAGGCCGTCGACTGCGAGCACCAGTTCGCCGAGGACCTGCTCGGCGAGGGCGTGCCGGGCATGTCGGTGGCCGACACACGCCAGTACCTCGAGTACATCGCCGACCAGCGGCTGGCCCAGCTGGGCCTGCCCGCCCGCTACGGCGCCAGCAACCCGTTCTCGTTCATGGAACTGCAGGACGCCCAGGAGCTGACCAACTTCTTCGAGCGCACCGTCTCGGCGTACCAAGTGGGCATCACCGGGGCCATCAGCTTCGACGAGGACTTCTAGAACGAACGGATCCCAAACGGATCCACAGATCGCCTCTCTCCCCCAAAGAGGCACCCCGGCCAGGCTCGGTTCTCACCCCCAACCGAGCCTGGCCCTCTTTCCGGCCCGGGCCTGGGGAGTTGGCGAGACTGCCGGCGAACTCAGGAGCCAGGAGCGCCGGCCGGTCAGACCGGTCAGGCCAGCCGGGTCAACTCGGCGGCGGCCCGAGCGGGTTGAAGGCGGCCCGTGCGGACCTGCTCGGTGAGGTCGGGGAGCATGGCCTGGACCTGGGGATCGGCGTGCAGGCCGGCCATGAGCTGCTGGTTGGCGAGATGCCACATCCAGCGAACCCGCTGGTCACCGCGGCGCGTCGACCACTGGCCGGCGGCGCGCAGCGTCTCGGCGTGCGCGCGGACCTGCGCCCAGAGCTCGCTCAGGCCGCTGCCTTCGAGCGCGCTGGCGGCCAGCACCGGAGGCTCCCAGCCGGAAGTCCCAGGCTCTCCGGAGCCCCGGGACTCTCCCGGCCCGGCGGACCGCCCGGGGCGCAGCAGCCGCAGGGCGGCGGCGTAGTCGGCGACGGTGCGTCGGGCCGCGGTTGTCAGGTCGCCGTCGGCCTTGTTGACCACCAGCACATCGGTCAGCTCGAAGAGGCCCCGCTTGATGCCCTGCAGTTCGTCGCCGCCGGCGGGCGTGGTGACCGTCAGCACGGTGTCGCAGATGTCGGCGACGCCGGCCTCCGACTGGCCCACGCCGACGGTCTCGATGAACACCACGTCGTAGCCGGCCGCCTCGACCACTTCGACGGCCTCCAGAGTGGCGCCGGTGACCCCGCCCAGCGCCCCGCCGGACGGCGACGGGCGCACGAACGCCTCCGGCACCGACGCCAGGCGCGCCATGCGAGTCTTGTCGCCCAGGATCGAGCCGCCACTGACCGCGCTGGAGGGGTCCACCGCCAGCACCGCCACGCGGTGGCCCTGCTCGCAGAGATGCATGCCGAGCGCATCGATGAGGGTGCTCTTGCCGGCTCCCGGCGGGCCGGTGATACCGACCCGATGGGCGTCGGCAGCGTGGGTGGCCAGCCGCTCGAGCACCTCGGCGGCGGTGCTGCGATCGGCGGGGAGGGTGCTCTCGACCAGCGTGACGGTACGCGCCAACCAGGTCCGGTCACCGGCCAACACCCCGTTCACGT
>JAPPDX010000065.1 GCA_028824415.1 bacterium | reverse complement strand
CCATGGCCGCTACCGACAACCTGAGCCAGGTTGATTGCTTCCGTACGGTTCGCACTATCTCCTCCTTGTGGTTTCCAGTGCCGTCTTGAGTGGTTCCTCGAGTGGATCCTCTGGTCCCACCCGATCTTTCTTACAGGCCGGTGATCCGCCCTGTGTTCCCTGTTGTTCCGGTCTTCCCGGTGCTTGGCTTGCTGTTCTCTATGTTCTTCCCTTCGTGGTCTTCCCTCCCCCTTCGATCCACTCCTGGTCGCTCATGTCCTCGCGCTTGCGTCGTCGCCAACTCGCCCACCGTCTAGTTCCGGGCGGGAACCCGGCCGGGCCGCCCGGTGGCCAGCAGCTTCGACCAGACGCCGCGGGCGGTGTGGCGATGACCCGCGAGCCAACCCACAAGACCCGCTGCGCCGATTCCCGCCACCGCGCCCACGATGACGCCCGCGATGGCACCACGGTCGCCCTCTTGCAGGCCTCCCACAGTGCCCCAGACGGCAGCTCCTATCAGCGACAGCGGCACGGCACCGCGCACCTTGCGCAGACCCACCACACCATCGGGGCACGCCAGGACCAGCACGAGCACGATCGCTCCGGCCAGCGTGCGGAAGCGCGCCTCCTCGATCCAGTTGTTCAGGAACACGACGTTGCGGACGTAATTCTCCAGAGCGATGTAGATGAAGGCCCCCAGCCAGGCCCCCTCCAAGACGAGCACCCCGCCGATGATCGCCATGATGAGCAGGTTCAGGATGCCGACGAGGCTGATGGTCGTGGGCGAGATCGCCCGCTGCTCCCAGACGTAGAGGACGCCGCCCAGTGACGCGATGAAGGCGGCCAGCGTGAAGGCCCAGGTGCGGTGCATGGCCACGTTGAAGCCCAGGGAGTTCATACGCACGGGGTCGTCGCGCACCCCCTGCAGGGCCAGGCCGAACGGCGTGCGCGACACGTACCGCAGCAGCAGGTAGACCACCACGGCGACGACCAGGACGGTGTAGAACAGGCGCTCGGGGTTCGTGGCGTCGGTCGGTTCGCCGATGAAGCCGGGCGCGCGCACCTGGTTCACCCCGCCGAAGCCCGACAGCACCGTCACCTGGCCAAAGAAGTAGAACCCTATGACGCCGTAGGCAAGGGTGATCATGAGGTAGTACAGCCCGCTGGACCGGCTGGCGATGAGTCCCATCACGAATCCCAGCGCCGTCGTCACGCCGATGCCGAGCAGGACTCCGACCCATGGATTCCAACCCAGGTTGAGTCCCTTGCTGCCACCGGTGGTCACGGCGTTGCCGACGGTGAAGGCACACACGCCGTACATGAGCGTCTGCGCCAGGGAGATCATCCCGCCGAATGCCGAGAGGAACACGATGCTGGCGGCGGCGACGCCGAACAGCAGCGACCGCGTCATCACGACGTCCACGAAATAGTGGCGGAAGACCCCCGGCGTTATCGCCTGGAAGACGCCAACCAGGATCAGGGCCACGAAGAGAGCCGCGGCGAGCCTGCGGGTGTTCCGGGCGTAGTCGCCGGAGCCGACACCCCCCGGGATCCCGCCGGGGTCCCCTCGCAGGCGGGCGAGGATCATGCCGGCCGCCCGAACAGCCCGTAGGGTCGCACGGCAAGCACCAAAGCCAGGATGACGAAGGTGGCGATGATCGAGTAGTAGGCGTAGTCGGTGGGCAGGTACGCGGGCGCGAACGCGGTGACGACGCCGTAGAGCAGCGAACCGGCCGCGGCGCCGCCCAGCGATCCCATGCCGCCGATGATCACCACCACCAGGGAGTGCAACAGCCACTGGCCGTCAACCCCAGGGGAGAGGCTCGTGACCGAGGAGCCGGCGATCACCCCGCCCAGTCCTGCGAGTGCCGAGCCGAGCACGAATGCAACGGCGAACACCTTCTGCACGTTGATGCCCAGGGCCTGAACCATGGGCGTGTCGTCCACGCCGGCGCGGATGACCATGCCGGTGCGCGTCTTCTTCAAGAGCAGCCAGAGGAACCCGCCCACCCCGAGTGCCATGCCGATGACGAAGAACTGGTGGATGCCGTAGCGGATCCCGATGAACTCCACGTAGCCGTGGATCTCGTGCGTGAAGGTGATGGGTTCGGCGACGCCGCCGAAGTGCTGGATCATCTGGTCGCCCAGCACGATCGAGATGGCGATGGTGATCAGCGCCTGACGCAGGTCCTGACCCTGGTTCCAGCGCAGGAAGACCTGCTGGATGAACAGCCCGAGACCGCTGACGACGACCACCCCGATGACCAGGGGCAACCACCAGTCGGCCCAGGCGACCTGGTTCCGGTCGGGTGTCGCGGTCACGCCGACGAAGTCGAGTTGGTATTCGAGTGCGAAGTAGCCGGCCAGCAGGAACAGCGATCCGTGGGCCATCTGCACCGTGCGCATGAGCCCGAAGACGAGCGTGAATCCCGAGGCGACGATGAAATACAGCCCGCTGATCGTCAGCGCATTGAGGACGCTCTTCAGGAAATCGCTCGGCGCGCTGACGGCGGGGCCGTTGGAGGTGTTGCCGGCCAGGAAGATGATCCACACCAGGACGAAGACGATGGCCGCCGTGATCAACAGCCGCGTCGCCGCGCGCTGCCACGGCACGTGTCGCCCGCGGCGTCCCAGCAGGACGTTGACGGCGCCGGTCATGACGGCTGTCACAGCCTGTGAACTCCCATCTGCTGGCCCCTCCCCACTCGGTGCGTAAGCCCGGCTATCCCCCCAGGGCGGTGATAACCGAGTCCACGTCGGTCACCGTCGAGACGTTCTGGAGAGCGTAGTTGATGGAGGCGTTGTGCCAGTCCGCGCTCATCGTCGAGCAACCGTCCTCGGGCACGACCATGTCGTAGCCCTTGTCGGCACCGGTGCGAGCGGTGTGCTCGACGGACATGTTCGTCCAGGCACCCGTCACGATGACGGTGTCGCGTCCGGTACCGGCCAGCAGGCTCTCGAGTTTGGTGCCGTGCCAGGCGCTCATGCGCATCTTCTCGACGATGAAGTCTCCGTCCTGGGCCTCCAGCCCGTCGACGGCGGCCGCTCCCCAGGATCCGCGCTCGAGGCCGTTGGTGTCCTTCACGCCCTGGAACAGCGGAGCGTTGAGCTTTAGGCCTGGAGCTCCCGGCTCGACGATGTACCAGACGTGGATGACAGGTATTCCCAGGCCGCGACAGACATCGGCCAGACGGGCCACGTTGGCGACCACGTTCTGCTCGTTGGCGTGCTCCGGCGAACCGGACTCACCGAATGCCCCACCCTCGGTGATGACGTCGTTCTGCAGGTCCTGGATGATCAGGGCGCAACGGCTCGCATCCAGTGACAAGTCGCTCATCGGGTTCCCCTCTCGGTTGGTAACTCGTTCGGTGGTCGGTGTCGCCGGACGATCGGCTCAGCCCATGTACGGCTCGCGATGCGGGCCCACCCGCGTGCGCAACGTGTACAGCGAGGTGCACGACGGCATGAACAGGGTGTGCCAGTCGGAGCCGCCCCAGGTGAGGTTTCCGACGTTCTCGGGCACGGGCACGGTGCCCAGCCGCTCGCCACCGACGCCGATGATCCACACCCCGCCGGGGCCGGTGACCCAGATGTTGCCCAGTTCGTCGCACTTCATGCCGTCGGGAATGCCGTCCTCGATGACGCCGGTGCCGATGCCGTCGAAGAACAGCCGCCGGTTGCTGAGGCTGCCGTCGGGGTTCACGTCGTAGACGTCGATGAGACCCCGCATGGTGTCGTTGATGTACATGAGCGACTCGTCGGGCGAGAAGCACAGACCGTTGGGCTGGTCGTAGGCGTCCCGATCCACCACCAACTCGATCCCGCCGCCGGGGGGAACCCTGAACACTCCCTGCCAGCCCAGGTCCCGCTCCCGCTCGAGGCCGAAGACGGGCATCCGCCCGAACCAGGGGTCGGAGAAGTAGATGGAGCCGTCGGAGCCGACCACCACATCATTGGGGCTGTTCAACTCCTTGCCCTCGAAGTGTGAGGCCACCACCTCACGGGTGCCGTCGGTGTTCTCACGCACGAGCGAGGACGTCACGTGCTCGCAGACGACGAGGTTCAGGTCGGCGTCGTAAGTCATGCCGTTGCACTTGTTCGACGGCCGCATGACCTCGGTCACGGTGCCGTCGGGTGTGTACTTGCGGCGCACATCACCCGGCATGTCACTGAAGAGCAGATGATTCTCGGTGGGGTGCCAGATAGGCCCTTCGGTGAAGGTGAAACCGGTGGCTACCTGTTCCACTTCGGCGTCCTGGTCGACCAACTCCCACACTGCCTCGGCGTCGGCTTGAACGTTTGCCACCTGTTCCCCCTTGTCGTGTCCGTCGGTGTCAGGGCGCGCCGACGGGGCGGCCGCCCCGTGGCGGAAGTGAGCGACAAAGTAGCGGAATCTCCCACATGCGGCCAATGCACTCGAGCCGGATAGCCGGGGCTATCTCCGTTCTGCGCCTTCGATGCCTGACAGCCTTGCTTGCTATAGTCCGGCAACCTCGGAGAACAGCGAAGGGAGCTCGTCAATGGGATCTTCCGCGGAGGTGATCCGCCCCGGTTCGCCCTCTGAAGCCACATCGGCTTACGGAGATGGTGCCGGTGCCGCCGTCCTCGCCGGCGGCACGCTCCTCGTCCCCGACCTGCACTTCGGTCGGGCGCGTCCCGAGCGGGTCATAATGCTCGGCGACGCCGGGCTGAGCTACGTGACGCGCTCGAACGGCACGGTGACGATTGGCGCCACGACTCCGGTCGACGCCCTGGTCGGCGAATCCTCGCCGCTCGGCCCGTGCGCCGCCTCGATCGGCGACAACGAGATTCGCGCCCAGGCCACCGTCGGGGGGAACCTGTGCGCCCCCGCGGGGTTCGGCGACCTGCAGGGTCCGCTGCTGGCGCTGGGCGCGACGGCCCGCTCCGCCGGTGCCGGTGGCGAGCGCAGCGAATCGCTGGAGGACTTCCTGACAGACCGCTCCGGCCGGCTGCTGCTCGACGTCACCTACGCCGAGCCCGCCGCCGGTGCCTTCGCAAGCCTGGGACGGCCTCACGCTCACCACTACACGGTGATGGCCGTCTCCGGAGTACGCACCGTAGACGGCGCGACACAGCTCGCCGTGGTCGGCGCCGGGACGGTCGGCTCCCGGCTAAGGAGCGCCGAAGCGCTGGCGGGCGATGCCGAGGCCGCGGGCGATGCGGCCGGCGATGCAGTGAATCCGTCCGATGATCCGCTGGCCTCGGGCTGGTACCGGACACGCACACTGCCCGCCCTGGTGAAGCAGGTCCTGAGCGAGTTGGAGGCAAGCGCGTGAACATCATCGTCAACGGCAACAACCGGACGGTGGAGAGTCCACCGCTCACTCCCCTGCTGCACGTGCTCCGGGAGGAACTGGACGTTCTCAGCCCCAAGGCCGGCTGCGAGAACGGCGGATGTGGCGCCTGCACGGTGCTCATCGACGGCGCCCCGCGGCGCTCCTGCCTCACTGCAGTGGGATCGGTCCCCGATGCGGAGGTGACCACCGTGGAGGGGCTCGGAGCGCCCGAGACCATGTCCGATGTGCAGCAGGCCTTCGTTCACTACTGCGCGGCGCAGTGCGGCTTCTGCACGCCCGGGATGATCATCGCCGCCACCGCCTACCTCGAGGGGGGCGGCAGCGCCGACCGGGTCGAGATCAGCGAGGCGCTGGCCGGGCACGTCTGCCGCTGCACCGGCTACCTGAAGATCCTGGACGCCGTGGCGGCGGCCCGCGACGGCGGCTTCGACCTCTCCACGACCGCGGAGAGCCCGCACACCACCGTTCTGACCTGACCACCCCGATAGGCGGACGACCGCCACGGGCGGTTCGGCCGCAAGACAACAAGATCCCGCTACCGAAGACGAGGGGCACGACATGAAAGCAGTAGGAGCACGTCTACCCCGCTACGACGGAGTCGGCCACGCCACCGGCCGCACCGTCTACGTGGACGACGTCCGAGTGAACCGCATGCTGCACGTCAAGGCACTGCGCTCGCCGTACCATCACGCCGCCATCAAGCGGCTCGACACGTCCCGGGCCGAGCAGATGCCCGGCGTGGCGGCCGTCGTCACGCACGCCGATGTGCCGCTGCTGGTGTACGGCCACCTCTCGGCACTGGGGATCCCCGCCGATGAGCCTCTGCTCGCATCCGAGGACGTTCGCTACAAGGGCCAGCCCATCGCCGTGGTGGCCGCCGAGGACACCGATGCGGCGCAGGCCGCTGTGGACGCCATCGACATCGAGTTCGAGGAGCTGCCGGCGCTGTTCGATATGCGCAAGGCGTTCGATGACGACGCCCCGCAGATCCACCACTGGGGCCCCATCTACCCCCATTTCGAGGGCGAGATGAACGTCCGGCAGATCCGCAAGGGCAACATTGACGAGGCATTCGAGCAGGCGGACAAGATCATCCAGGGCGTCTACCGCCCGGCCGCCATCGAGCAAATGCCTCTCGAGACCCAGGTGGGCCTGTCGGTGCCAGAGCCCGACGGGCGGTTCACGATCTACTCCTGCACGCAGGCGCTGTACTTCTCCATGGGGGTTGTGGCGGCGCACCTGCAGCAGCCGCTGAACAAGTTCAAGTTCGTCGGCGGCACTGTGGGCGGCGGCTTCGGCGGCAAGGTGGACACCGCCACCGAGACGCTCTGCACGCTGCTGGCCCAGAAATCCGGCCGGCCGGTGAAGTGGCGCTGGACCCGCGAGGAGGAGTTCCTCTGCTCCAGCACGCGGGCGCCGTGGCACATGGAGATCATCGACGCGGTCAGCAACGACGGCTGGATCCTGGGCCGCAAGATGCTGACCCTCCACGACGCCGGCGGCTATGCCCGCTTCTCGCCCTATGGCGTCACCAAGCACAGCTTCCATCACACCGGCGCCTACACCATCCCCAACCTGCACTTCGACGGTTACGTGGTCTTCACCAACCGGGTGCCCACCTCGGCCATGCGGGGCTACGGGGTCACCTCGGTGTCCTTCGCGGTGGAGACCCACATGAGCCGTATCGCTGAGGAACTGGGGGTGGACCCGTTCGAGTTGCGGCTCAAGAACGCCAACCGCATCGGTGACACCTCGCCGAACGGCATCACCTACACAGATCCGTCGACAGTGGATGTGCTGCACGCCCTCGCCGGCGCCACTGACACCGAACTGGCGGCGCCCTACAGCGACACCACCCGCGAGATGCGCCACGGCGAATGGTTGCCCGAGCATCTCGTCGGCCAACTCGGAGACCCGGAGGACCACTGATGGCCATCCACAGGGGACGCGGCATCGCGTCCATCGAATACCCCACCGGCATGAACCAGAACGGCGACCCGTCGCAGGCCTGGATCAAGGTCAAGCCCGACGGCCGCATCGACGTGTTCAGCGGCACATCGGACATCGGCAACGGCTCAAAGACCATCCAGACACAGATCGTGGCCGACACCATCGGCGTTCCCTACGACTGGGTCACCTATGACAACTCCAACACCGACTCCTCGCCGGTGTGCACCGGCACCTTCGCCTCGCGCGCCACGTTCGTGGCAGGCAAGGCGGTGCTGAAGGCGGCGCAACGCGTCCGGGAGCGGATCCTGGAGGTGGCCGGCCAGGAGATGGAGATCAGTCCCGAGGACCTGGAGATCGACGACGGTGAAGTGCTCGCCAAGGGCGCTCCGACCAAGAAGCTCAGCGTGGGCGACGTGGCTGCGGCCGCCACGTGGGGCCACGGTGAGCTGATCACCGGCACCGGCGCCCAACTGAACCCCTACGCCGCCATCTCGGACCCGACCACCGGCGAGGTGGACGGCGTTCCGCACGCCGCCATCTCCTACGCCGCCTGCGCGGCCGAGGTGGCCGTGAACGACGAGACCGGCGAGGTGCGGGTGCTCAAGCTCACTCAGGCCTACGACGTGGGCAAGGCCATCAACCCGGCGCTGGTGGAGGGCCAGATCGAGGGCGGTGCCATCATGGGCCTCGGCCTCGGGGTGCTGGAGGACAGCTACCCCTACTACCCCTCCGCGGAGCACCGCGGCGGCGACTTCGGCAGCTACTACAACCCGTCCTCGGCCGACCTGCCGGAGTTGCACAACATCATCATCGAGAACCCGTCGGCCGACGGGCCCTACGGCGCCAAGGGCATCGGCGAGATGTCCAACAACGCCCAGCCGGCCGCGATCGCCACCGCGGTGTACGACGCCGTCGGCGTGTGGGTGACCGAGTTGCCCATCACGCCTGAGCGCGTCCTGCGGGCCCTCGACGCCCGCAACGCAGGGAGTGGGCCCCGCCGCGAGGGCAAGCAGGTGATCTTCGACGAGGAGTTGTCGATCAACACTGTGGGCACCGGCAAGGCCTGGACGGCCGAGGTCTGAGCGCCCGCGCGAAGGCGGCTCCGGGGGGGTCTCCAGGACCGATGAGTTCCGACGACGCCACCCGCTCGCCGTTCCGCACCTGGAACGGGGTGGAGGCACTCGAGTTCTTCCCCGGGGTGCATCTGCATGCCATCGGCGGCGAGCAGGTGCTGCTCTGCCGGGTGACCTACGAGCCAGGTACCACCGTCGCCCGCCACCACCATGACCACACCGAGCAGATCGTGGTGCTGACCGAGGGCGAGATGACCCTCACGATCGGTGACGAGGAGCGCCACCTGGTGGCCGGCGACGTGGCCGTCATGAACCGCCGCGTCCCCCACGAGCTGTACTCCGAGACCGGCTGCACGTTCATCGAGGCCCTGTCGCCGGTCCCCCGCGACCACGTCCCCGACTTCGACCGCGACCTGGTCCTCGGGGAGTTGGGTTCCTCACTCCACGTCGAGCGCTGAGCGCCCGGCGCCCCTTCAGGCGCCGCGAAGAATGCGCGAGAGGCGGAAGGCGGCGCGGGCCTCGCGGTCGGTGCGGAACTCGCGATCGTCCGCGGCGCGCAGGATGCGACGGCTCGAGCGCACGCCGAGCCACCGGAGCGGTTCGGGCTCCCACGTGCGGGCGATGGCCCCCACCCACGGGAGGCTGGTGCGCTCGGTCTCGGACTCCAGGATCAACTCCGCCATCGTCCGTCCGGCGAGGTTGGCGCAGGCCACGCCGGTGCCGACGTAGCCCCCGAACACGCCGATCCCCGCGGTGCGGTTGAGGGTGAGGCCCGGCAGCCAGTTGCGGGGAATCGCCAGCACGCCCCCCCAGCGGTGCGTGATCCCGGCGTCCCGCAGCGGGGGCAGCAACTCGACGAGCGTGTCGTGGATCAGCCGGTGGGAGGGCTCGTTCAACTCGGTCCTCGCGTCGATGCGGGAGCCGAACAGGTAGGGCACGCCGCGGCCGCCGAAGGCGATGCGGTCATCCGCGGTGAGCTGGCCGTAGATGACCATGTGGCGGTCGTCGGAGAACGTGGGGCGCCCGGGCAGACCGATCTCGTCGATCACGCCCTCGCTCAGCGGCTCGGTGGCGATCATCAGGGAGTAGACCGGCAGCAGCGCCCGGCGCTGGCCGGCGAGGTCGCGCGTGTAGGCCTCCGTCGCCCGCACGACGACCTCCGCGGTGACCGTGCCGTGCTCTGTGTGGACCCGGCGCGGGCCGAGTTCGGAAACCGCCGTCTGCTCGCAGATCGTCACACCGGAGGCCTCGACGACCTCTGCGAGGCCCCGGACGAGCTTGGCGGGGTCGAGCGCGGCCGACGGTCCCAGCAGGATCCCCGATCGCACGTCGGTGGCGTTGAGGTAGCGGCGGGCCTCGGCGGCGTCGAGCAGCCGGACCTCCTCGCCGGTGAAGCCCTGGGCCCGTAGCTCGTCGATCTCCTCGCGCTGGCGCTTGGCCTGAGGGGCGTTGCGAGCCAGGCGAATCGTGCCGCCTTTGGCGTAGTCGCAGTCGATTCCCTCCGACGTCGAGACCCGTGCAATCTCATCGACGGCGTCGAAGACGGCCCGGATCAGGCGCATGGCCTCGCCGTGTGAGGACCGTTCGGCGTAGCGGGCGACCGTCCCCCCGGTTGTTCCGCCCACCTCGCCGCACGCCCAGCCGCCGTTGCGCCCCGATGCCCCGAAACCGCAGTAGTGCCGCTCCAGAACGGCGATCCGCAACGACGGGTCGGCGCGGATCAGGTAGTAGGCCGTCCACAGCCCGCTGAATCCGCCTCCGACAATGGCGACGTCGACCTGCCGGTCGCCGTCGAGCGCCGGCCGGGTCGCGATTGGCGGGTCCAGCCTGTCGAGCCACAGCGCGTGCGGGGTGGCATCGGCGACGGTTGACATCGCTCGTGACGGTAGGGCGGAACTACCGAGATAGCAAGCGAGACAGCCCTGTCTATTCGGAATCCGTCGTGAATCTGCGCAAACGCTTCGGTTTTGGTAGTGTCCCGGATCGGAGGTCGCGCACCAGACGATTCGCTGTGGGAAACGAGGACATGTGAGCTCGATAAAACTCATCACGGAGGTCCCAGGTCCCAACAGCCGCGCCCTCGTGCGGCGACGCGCCGCGGCCGTCTCCGCCGGCGCCGCCTACCTCACTGATCTGGGGATCGTGACAGGTGAGGGCTCCGTCGTCGTCGACCTCGACGGCAACCACCTCCTCGACTTCGCCGGCGGCATCGGGGTGCTCGGCACCGGCCACTGCCCGCCCGAGGTCACCGCCGCGATCCAGCGCCAGAGTGCCGAGTTGATCCACATGTGCGCCATCGTCGCCAGCTACGAGCCGCTGGTGACCTTGGCCGAACTGCTCAACGCCATCGCACCCGGCGAGGGTCCGCACAAGACGCTGCTGATGAGCAGCGGCGCCGAGGCTGTGGAGTCGGCCGTCAAGCTGGCCCGCGCCCACACCGGCCGCGCCGGCCTGTTGGTCTTCGAGGGCGCCTATCACGGCCGCACCAACCTGACGATGTCGATGACCTCCAAGTACGGGTTGTTCAAGAAGGGTTTCGGCCCGTTTGCGCCGGAGATCTACCGAATCCCGTTCCCCAACGTGCTCCGGCGCCCACCGGGCACGACCCCCGAGCAGTTCGTCCAGTGGTCGATCAGCCGCCTCGAGGACGCACTCGTCTCCCAGGTGGATCCGTCGGCGCTGGCCGCGGTGGTGATCGAGCCGGTGCAGGGTGAAGGAGGCTTCATCCCGGCGCCCGCGCCGTATCTCCAAGCGATCCGGCATCTCTGCGATCGCCACGGCATCGTCATGATCGCCGACGAGGTGCAGGCCGGCATGGGACGGACCGGGCGGCTGTTCTCGATCAACCACAGCGGCGTGGTCCCGGACCTCGTGGTGACGGCCAAGGCCCTCGGCTCCGGCATGCCGATCTCGGCGGTGGTGGGGCGCGCCGACATCCTGGACGCGCCGCACCCCGGCGGGATGGGCGGCACCTACAGCGCCAACCCGGTCGCCGCCGTGGCGGCCATCGCCACCATCAGGGCCATCACCGCAGCGGGCTTCCTGGAGCGAGCAGTCGCCATGGGCGAGCGCCTGCGAGGCGGGCTCGAGCGCCTGGCCGAGCGATTCGACTGCATCGCAGAGGTGCGCGGGCTGGGGGCCATGCTCGCCGTCGAACTCGTCCAGGACGAGAACCTCACGCCCGACCCCGACCTGACGCTGGCGGTCACGCAAGAGGCGGTGGCGCGTGGTCTCATCGTGATCCGCGCCGGGCTGTACAGCAACTGTGTGCGGTTCCTCCCACCGCTGACGACCAGCGACGAGCAGATCGACGAGGCGCTGGAGGTGCTGGGTGAGGCGTTCGCAGCCGCCACCGGGGGCAGTGGCGCCGCATGAGGAGGCCACCGCTGCGGGTGCTGGACGCCTCGGGCTCTCCCGAGGAGATCGGCGCCGCGCACGGTCGCGCCCACGCCGCAGAGATCAAGGCCTACACCGCCGACCGGGTGGCGCTCGTGGCGTCGGGAGTCTGGACGGGCCGGCGCCTGGGGACCGCCGACGTGCTGGACGTCGCCGGAACGATGCTGGAATCCCACGCGGCACTCGACGCCGACCTGCACACCGAGATGCTGGCCATGGCCTCCGCTGCGGGGATCTCGCCGGCGGAAGCCATCGTGGTGGGCGGCTTCACCGACTTCATCGACACCGTGAGGGCTGTCTCGGGCAGCACCCTGGTGCGAGCCGCCACCGAGGACGACTGCACGGCGGTCCTCGTGCCCGACGGGCGTGCCGGCGGCGCCGGCTTCCTGGCACAGACCTGGGACATGCACGCCTCGGCCACCGACCACGTGCTGCTGCTACGGGTGAGGCCCGACGGCGCCCCGGCGGCGCGGGTCTTCACCACCACCGGCTGCCTCGGCCAGATCGGCATGAACAGCGAGGGGCTGTGCGTGGGCATCAACAATCTGGCCGGCACCGACGGGCGGCCGGGGGTGACGTGGCCATCGGTGGTCCGGGCGATGCTCAAGTGCTCGACGGCATCGGAGGCTCTCGACGTCCTTCTGGGTGCCGACCTGGCGGGCGCGCACAACTACCTGGTCTTCGACCGCCACGGAACCGGATTCAGCGTCGAGGCCATGCCGTCGGTGCGGCCGGTCACGGCGCTCGGCGACGAGCCGCTCGTGCACACCAACCACACGCTCGACGCCGCAGCCCGGACGGTTCAGGCCGAGCGCGACCCGCAACTGATGCGCAGTTCACGCGCCCGTCTCGCCACTGCCGCCGAACTCCTGGCCAACGGGCCGATCGACGCCGAACGACTCTTCGCCCTCACACGCGAGCCCACCGCGATCTGTGTCACGGCAACGGCGCCGTTCCATCTGGAATCCAGCGGAGCGGCGGTGATGAGGCCGCGGACCGGTGACTTCTGGGCCTGCTGGGGCCGGCCCGCGGAGAACGACTACCAACGCGTCGAGGCGTCTCATGCCTGAACTCGACATCGTGATGGTCGGCGAGCGTTCCGGGCTCGCCTACGCCAACATCCGGCCCGAGTGGGCTGCGGACCTGGCCGCCCTGGAGCACGCCTCCTACCCGACGGCCAACCCGGACGACCTCTACGACGAACCGAGCCTGCTGCTGCTCGCCCGGGACTTCGCCGAGGGCTGCTTCGCGGGGTTCGACGGCGAGCTTCTGGTGGCCATGGGGCTGGGGGTCCGCGCCCGCTTCGACCTCGACAATCCCCAGCACACCATCGGCGACATCGTGCCGAACGATCACAGCAGCAGCGGGCACGCGCCCGACGGCGAGTGGTACTACGGCACCGGCATCTCGACGCGTCCCGAGTACCGGCGGCGCGGCATCGGCTCGGAGCTCTACGTACTCCGCAAGCAGGTTTGCCAGGACCTGAACCTGCGCGGCATCGTCGCCGGCGCCGTGATCCCCGGCTACGCGGACCACAAGCAGGAGATGAGCGCCGACGACTACATCGCCGAGGTGCGTGCGGGCCGGCTGTACGACCCCACCTTGAGCTTCCAGCTGCGGAACGGCTTCGAGGCACCGTGCGCTCTCGCCAACTACATCGAGGACCCGGCGGTGGACGACTACGCCGCTCTGATCATCTGGCACAACCCGGACCACCGGGCCGCCGGCGGGGGGAGGGCCGCATGATCGACGACGTCGACCGGGAGATCATCAAGTGCCTGCAGACCGACGGTCGCATGTCGTACTCCACGCTGGGCCGGCTGATCGGGCTCTCCGACGCCGCCACGCGCCAGCGAGTCCGCCGCCTGACCGCCCGGGGCGTCATCGACATCGTGGCGGTGACCGATCCCGTGAAGATCGGACTCGGCTACCAGGCGCTGCTGGGCATCACCGTGACCGACGACGCCCGCAGGCTGGCCGCCGACATCGGCGCCATGGACGACGCCGTCTACATCGTGCTGACCGCCGGCCGCTACGACCTGATCGTGGAGTTGGTGTGCACCGACGGCGACACCTTCGTCAGCCACGTCAACACCATCCGCACCATGGACGGCGTCATGAGCGTCGAGACGCTCCCCTACCTCGGCATCACCAAGCAGACCTACGACTGGGGGGTGGGATGAGCCCCGAGCGCCTCGAGGGCGATCAGGCCTTCCGGAGCGAGGGCCTCGGCGGCCGCGAGCCGGAGATGACCTACGGGGGCGCGGTGTCGTTCCTGCGTCGCAAGTACACCCGCGACATCGCCGACACGGACATCGTCGTGTCCGGCGTCCCCTTCGACATGGCGACCTCCAACCGGCCCGGCGCCCGCCTCGGACCGCGGGCGATCCGCGCCGCCTCGGTCGGCCTCGCCGAACTGGAGGCCTACCCCTTCGGCTTCGACCCCTTCGACCACCTGGCGATCGCCGACTACGGCGACTGCTTCATCGACTACGGCCACCCCGAGGCCGCGGTCGAGCGCATCGAGGCGCACGCCACCGAGATCCTGGCCCACGACACGACGATGGTCACCCTGGGAGGTGACCACTTCATCACCTATCCCCTGCTGCGGGCGCACGCCGAGAAGTTCGGGACGCTGTCGCTGGTGCACTTCGACGCCCACTGCGACACCTGGCCCGACGACGGCGACCGCCTCGACCACGGTTCGATGTTCCTGCGGGCGGCCCGCGAGGGGATCATCGACCCGGCCTCCTCGGTGCAGATCGGGATCCGCACCCACAACAGCGACACCTTCGGGTTCACGATCCTCGGCGCCCCGTGGGTGCACCGCGAGGGAATCCCGGCCACAGTCGATGTTGTCCGCGAGGTGGTGGGCGACGCCAAGGCCTATCTCACCTTCGACATCGACTGCCTCGACCCGGCGTTCGCACCCGGCACGGGCACGCCGGTGTCGGGCGGCCTCACGACCGCGCAGGCGCTGGAGGCCGTCCGGTCGCTGGGCGGCCTGGACCTCGTCGGCATGGACGTCGTCGAGGTGTCGCCGCCGTACGACGTGGCGGAAATCACCGCGCTGGCGGCGGCAACCCTCGCCCACGACTTCATCTGCCTGCAGGCCACCGGGGCCGGGGCGCCGGGCGCCGACTACGGGCGCACCTGAGGAGATCACGAACGATGACCGACCCCGTCCCGGCCGTCACGATCACCGGCATCACCAAACGCTTCGGTGACGTCACCGCCGTGGACGACATCGACCTCGAGATCGGCGACGGCGAGTTCTTCGCCCTGCTGGGCCCTTCGGGCTGCGGCAAGACCACGACGCTGCGGATGATCGCCGGCCTCGACTTCCCGACCATGGGAAGCCTCCAGATCTTCGGCGACGAGGTGGGGACCCTGCCGCCCAACAAGCGGCCGGTGAACACCGTGTTCCAGGCCTACGCCCTGTTCCCGCACATGAACGTCGCCGACAACGTCGCCTTCGGTCTGAAGATGCAGAAGGTGGAGCGGGCTGAGCGCGATCGGCGGGTGGCCGAGGCGGTGGGCCTTGTCCAACTCGGCGGTATGGAGAGTCGGCGGCCCAACCAACTCTCCGGCGGGCAGCAGCAACGCGTCGCCCTAGCCCGCGCTCTCGTCAACCGGCCCAAGGTGCTGCTGCTCGACGAACCCCTCGGCGCCTTGGACCTGAAACTGCGCCAGGAGATGCAACTCGAACTCAAGGCCCTGCAGCGCGAGGTGGGGATCACCTTCGTGTTCGTGACCCATGACCAGGAGGAGGCCCTCACGATGAGCGACCGCATCGCGGTCATGCATGAGGGCAGGCTCCTGCAGGTCGGCACGCCCGAGGAGATCTACCAGCGCCCCGCCAACCGCTTCGTGGCCGACTTCATCGGCCGGACCAACCTGCTGGAGGCCACCGTGGCCTCCAGCGAGGAAGTCGTCCTCAGCAACGGCATGCGGGTAGCGGCTGCCTCCGAGCACCCCACCGGGACGAAGGTGGCCGTGAGCCTGCGGCCCGAGCAGGCCTTCCTGTACCGCCGCGGCGCCGCGCCCGCCGGGTGGCCGACCATCGACGGGGTGCTCCGCGAGGTCACCTACGTCGGCAACGCCCTGGTGCACACCGTTGCCGTGGACTGGATCACCATCGAGGTCCGCACCCCGTACCGCTCCACCGAGACGACCCCGGAGGTGGGTGACGAGGTGAGCGTGAGCTGGGAGCCCGGCGGCGTGACCGTGGTGGGCGACTGATGACCCTGGCCGAGGTGCCCCCTGAGGTGACCACAGCCGGCGCGGCCACGCCGGAGTTCGAGCGGGCGGCTGCCAAGGCGGAGTCCAGGAGGGGCTTCCTGCTGGCCGGACCCGCCTACCTCTACCTCCTCATCTTCTTCGCCATCCCGCTGGGCATCGTCTTCGCCTACTCCTTCGCCAACCGCAACCGCTTCGGCGAGGCCGTGTTCACCGACGCCGGCTTCGACGCCTACCGCCGCCTGGCCGCGCCGATCGTGCGCGACATCCTCTTCCGTTCGCTGTGGCTGGCGCTGCTCACGACCGCCATCTGCCTGGTCATCGGCTACCCGTTCTCGTACTACCTCACGACCCGCAGCTCGAAGGTGCGCAACATCCTGCTGGTGTTCGTGATGATCCCGTTCTGGTCCAACTTCCTGGTCCGCAACTACGCCTGGCGGGTGATCCTCGGCAAGGACGGCGTGATCAGCCGCATCACCGACTTCCTCGGGCTCGGCGAACTGGAGATCCTCTTCACCCCGAGCGCCGTGGTGCTGGGCCTGGTGTACGGGTTCCTGCCGTTCATGATCCTGCCGCTCTACGCCTCCATCGAGCGCATCGAGATGTCCCTCATCGAGGCGGGACGCGACCTCTACGCCTCCGGGTGGCAGAGCTTCCGCAGGATCCTGTTCCCGCTGTCGCGGCCGGGGGTGATCGCCGGATCGATCCTCGTCTTCGTGCCGAGCCTCGGCGCCTACGTGACCCCGGAGATCCTCGGCGGGGCGAAAACCACCCTGCTGGGCAGCTACATCGTGACCCAGTTCCTGACCGCCCGGAACTGGCCGGTGGGGGCTTCGCTGTCGTTCGTGCTCATGGCGGTGATGCTCGTCGCCACCATCGTGTACTTCCGCGCGGGAGGGCGGAACCTGTGAGTGTCATCGCCCGCGGGCCACTGCCGGGCGGACGGGTGCCGCGTGTGCGCCAGCGCGCCGGGCGCTGGAGCCCCACCCGGGCCGCGCTCGGCGTCAACGCCTGGTTCGTCTACGCCTTCTTCTACGCGCCCATCGCCCTGCTGGTGGTGTTCTCGTTCAGCGCCGACCGCAACGTGGGACGCTGGGGCGGCTTCACGCTCGGTTGGTACGAGGACTTCATCCGGAACGAGAGCGTCCAGGACGCCATCTGGGTGTCGGTGAGGGTCGCGCTGCTGTCGACGGTCATCTCCGTGGTGCTGGGGACTCTGGCGGCCCTGGCCATCGAGCGGTTCCGGTTCCGTGGGCGGCAGACGTTCGACGCTCTGCTGTACCTGCCCATCATCATCCCCGACGTGACGATGGCGGTGATGATGCTGCTGTTCTTCTCGGAGTTCTTCGACCTCCTGAACCTGCTGTTCGATGCGGACCTGCGCAAGGGATTCGCCAGCATCACCGTCAGCCACATCGCCTTCAACATCAGCTTCGTGTCGGTGGTGGTGCGGGCGCGTCTGGCCGGCATGGATCGCCGGCTCGAGGAGGCGGCCATGGACCTCTATGCGAGCCGCTGGAAGGCGTTCCGGCACGTGACCCTTCCGCAGATCGCGCCCGGCGTTGCCGGGGGCGCGCTCCTGGCCCTGACGCTCTCCCTCGACGACGTCGTCGTCACCCAGTTCGCCGCCGGGCCCGGGGCCACCACGTTGCCCGTGTACGTGTTCGGGCTGATCCGCCGGGGTGTCACTCCGCTCATCAATTCCGTCTCGGTCGTCATGCTGGTCGCCTCGATCGGCCTGGTGATCCTCTCGCTGTTCGTTCAGCGGTCCCGCAGCGGCAGCGCGGCCGGACCGCAGGGCGTGCCGGCCGCCAACCGGGCGCGCCGAAGTACCTGACCAAAGGACAAATCAACACCAACACAAGGAGATGAGCACATGTCCACGAAATCCCTGATCCGGCTGCTTGCCGCGCTGTTCGCGGTCCTGCTCGTGGCCGCCGCCTGCGGCGGCGACGACGGCGAGGAGGCCAGTCCCCCCGCAGCTCCCGCGGCACCCGCACCAGAGCCGCCCGCGCCCGCACCAGAGCCGCCGGCGCCCGCACCGGAGCCGCCGGCTCCGGCACCCGCGGCCGCCGGCGAAGGAGTCGCCGACTGCGCCGTGGACGAGACCGACGGCGACCTCGCCATCTTCAACTGGGCCGAGTACATCGACGAGGAGCAACTCGCCGAGTTCGAGGCCACCTTCGACGTGAGCGTCACGATGGACGTGTACGACTCCAACGAGGCGATGCAGCCGATCATCGCGGCGGGCAACTCCGGCTACTCGCTGATCGTGCCGTCGGACTACATGGTGGCGATCCTGATCGCGGGCGGGCACATCCAGCCGCTCAACAAGGGCGCCGTCCCGAACCTGGCGAACATCTCCGATGACTTCCGGAACCTGGTGTATGACCCCGCGGGTGACTACACAGCGCCCTACCAGTGGGGCACCACCGGTATCGCCGTGGACACCGCCGTCGTGGGCGCGGACTTCCCGCGCACGTGGGGGCTGATCTTCGATCCCGCCATCGCCGATGAGTACTCCGGGAGGATCTCGTTGCTGAACGATCCCCGCGAGACCATCGGCGCGGCTCTGAAGTACCTGGGTTACTCGCTGAACTCCACCAGCGACGCCGAGTTGAACGAGGCGAAGGAACTCGTGGCCGCCAGCCGC
This sequence comes from bacterium, assembly GCA_028824415.1. Lineage (GTDB taxonomy): Bacteria > Actinomycetota > Acidimicrobiia > Acidimicrobiales > CATQHL01 > VXNF01. The sequence goes on along the minus strand of JAPPDX010000065.1, from coordinate 1,934 downwards.
GACCGCCTGGCCGCCTTCAACACCGACTCGGCCGACGAGCTGCTCACCACTGGCGAGACGGCCGTCGCCCACGGCTACTCCGGTGACATGTTCACGCAGTTCCTGGAGACCGACGACCCGTCCCAGTACGTCTACTTCGTGCCCGAGGAGGGCGGCACCCGCTGGATCGACAACATGGGCATCCCGTTCGACGCCCCGGCACCCTGCACGGCCCACACCTTCATCAACTGGCTGCTGGACGGCGAGAACGGCGCCTGGCTGTCCAACTGGAACTACTACGGCACCCCCAACACTGCCGCCTACGACCTGCTCGACGAGGAGCTGTTCGACTTCATCTCCGACCCGGCGGTGGCCCCGGTGGAGATCCTCGAGGAGATCGTGGACACCGGCGACTTCGAGGTGAAGTACTCCGACGCCTTCATCGAAGCCAAGGGCTAGTCCCGAGGCGCTCGACCCATCGCGGCCGGGGTCACAACGGCGTGACCCCCGCCGCCCGCCTCCGGAGGCTCAGTAGAGGCGGGGAATGATCCTGTTGGGGACGCGCTCGCAGTAGCGGTCCCAGAGAGCGCCGTACTTGGCGGCGCAGCGACGCTCGTCGGCGCGCTCGCGGATCAGCATGAAGGGGATCATGAAGGCCGCGTACAGCCATGGCCAGGCGCTGGTCAGGTGCCCCGGCGCCAAGGCCAGGCCGAGGCTGATGAGGATCTCCCCCAGGTAGTTCACGTGGCGGGAGACGCCCCAGAAACCGCTGCAGAGCAGGCTTGACCGGTCGTCGGAGACGGCACGGGGCTCGATCCCAAGGAACGAGCGCTCCGGGAAGCGTTTGAACCGGTACTTCTGCAGGTTGGCGCCACGCGCCAGCACCCAGCCGGCCCCGAAGACGGCGGCGGACATGGCGAGCCACCACGGCCCGGCGCTCTGGACCAGCGAAGACTGCGGCAGGCGGGCCGTGCCCCAGAGGCCCACGGCGTAGAAGTAGGGGTAGAACGCCAGGCAGCCCCAGACGATCTTGGCACCGAGGCGCTCAGCAAAGATGTCGTAGGTGTAGAGGTGGACCCGTTCGAAGATCAGGTAGTCGACCAGGAACCAGCCCAGGAGCGCGGCGTGCAGGTACACGCCGGGATTGGCCGCCGAGCCGTAACGGTCAGCGTGGTAGGCGGCGTAGGAGCAGACGTTGAGGGCCAGGAGCACCGCGCCGAAGACGTAGAGGTACATCTTCGTGTCGATTCGCCCGGCGAAGGCGAAGTTCTCGACCCGGCCCAGATAGAAGTCCTGGATCCATCCTCTGACGCCCGAGAACCTGGGCCGCGCCACTGCCCGGCGGGGTGGAGCGAACACCAACCACGCCGTCACCGCCGCCCCGAGCGCTGTAGCACCCGCCGCGCCCATCCAGGCATGGGCGTGCAGCCAACCCCATGACAGCCAGCCGGTTGCGCCCACCGCCAGGCCGCCGCCGACGGCCGCGGCGAGCACGAGGAGGCCGTTGAGGCGGTACGTGTACGGGTGCCCGGTGGCCGGATCGGTCACGTACCCCGTCACGCGGCGGGCGGGCAGCACGACGTGCAGCCCGAGCAAGCCGACGCAGATGATGATCGGCGCCACGAAGCCGTCCATCGCCGTCCCCCCTGTCCCGCCGCCTGGGTAGCCGCCGCAGGGCTAGTAGGTGGCGCGGCCCCCGGAGATGTCGTAGACGGCCCCGGTGGAGAAGCTGCAGGAGTCCGAAGCCAGCCAGGAAACCAGGTCGGCCACCTCGTCGACGAGGCCCAGGCGCCGCATGGGGATCTTGGAGAGCATGTACTCCAGCACCTCGGGTTCGGTGTCGGCGTTCATGGGTGTGGAGATGACCGCCGGCGCCACGGCGTTCACGAGCACACCGTCGGTGCAGGCCTCCTTGCCGACCGACTTGGTGAGGCCGATCACGGCGGCCTTGCTGG